>SLDA01000103.1 GCA_007125545.1 Thermoflexales bacterium | reverse complement strand
TACCAATCTGCCGCAGGAAATGGAGCGCCTGAAGTCACATGATCTCTGGATAGCGGGCCTGGAGGATGATGCTTCAGCTCAGTTATATACCGATATCGATCTGACCATACCACTGGCCCTGGTAGTGGGAAGCGAGTCGGAAGGACTCCGGCGGCTGGTGCGTGATCGCTGTGATTGGATCATCCGTATTCCAATGTGGGGTCAGATCAACTCGTTGAATGCGGCTGTCGCGGGATCGATAGCCCTCTATGAAGTAATGCGGCAGCGAAATCCTGCGCCCAACTAAGGCCAAGCTGGAGACTGCGAATGCTGTACATCTTTGATTTAGATGGAACTTTGGTCGAGACTTATGGCATTAGGCCCCTCGATGGCATTCCGGTGCGGCTCGCCAAGTTGCAGGCTGAGGGTCACGTCATGGCGGTAGCGACAAATCAAGCGGGGCCGGCTTGGGGCCTTGCAACCGGAGATGGAAAGTATCCGCAACCCCGAGAGCTGGGCGAGCGCTTTCGGGAGATAGCCAAAGTGTTGCCGCAACTCGCGACAATCCCCTGGTTTGTTTCAGTGGGGGATCCCCGACTGTCCTTGGATACTTCGGCGTACACACAGCTCATTCGGGCTTTCCAAGCTGCAGGCGAGCCTTTAGATCTTCACCTCTCGGCCGATCCCAGGTGGCGCAAGCCGGGACCCGAGATGCTGCATGCCGCTTGTGCCTACTACGAACTGCCGCCGGAGCAAGCAGTGTTTGTGGGTGACTATGAAACCGACGCTGCCGCTGCAGCCGCTGCAGGTGTAACCTATATATCGATTGAGCAGTTTCTCTAGAACTCGAGAATCATCTGATGTAGCGTTCGGTGGTGTTGGAAGTCGACATCGCGGAGGGACGCCACAAGCGTGTCTTGGTTAGGAATGATGGCAATCACGGGCCAAGTAGGGAAGCTCCGTGTGCCTGTTAGGCATCTCGCGACTAGCTCATGGCCTTGCGAGGAGCGCAGATCGGGATGCATCAGGAGGTCCCACGTATGAAACCGGTAGCGTTTCTCGACTTCAATGTGCGCCGCGAGATCGATGTTGCCGGTGGTATCTTCGTGAACCCAAGCTTTTTCGTGTCTACCGTGGAGCCAGAGATTGAGCCGTCTCTCAAGGCCACCATACTCGTAGATACTGTCCCGTATCTCAAGAATCAGTCGCTGATTGTAGCTGTAGTTAAGCGTAGCGAGCCTTTTCCAGTGCACGCTGTCTCCAGAGGACGCTCGGCGCCAATCTCGATCAGGACGCCGACAGTCAGGCCAGTGCACACCTGCAGGACGTATGAGATGTTCCGTGGTGCCTGCCACTCGAAATCCGAGGTGCTCGTAAAGTACATGAGCCACCGTATTGTTGGCACGGACTTCGAGGCCGAGCCATCGCGCGCCGGAGTCGCGGGCGTCTGAGAGGGCTTTTTCCATCAGGGCCCGCCCAATGCCCTGGCCCTGATACTCCGGGTGGACGACCACGTTGCCGATGAGCTGTCCACGAGCACTGCGGGGAGAGGCGTGGCGAATTGAAAGGTTACCGACGATGTGTCCATCCTGTTCCCACACAAAACCCGTCGTGCCCGTAGCCCGTCCGTAGAGCGATTGCGTCACATTGCCTGGGCTATAGACCCGGCGCATTTGCTTGAGCATCTTCCACCCTTGCGGGTCAAGTTCGGCCTGGAAACCAAGCTCGATCAGATTAAGTACCTCGGGCATATCGTGAACGGGGTCGAGCTGTCTTATCTGAGTGTTCGTATTGATAGGTATGCGAACTTCTTGCGACATCATATCGTTCCCGTCTTGTCTGCCTGCTAGCTTACCTGTTCTCGCTGCGGCGATTTCTGTGCTCTTTACCGGATCCTATGCAGCGATTGTAGCCATAAATAGGCGCAGGGCAAGGTCAGACAACGTCTCACCGATGTTGGATTAGAATTGCGTTAAAATCATCCTGGGTCTATAATAATGTATGATGCGACCCGAGTTGAGAGGAGATGAATGAAATCGTTCAAAGCGTTGTTCTTAATGCTGCTCTTGATCCTGGTTTCCGCCTGTGCGACGATCACACCGGCACCTGCAGAAGGGATACCGTCTGCCACAGACGAGCCTATCGAAGCCGCCACTGCGACTCCATTTCCGGCTACACCGGAACCTACCGCGCCGGCGGAGCCACTCGCTGTCATCATCAATGGAGAGCCAATTACGCTGGCCGAGTATGAGCGACAGGTTGCGCTCTACGAAGCGGATATGATGGCCGCCGGTCAAGGGCAAGATGCCACTACACCCGAAGGTCAGGCGGCTGTGACGCAGGGGCGGCAGTGGGTCCTGGACCTGATGGTTGGCCAAATACTCACAGAACAGGCAGCCGCTGACCAGGGCATTATCATCACGGATGATGACGTTGAGGCTGCGATTGAGTCACTTCGTCAGGATGTCGGCGAACAGATGCTCAACGACTGGTTGGCTCAGCAAGGTATCACATTGGACGAGATGCACGAGCGTCTGCGGAGCGAGATGATCTCGACGCAGATGGTGAATCACATCGCCGATGCCGCTGTGCCGGCCGTCCAGGAGCACGTCGCTGCTCGCCATATCCTGGTCGCGACCGAGGCAGAGGCCCGGCGCATTCTGGATCAACTCCAGGCCGGCGCCGATTTCGCCTCACTGGCGCGCACATATTCCCAGGACATCAGCACCCGAGATCTTGGTGGCGACTTGGGCTTCTTCCCAAAAGGGGTGTTGACCTCACAAGAGGTGGAAGCTGCGGCATTTGTGCTGCAGCCCGGTCAACTGAGCGACGTGGTGGGTAGCGAGTTAGGGTACCATATCGTACAGGTCGTGGAGCGCGCAAATCAAGAGATTTCGCCCGAGAATGTGCACCTACTGCGGGAGCAGGTTGCGCAGACCTGGCTTGATGAGTTGCGGACTTCGGCCCATATCCAAGTATTCGTCACACCATAACAGTCACGTAGGAGGATGCTATGGATTTGCGAGACCGCGTTTTCAATCTACTAACTCTGGTCTTCCTCGGCTTAACCCTTCTGATGGTGCTCGGTTACGTCGCGATCGCCGTTAATCCGTACTCGAGGCTCAACCCTCTTCCTCCGCAGGTTGGAGAGCTGATTGTTGCGACAGAGACGCCGTTACCCCCGCCCACGCGAACGCTTCCGGCGACCTGGACTCCCACGGTGACACCTACGTCCACCCCCACGCCACCTCCCAGCTTCACGCCTACGGTCACACCGACGCCGGAGCCTACCATGACGCTGGATCCTACGGAGCCCCCGCCCACGCCTGAACCCGATACGCCTACGCCTGAACCGGCCACGCCCGTTCCCGTGCCGCCGCGGGCCACGCGATCGCCACATCCCTTTACCTACGAACTGCAGTATGAAACGCCCTATTACGGCTGTGCCTGGTCGGGCGTTGCCGGCGTTGTGGTGGATATCGATGGCAAACACCTCACGGGATATCCGATCCACGTCTGGGGTGGAGGCATCGACGTTGTGGTCTACTCTGGAGACAAACCGCTCTATGGTGACTCCGGATGGGAACAATTCTTCAACAATGCCCCGATGGCGGTTTCTGGCGTTTTCCGGGTACAGATCCACGCCAAGGACGGCAATCATCCTCCCATATCGCAGGAGATCGTGCTAGACTTTCCGGGATACTGCTCTACCGCTCTTGCGCGGATCGTCTTCACAAAGAACCATTGACGTGCACAGTGAACCGTGATGCGCGAGGGCAAAATCATAGTGGGCTGAGTCCGACAGATCACACTGGAGGGGGATGGGAAGACTCTATGTAGTCGGTACCCCGATCGGCAATCTGGAGGACATTACACTCCGGGCCTTGCGAGTCCTTCAAGAGGTGCAGCTCATTGCTGCCGAGGACACGCGCAAAGCTGGCATGCTGCTGAAGCATTATCGGATTGAGACGCCGGTCACCTCGCTTTTTGAGGCCAATGAGCGCCGGAAGATCGGAGAAATCCTCGCTGCGTTGGAGGGCAGGGACGTTGCCCTGATTTCTGAAGCCGGGATGCCGGGCATCTCCGATCCCGGCTATCCCTTGATCGAAGCTGCGATCGAGGCGGGCTTTGCGGTGGTGCCTGTGCCCGGACCTTCGGCTCATACCGCGGCGCTCGTCGTTTCGGGCCTACCCACGGATCAATTCTTGTTCGTAGGTTTCCTGCCCCGCAAGCGACCGAGGCCCGTTCTAGAGCGCTTGGCGCGCCAGCAGGAGACGCTCGTCTTCTATGAGGCGCCTCACCGCTTGGAGCAGTCGCTGCGCGCCATGCTGTCAGTTTTCGGTAACCGGCCACTGGCGCTTTGCCGAGAGTTGACAAAGCTTTACGAGGAAGTATGGCGCGGTGACCTGGAAGGAGCGCTGGCTCGGATGGCTGATCATCCTCCTCGGGGCGAATATACGTTAGTAGTGGCGGGAGCTTCAGAGGAGGAAGCACGCTGGAGTGAGGAGCAGGTTCGCACTGCATTGGCTGAGTACTTGGCGCAAGGAGTTCCGCGGTCGCAGGCTGCACGCGAAGTTGCGGCGCTCTCCGGATGGCGCCGGAGGCGGGTTTATGACCTTCCGATTGATTCCGTTTGATGCATCGCAAACCAGGCCCGCCCTTCGATCTCATCCTGGCGCATCTGGGCTACCAGCGCCTCAGCTGAGTCGAAGCGCAGTTCGGGCCGAAGATAGGCTAAAAACTCCAGCTGCATCGCTTCTCCATAGATGTCGGCTGAAAAGTCCAGTAAGTACGCTTCCACAGTAGTTCCATCACGATCGAAGGTTGGCCGCGTTCCTACGTTCGTCAGAGCTTCATAAGTCCCAGTTGCCAGGTGAGCGCGGCAAACATAGATTCCGTTAGCAGGCAGCAGCCGGTCTGGTGAGATAGCCAAATTGGCAGTGGGGAAACCTAACTGGTGACCCCGCTTGTCTCCGTGCTCGACAATACCTTCCAATGTGTAAGCATAGCCCAGACACCCATTGGCTTCCTCAATGTTGCCGGACCTTAACGCCCGGCGGATGCGACTACTGCGGATTGGTGTACCGTTCCACAAAACCATCTCTTCGACCCTATGTACTTGATATCCCAGCTCACTACCCAGCCGCTTCAGGAAGGAGATATCCCCTTCGCGATTGCGGCCTAACTGAAAGTCAGGGCCTGCGTAGAGAGCCTGCAGTGCCAGATGTTCTCGTATCCACCCTACAAAGGTGCGGGCAGGAGTGGCCATCAGCTCGCGGGTAAAGGGTAGCACCACCGTTCCCACAACGCCGAGTGATGCAATACGGTCCAGACGTTCACCAACGGACGTGAGTAATTCGTATTCGCCGCGACCAAGCACCTGCCCGGGGAGCGGGTCGAAGGTGAGCACGAGCGGGACTAACTCCCGCTGTTGAGCTTCCTTGACCATGCGACCGATCAGGGCCTGATGGCCGCGATGGACGCCGTCAAAAGCTCCGATAGCGACAGCGCTGTGGGAGGTCAGATGCAAACTCTTGATATCAGATTCAATCCACATAGGCTTTGGCTGCCTATTATACCGCAACTTCTCAGCGACTTCTTCTTCTGATCGGCGACCAGCTCCTCGGGCTTTCCTGCTTGACGGTGAAAGGCCTCTGACTATAATCTCGATGTGTGCCTTAGACTATCGATCGAATTGTGGAGGCCGTGGAATGACAGAAGCAGAGCGTTTTCCAATGTCAAAGGCTGTTTTGTCTGCCTATGAGCGGGGCGAGGAAGATGAGACGTTGGAGCCTCTCGTCGGGACTGATGCTTCAGGGACTCCCCTGGGACGTATCCAGGACGGTGACTATGTGATCTTCTACGATTTGCGCGGCGAGCGCGAGGTAGAATTGACAAGTGCCTTCGTTGCGCCCGACTTCCCGCATTTCACGCGCCCCGATATGCAGGTTCACTTCGTTACCCTCATCGAGTATTCGCATGATCTACCGGTCAAAGTAGCCTTTCCTCCTGAAGGGAACATACTAAACACATTGGGCGACGTTGTCAGTGCCCATGGCATGCAGCAAGCCAAGATCACGGAGTCGGAGAAGGTCATTCACGTCAGCTTCTTCTTCAACGGCAAGCGCGATGAGCTATTACCCGGTGAGCGTCGGATCAATGTGCCATCCCCGGAGGTCGCGGACTACGGCACCGTTCCTGAGATGAATGCCGCAGCAGTGGCGGAAGAGGTGATCGGCGCGCTCGCACAGCCTGAGCTGGACCTGATCGTCGTGAACTTTGTTAATGTTGACGTTGTAGGACACGTCGAGAACCGCGAAGCCGTCTTGCGCGCTGTCGAGGAGGTCGACCGCCGCGTCGGCGATGTCGTTGCTGCGGCCCAGGAGGCGGGCGTAGTCTCCGTCATTACTGCCGACCACGGTACTGTAGAGCGCTGGCTCTATCCTGATGGGACAGTGGACACGGGCCACACCGATAGTCTGGTACCTTTCATCGTTGTCGACCCGTCGCTTAAGGATGTTGAGCTGCGCAGCGGCGGGGCGCTCACTGACGTTGCGCCGACGATTCTCCAACTACTCGATTTGCCGATTCCCGACGAGATGACCGGCACCAGCCTTATGCGCACGCCTATTCCCGCACAGCGCCGGCGCGTTCTGCTGGTCATCGCGGACGGCTGGGGTGTGCGCGATGAGGCCCTTGGAAATATGATCATAGAAGCCGATACCCCGGTCATGGACGCGCTACAGCGCGACTGGCCTACCACGCGGCTTATGGCGGCCGGTCCGGCGGTGGGGATGCCCGAAGGCACGGTCGGTAATTCTGAATCGGGTCACAGCCACATCGGGGCAGGGCGCCGTATCCTTGCTGACCGCGTTCGGATCGATGAGGCCATCGAGGACGGATCCTTCTTTGAGAATGAGGCTTTCCTATGGGCGATGCGGGGTGCCAAGCAAGACGGAACTCGACTGCATCTTCTTGGCATTGTCTCTTTCTACAGCTCTCACGGGTCCGTCGAGCACCTCAATGCGCTGCTCGAGATGGCAAAGCGCGAAGGCGTGCCTGAAGTGTATCATCATGCCATGCTGGGGCGTCGGGGTGAGCATGTCGGAAGCGGTGCACATTACATCGCCGGCGTAGAGAAGGAAATGGAGCGGCTAGGGATCGGGCAGGAGGTCTCGGTCATAGGGCGTTTCTGGAGCCTTGATCGCGAAGAGAACTGGGACCGCATCGAGAAGACATACCGCTGGTTGGTCGAAGGCCAGGGGCGAGTGGTTCCCTTGAACAGTAGCTGATCTCGGGTCTAGCCCGATGCCGAACCGCGGCTCTGCAGCAGGGCGACGCTGTTGCCCTTGTGTCGCTTCCGTTTAAGCAACCGCAGATACCGCGATAGCTCCTTTGACTTGAGTGCGCGTGTTATCGGCGTTGAGCTTCCGACGATGAGAAGTTGCCCGTGGGATGAGAGGCTTGATGCCGCCTGTATCAGGGCTTGTTCGATGGCTTCAGGGCCTTCTACTTCGCGAAGAACACCTACAACTAGATCCATCGTGCCACGCTCCGGTACTAGCGCAACCTGGTGATGTACTTCAAGTTGCTCGTGATTGGCGCCGTTGTCCACTAGGTTTAGCTTGGCATAGCGAAGGCTCAGGAGATCGCGATCAACCAGATGTAAGCGGCGCGGTGCCAGCGTCTTCCACACTGCGATCGGGACGTGACCCTGTCCCGGGTGGAAGACCGCAGCTTCTTCTACGTCTTCGATTTGCAAGTCATGCAGCGCCTTCAGCAGCAACGTTGTCTGAAAGCTCAATGTGTCAAACTCGGGCAACCCCTGCGCCGTCTGCATTGTCATTGTCAACTCGTCGAAGACAAACGCGAGGCTCTCCCGATGGTACACTCCCCTGTCGACTGCAGCAGAAGGTGTTTCACCCTCCTCCGGCGATGCCGTGAAGCGATAATGGAAAACCGCGTGCGCCGCCAGCGTCTCGTGCCGCACGATTTCAATATCCGGTTGAGTTAGGCTCTCCATCACTAGCGATTCGAGTGGCGATACGACTACGACAGCGACCGTGCCGCCGGGGGCGAGATAGTTACGAGCGTCGTGCAGTAGAGAGTGGATGACCTCATCGCCAGCTTTGCCCGGAATGTTGGAGACGATTAGATCGAAGTCGCGAGCCTCTACGTGATCGTATCCCAGGCTGCCGTAGACACATACACCGTCGATCCCATTCAGTTCCGCATTATGGCGAGCAAATACCAAAGCGAGCGCATCGCGATCGACGAGGTGGAGTTCGCTGTGCGGCAACAGCCGCCCTAGAGTAAGCCCGATCGGGCCATACCCGCAGCCGATATCGAGAATTCTCCGGCTCTCAGTGGTTACATCATCCTGAAGTGTCTTTAGAAGGTGCGTCGTGCCTATGTCGATTTGGTGACTGCTGAAGAGAGTCTGCGACACGGCAAAGGACAGCCGCACATCGCGCATCACCACATCGATCACCTTTTTTACATACGCATCGAAGAGGGCTTTATCCATCGCTGTCATCCGATCTTCAGCTAAAGGTGGGGTGAGAGAACGATCGTGGGTCTGTACACGCTATCTTCCAGGCGCACCAGCACGGCGATAAGCTCGTTGGCACTGTCACGTGCCTGGACATACTCCGCAGTGTAAGGTTTATCCGGTGTAATCGTCTGCCCATATCCTACTGCGATTTCCTGCTCCGGTGTTAGCTGGAGCACGGGCATCCCTTCGAGCGCTGTGTGAGAGGGCAGCAATGCCGCCTCAAGCCGCCCTTCCCGGGCTAGCTCTTCCAACGTGTCGAGGCTGTAGCTCTGTTCCAGCGTAAAGGGTCCACTGGTCTTGCGTCTCAGCGCGGTCAGGTGTGCACCGCATCCAAGGACCTGCCCGAGGTCGTGAGCCAGGCTTCGAATGTAGGTGCCAGAGGAGCATTCGATATCTAGGGTGAAATCGGGCGGATCCCAGCCCACCAAGTCCAGCCGGTAGAGGGTCACAGGGCGGGCCTTCCGCTCTACCTCTTTGCCCTCCCGGGCCAGCTCATAGAGCCGCTTCCCCTCATGCCGGATTGCAGCGTACATAGGGGGCACTTGGAGGATATTGCCTCGGAAGCGGTGCAGGCTTCTCTCTATCGCCGGACGATCCACATCGACGGCGTGTGTAGCCGTGATCTCCCCATCTGCATCATACGTCGTGGTTGAAATGCCCAGGCGCAGCGTGGCAAAGTATTGCTTATCTTCACTCAGAATGAAGCGCGCCAGCCGTGTTGCAGAACCCAAAAGCAAGACGAGGACGCCGGTGGCCATCGGATCGAGCGTTCCTGTATGACCCACGCGACGCATTTTAGCCATACGGCGTACCTGGTTCACGACATCATGTGATGTGATACCTGGCGGTTTGTCGACGACAAGGACGCCTTGCATCCTCTGATTCCTTCCAGTGTGGCGCGAGTCCGTTTCCAGGCTCAAGGCACGCTTGTCACCGGATCGACTGGCTCTCGCACGACCTCCCGCAGCAGATTGAGCACACGGTTGACGGCTGTTTCCAGTGGGCCATCGACAGTACACCCGGCAGCGGCCTTGTGACCTCCCCCACCAAGGGCGTCTGCGACCGTGGCTACATTGTAGCCGGGGCGCGAGCGCATGCTGACCTTGATAGTCCCGTCGCGCATTTCGATAAAAGCGGCAGTCACCTGGGCTTCTGCGACTCGGCTGAGCAGGTTGCCAAGGTCGAGATCATAGTGATCGTCGATCTGCAGCTCCTCTTTCAGTGAGCGCGACAGCGTTGTCCAGGCCATGGAATCCTCGAGTCGCAGCCGGTCAAGGGCCACACCCCAGGCCCGCATCGTCCGGTAGGGCACGAAGTCGAGAGTGCGTTGCATCACACCATGATAGTCGCCGCCGGACTCGATTAACTCTCCGACGGCGCGGAGTACCTCAGGTGTGGTTGTCTCTGTCCGGAGTCCCCGGGTATCTGTCAGGAGTCCAACCAGCAAGCAGGTCGCGATCTCATCTTGTGCCGCCACCCCAAGCCCAACGATAACGTCAGTCATAGGCATGGCCGTGGCTGCCGCATGGGGAAGAATCAGGTTGACATCGCCAAAGGCAGCGTTCGTTTCGTGGTGGTCGATAACGAGCAGGGGGTACCTCTCCCGCCAACTCTCGCGGTAGATACCCCCTGTACGTTTGAGGTCGCTCATGTCGATAGCAACCACCAGATCGATGTCCACGTCCTCCGGAACCTCTTGCAAGAAACTATCGGCTCCCGGTAGATAGGCCAGGTTCGCAGGTAACGGGTCAACACACGCCACCAGCGGGTGTTTCCCCACAGCCACAAGTGCCAGCCGCAGCGCCAGAGTCGAACCTATAGCGTCGCCGTCTGGACGTGGGTGCGCGATAAGCAGAGGACGATCACTCTTCCGTAAGAGCGTCACTGTCTGCTTCAAGGTCTCTGACAGTGTCGTGGTCGCTATCATCGTCTGGATTATCCTCGCTTAATTCCTGTAGGAGTGCTTCGATACGTGCTCCATGGGCCAGGGATGGATCGTAGATGAACACCAGCTGCGGCACACTGCGCAGCCGCAGCGTAGGCGCCAACTGTGATCTCATCCACCCTGCCGCATTGTTAAGCGCCGACTCGATCTCCGCTATCTCCTCGGCGGTTCCGATGATGCTGAAATAGATTTCGGCTCGGGTCGTGTCCCGATTTACGTTGACATCCGTGATTGTGACCTCGGAGAACCGCGGATCATTGCTCTGCTCCATCAGAAGCTGCGCTACTTTGCGCCGTACCAACTGATTGATACGGTGCATATACTTCTTGCCCATTCGGAATCTCCTTACATCCTATGCCGGCTGCTCTACACGCTGCATAACGTAGAACTGCAGTCGGTCGCCGACCTGTAGGTTGTTGTAACCCTCTACCTTGATACCACACTCGAAGTTTTGCCGAACTTCGCGCACATCCTCTGTGAAGCGCTTGAGCGAGTCGATCTCTCCATCATGCAACACTTTTTCGCTGCGGACCACGCGCACCTTCGCATTTCGGCGCACAATCCCACGGGTCACGTAGCAGCCGGCGATCGTGCCGAGGCTGGAGACCACAAAAAGCTGACGGACTTCAGCTTCACCTATCACGGATGGTGCATAGACAGGATCCAACATCCCCTTGAGTGCCTTTTCGACCTCATCCACCAGATGGTAGATGATCTCATAGGTCTTGATGTCCATCTCTTCCATATCGGCGATGCGCTTCGCGGCGGAGTCCGCGGCGACCCGGAAGCCCAGAACGATGGCACCGGATGCCAACGCCAGGTTCATATCCGACTCGCTAATCGTGCCGGCGGCCGCGTGGATCAGGTTAACTTTGAGATCTTCCCTATTCAGCCGCTCCAGACTGCTTACGATGGGCTCAATCGATCCCTGCACGTCGGTCTTGAGGACGATGTTAAGTTCCTTGACCTCACCTTCGCGGATTGCAGAGGAGAAGTCGTCCAGTGATAGGGGGCGGGTGGGTCGAGATAGGTCGCGAAGTTTGGCTGCGTCTTGCCGCTTCTCGGCGATGGCGCGGGCTGTGCGCTCGTCCTTCACCACTTCGAGCAGATCACCGGCTTCGGCGACGTCATGGAGCCCGATGACCACGGTCGGGGTGGCCGGGGGAGCAGTTCGGTGACGGTTGTTGTTCTCATCTTCCAACGCGCGCACCTTGCCCCAAGTCTTGCCGACCACGACTACATCCCCGGTATCGAGCGTACCGTTCTGAATCAGAACAGTAGCCAGCGGTCCACGTCGTTTGTCAAGCCGTCCCTCGAGGACAGTTCCCACAGCTTGGCGGTCGGGATTTGCCTGTACATTGACCTCATCTGCAACGAGGATGATCGCTTGCAACAGATCCTCCAAGCCGGTGTGCATTTTCGCTGAGACGGGAATCACCATTGTGGTGCCGCCCCACTCATCAGGCGTCAACCCTAGATTGGATAGCTCCTGCTTTACAACCTCGGGGCGTGCGTTGTCCCTGTCTATCTTGTTGAGCGCGACGATGATTGGGACGTGAGCGGCCCGCGCATGGTTGATAGCTTCAATGGTCTGGGGCTTTACACCGTCATCAGCTGCGACGACCAGTACTGCAATATCCGTGGTGTTTGCGCCGCGCGCGCGCATCGCTGTGAATGCCTCGTGACCTGGCGTGTCGAGGAAGGTAATACGCCGACCCTCATGCTTGATCTGATAGGCTCCGATGTGTTGCGTGATCCCACCGCTCTCCGCATCGACCACGTTGGTATGCCGGATTGCATCCAACAGGGATGTCTTCCCGTGGTCGACGTGCCCGAGCACTGTGACAACCGGGGGACGGTCCTGAAGGTCCTCCGCGCTCTCGCCGGCAAGCAGTATCTGCCAGGCCGAAAGCTCAGTCTCAGCCTCTTCCTCCAGCTCAGCATAGGGTTCCTTGGCCTCATAGCCGAACTCCGCGGCGATGATCGCTGCTGTATCGAAGTCTACCTGTTGGTTGATACTTGCTAGAACACCACTGCTCATTAATGATTTGATGACTGTGATCGGCGTTTCTCCCAGTAGATCCGCCAGATCGCGCACTGTTACTACCTCTGGGACCGTGATTTCTTTCTCTGCCATACACATACCTCCCTGTGTGAATCTCTTTGCTGCTGCCAGTTTCGAGCTATGTCGTCGACTGCTCGTCGCTAGCTTTCGTGGAAGACCCCAGCTCTGCTTCCACCTCATACTCCTCAATAGAATTAGCGTACGCCTCCAGCATCGCGATATCCTCCTGAGCCAACCGGGCCCTAAGAGCCCGCGCCAGGGCGCCCCGCTTGATGGCCTGATCCCAGCAAACGCGCCGGCTACAGACATACGCGCCACGTCCGTTGACTTTGCCTGTTGCGTCGATCACCAACCCTTGCTCTGGAACAAGGACGACACGCGTTAACTCGCGCTTAGGCTTCGTCTCGCGGCAAGCAATACAGGTTCGTAGCGGAATATGCTTCTGTTTCGGAGTCCCTTTACGTTTAGCCATTACTCCTTATTCCAAATGCTTCGTACAACGTCCCGGTGCTCTCTATCGGCGGCGGCAAGCACACGAAAAAGGGACGCCCAAGTAACTTTCGGCGTCCCTAGTCTACGACTAGCGTGTCCTGCTAAAAGCTGCCCGTAAGGGCTCCCGCCCTCATCTTAGCATGGCATTTCGTTTCCCGTCAACAACCCGGGCATCACGAGACAACTTGTCATAGCAGGACTTGCCGAAAGTTCAGTCATCACTACAACCGACTACAGTTCCTCATTGTAATCAGTCCAGCCGTCGACACTCCGCCGGCGGTGTTTGCGTACCACGAAGGTCTGCCCAGTTGTGTCGTCATAGACGACTTGGCGACGGCGCTGCTTCCTACCTTCTCGCCGAGTGCGACCTCCGGGCCCGCTCTCCTCACCACCGAGTTCCTCTTCTTCCGCTTCCTCGTAGACCACATTCTCGAGATCCACTGGCAATCCGACGAGATTTTCAATGCTCATCTCATCCGCAGCTTCGACCGGCTCGGCTTCTGGTTCCTCGGGTTGTGGCTCCACAGACTCGCCGCCTTCGACCTCGAGGGTTGCTTCTGCCTCGACGGGCTCCTCTGTGAGGTCATCGCCGAAGGTTTCCTCTAACTCTGCGGTCGTCGCTTCATACTCCAGCTCAGCCTCAAGTGCCGGGGTCTCCTCGTCTTGGAGGGCCATCTCATCCAGATCGACCACTGCTTCATCTTCGGCTTCGGCAGGCAGCTCCACTTCGGTCTCGATCTCGCCGTGATCCAGTAAGCCGAGCCCGCTTTCCTCGACAGCTTGTTTGATATCCCGCAATCCCTTGACGCCGACACCGTTAAGCATAAGCAGTGCCTCGTCGCCCAAGGCCATTCGCTCCATCACCTGCCCCAGATTTTCCAGCCCGTTCGTGATCAGGTGGCTGTAGACTTTTTCCGGAAGCTCTACATCGCTCAGGCGAATCTTGTAAGCGCCACGAGGTACCCGGGCCTGGGCCTCTTCCTTCGCCTTGATACGTTCCGCATCGACTCGATGCTGTGCGCGCTGGCGTGCCCTTGCCTGAACTGAGCCGGGGCGCTCTGCTTCCCGGCGCGCGATAATCGCGAGCCTCACTGCCTTGATTACCGTGCCGATAATCGTCCGCTCTTCATCGGTGTACGGATACTGGCCCTCTTCGTGTGTACGCATCACGGCTGCAAGGCGCGGAATCAGTGCGGCTGTGCCTCTGAGGGTCTCCAGCAGCTCAGGCGTATGATTGACTTGCTCCAATGCCCAGAGCGCCGCTTCGGTAGCTCCCTGAATATCGACCCGCCAGTTGGTCAGCTTAGCAGCTAATCTAGCATTCTGTCCCGATCGCCCAATCGCCAGCGACAGATGCTCGTCCAGCACGACAACAGATGCCGTGCGTCCACCCGGGTTGTTCTCATCCAGAGTGACGCTCACAATGCTCGGCACGCTCAATGCGTTGCTGATGAAGATCTCGGGATCCTCGCTCCATTCCAAGACGTCAATACGTTCGCCGTGCAGCTCTCGGGAGATAGTCTGAATACGAATGCCGCGCATACCCACACACGCTCCCACGGGATCGATGCCTGCTTGGCGTGCCGATACCGCGACCTTGGCGCGGGTGCCGGCTTCACGAGCCACGGCGTTCACGTCAACCTGCCCTGCACGAATCTCCGGCACCTCAAGCTCCAGGAGCCGCCGCAACATCAAGGGGTGGCTGCGGCTCACAATGATGTCGGGACCGCGTGGTGTGCGGCGCACCTCCACGACATAGACCCGGATCTTCTGATGGAGTGAATACCGCTCGCCCGGAATCTGTTCGCGGCGCGGCATATGCGCTTCTTCTGTTCGTTCCAGGTGGAGCGTCACGCTCTGCGGCGCGACCGACTGGACGGTGGCGATGATAATTTCGTTTTCCTGGCGGCTGAAGCGGTTGAACTGGCTTTCACGTTCTGCTTCGCGCAAGCGCTGTGTAATCACCTGCTTGGCAGTCTGTGCCGCAATTCGACCAAAGTCTCGGGGGGTGACATCTATCATCATTACATCGCCGATCTCGGCGTTGGGTCGACGTCGACGCGCATCAGAGAGCGAGATCTCAAGTTCTGGATCCTCGACACTCTCAACGACAGCTCGTTCGACGTAGATCCTTGCTAACCCGGTTTCCAGGCTGATCTCCGCCGCGACGTTCTGTGTCGGTGAAATCTTCCAATCACGGCGGTATGCAGTCACCATGGCCGCCTGGACAGCGTCCAGCACGATTTCCCGTGGTAAACTGTACTCAGCACATATCTGGTTAAAAGCCAGGGCGAACTCGCTCTTCATGAAGCTTTTGCCTCCCCATTCTCTCCCGAATGCAATTCATCTATAAAGAAAAGTGGGGGCGTGCCCCACTTTTCAGTGTAGACTATCAAAACTGTATCGCTATTATATCATGACCAGGGCGGTTAGACAAGGTTCTGGAAACTCTTACTGTCTCTCTCTCTACTTCCGCTAAGCCTGCGTGAACGTACGCATAGCCCACGCCCTCCGTCGCAAACGGTACCCACGATTTGCGTCGGTCATTGCGTTGCGTTCGTTAAGCGGCTGTGCTATACTGCTAGCAGTTTCACCTAACCAGAGGGGATGATGGCATAGTTTTGTGCAAAAGGTCGCCTCGCCCTCTATCCTCGGATCCGCTCATCAGCGTCGGGGGAATCATCAATGACAGGCGGAGGGTTGTGACCGGCAAGCTCTTCTTCAACGGCGTGAACGCCTCATCTGGCCAGTATGGGCTCGCGCCTATGAGTGTGGAGGACCTCGCCAATCATATCATTGGAGATTGGGCTAGAGCTTCTGGGCAGCTTCACACTCTAAAGGCAGAGCTTGCTCTTAGAACTGTCAACGAGCTCAAGATCCTGGCCATAGTTGAGGTGCTCGTCACTGATATCATTGGGTTCTTATCTGAGAAAGACGTTACGGCTGACTGGTATAATGTAGCCGCTCGTCGGATCCTCTCGATCCTTTCGGGCGATGCTGCTGCAGTCGGCATTGGCGATGTTTTGCTGCTCTCCGAACAGCTCAAAGAGGATCCGGTCAGATCCATAGCGTCTATTGTTCAGCGCCTTCATGCCGGACAGGGGTCGGCATTGGCGGAATGGCTTCTTGGACAGGGGGATAATGGCCGGACATCGCTGCGAAGCAGCCTTGAGTCGCGTCTTGAACAAGCGTTGGTAGCGCTTCAGAGAGCATATTTGATTGCAGGTGACGTTGCTTTTCAGGATGACCAGGGCCTACTCGATCTCGCGTGGATTGGCGGGTTCATAGGGGAACTGGAGCAGTTACCGGTTGAGTCCTTGCGCACTGTGGCGGAGACTGATATTGTCGTCAAAGCTCATGCCCGGCTCACTCATGATCTGGATAGGATGGCGGATCTGCACTATGCTCGCGGGCAAATGCATCCTCAACTCCGCACTCCCTGGCGTGCCTTGTTCGCCGCTGAGGCCTGTAAGTCCTGGCGCGCATTGATTGACAGGCTCCACGACCTGCTCCTGGAAATTCGTGAGGCAGGCATAGTGCTGTCCGCCGAGGAGTTGAGGCGAGTATTGACCGGTTGGCTGGATGAGCTTCGGCGTCGGGTCACCGGCCACCTCGGTGTAGTGCCGTGGGTCGATCCCCGCGATCTGGCACAGACGGGATGGGGTATTGTGTTTCCGGCTCGCACATCCAGGGCCCGTCGTGATGCGCTGCTGCAGGCGCTGGCGCAGCTGCTCGACCGGCGTCGGGCGCAGGCGGGCGGATTTTTCCGTATCTTCATCGATGGCGAAGGTTACCGGCCTGGCGACACGGCAGGAGAGTTTCTCGGGCGTTCTCCTCGTAGGGCCACTGCCGCGAACCCGGCAGATCCCGCGACAAGCGGTGTGCCATATTATCTGCTGTTGATCGGGTCACCCGAGGAGATTCCCTTCGAGTTTCAGTACCAGTTGGACGTCCAATATGCTGTGGGAAGGCTAGATTTTGGCAGTGATCTCGGAGCCTACGCGGCCTATGCCCGCAATGTTGTGGCCGCGGAACATGACTCTTTCAAGCACAGTCCCCAAGTCGTCTTCTTCGGTACAGAACATCAAAGTGATGAAGCCACTTCGTTGAGCGCACATCATCTGGTCCAGCCGCTGGCCCGGCACGTGGCCAGACGTGCTGAGCATATAGGTTGCCGGGTGCTGCAAGTCGCGCCGGCTAAAGCAACTAAGCGTAATCTGGTCAAGCTTCTACAACTTGATCCACCACCCGCCCTACTCTTCACCGCCACTCACGGGCTTGAGTTCGACGCTGGACATCCCGATCAACGTCGTCGGCAGGGTGCACTGATCTGTCAGGATTGGACGGGTGTTCCGGGGGAGGTTCCCCGTGAGAGTTATCTCGCGGGAGAGGACGTGACTGACGCGCTGAATTTGCGTGGTATGGTCTTGTTCTTCTTTGCTTGCTATGGCGCCGGCACACCGCGATATGACGACTACCACCGCTCGGCGTTTCGAGCGAAGGCGCAGGCGATTGCCGAAGCACCGTTCGTCGCGGAATTGCCGCGAGCTATGCTCGCGCTTCGCGATCGAGGTGCGCTGGCGGTCGTGGGTCACGTGGAACGTACCTGGGGCCTCTCCTTCCTACCCAGCGGGATGAATCGCCGGGAGATCGCGCCGGTGCGCGGGCATGAGAATATCGAGGTCTTTGCCGCTACGCTCGACCGGCTTCTCGAGGGGTATCCGGTGGGTGCCGCACTGGATTATTTCAATATGCGTCACGCTGCCGTAGCCACCGAACTGACTTATCTCTACGATAAGATGACCGATCCTCCTTCCTTGGCGGATGTCTATCGCCTTGCAGAGTTGTGGACGGCGAATAACGATGCGCGGGGCTACGTGGTACTGGGCGATCCGGCTGTACGCATTCGTATGGCGCCGCTCAGGTCGGCGATATCACCATAGGCTCAGGCAGTGTAGCGGTGTCGTTGCTGCTGTGCGAGAATCTATGGTCTTATAGACCCGCAAGGGTTTTCAACGAAAGGAGTGGGCTATGCCCGAGGCGTTGCGAGCCTTTTTCGAAGAAGAGCTGGTTTTCAATGGTATCAATGCCGTCACAGGCGACTATGGGCAGCCGCCACTTTCGAGCCAAAAGCTTGCCAGGCTAATTCGCGGTGCACCGTCACCGGACGACTATCGTGAGTTTGTCGAGTCGCAGAAACGCCTCGCAACTCTCTCGCGAATCGATGATCGCCTAACGCGCGTGAACGAAGTGCAGCTAAGCGATCAGGCCGCAGCGGATGCTGTGCGTTTGGAGGAGCTGAGATTCAAAGCGCGTAGCGGAGCACCCTGGCCTGTAAAGCCGGGCGCCGGCGACCTGGCCCGAGTTGCCGATGTGGGGTGGGGAGTTATCTTTCCTGCGCAGATGAGCGCCACACTGCAGGATGCGCTGATTGATGCGCTTCAGCCACTGCTCGAACACCGGCAGAGCCAGGCTGGCGATCTCTTCCGCATTTATACCGGGGGTGCGGCGTATCGTTTCGGAGAACGCAAGGATCAGTACTTTGCCAGGTTGGGAGTGAGTCCGGGGTTGGTCGATCCTCAGGAGATGCCGTTTTACCTCATGCTCGTGGGCACGCCGGACCAGATCCCCTATAGTTTCCAGTACCAACTGGATGTGATGCGTGGGGTGGGGCGACTCGACTTCGGTGAGGACATCGAAGCCTATCACGCCTATGCCCTCCAAGTTGTCGCGGCGGAGACCGGCGCGATCACCCTTCCGCGACGTGCCACATTCTTCGCGCCGGTAAATCCCGGTGACCGGGCCACCGAGCTCAGCGGGAACTATTTGGTCAAGCCGCTCTACGATAACCTCTGCATCAGCGCCCCTGAGTACGAGGTGGCGTTGACACATGAATGGGAACTTGTGCCACCTTTTCTCGGTGAGGGCCAGGCGACCCATGCTCACCTCGGACGACTGCTAGGAGGCGATCCGTCGCAGCAGTCGGCACTGCTCTTCACGGCAAGCCACGGGATCGAATTTCCTCCCGATCACCCGGACCAACTCCGGCATCAGGGTGCCTTACTCTGCCAGGATTGGGGGGGGCCTCGCGCTGAGCTACGGCGCGACCACTACTTTGCGGGCGAGGATGTGGAGGACGGCGCTGACCTGAACGGCATGATAGCTTTCTTCTTTGCCTGCTATGGGGCGGGCACGCCGGAGCTAGACCAGTTCGCTGCTCAGGCCTTTAAGGTGCGGGAGAAGATCGCGCCACGAAACTTCACTGCCGCTCTTCCGCAACGCTTGCTCAAACAGGGAGCGCTGGCCGTGCTCGGGCATGTGGAACGCGCTTGGGGCTACTCTTTTATCTCGCCTCGTGGGTCGATTGAAAACCAGACTTTCATCACGGCTATGCGCATTTTGATGAATGGGTGTCCTATCGGGATGGCGACCGACAGCAGTTTCGATATGAAGTACGCGGAGTTGAGTTCGGATCTGAGTGCGGATCTCGATGAACTCAAGTGGGATCCGGATTACATGAGTGTCTATGAGTTGGCACATCGCTGGACGGCCAATAACGACGCGCGTAGTTATGTCGTGATCGGCGATCCTGCCGCGCGCCTTCCCCTGGGACAAGATTCACGGTCGCCAGAGGAGCAAACGGGGGTTTCGACGATCGAAGTGCCCGAGGCGGACCTGGATGCCGACTTTGATCTCGAGGCATCTGAGACGCTTGCTATGAGCGCTCAGGCAGCGACTGCGGAGCATGTCGTGCCTCTCGATCTGACGCACGAGCCCGCAGTGGTGGCCTTCGGCCTGGGGAGTCAGTTCGCGGATTTGCGGAACTCACTACGTGATTTCACGGGACAACTGGCCGAATCTTTGGGCAAGGCGGCTCAGGAAATTGTGACGCTGGATATCCGTACCTACACCACAGCAGACCTGGGTGGAATGGCCGAGGCACTTGACGCACGTGAGGAGATCGATGCAACGTTGCGTGCGTTGACCCGGGTCGAATTTGACGGCGATATCAAGATGTATCTGCCGGAGAAACTGGAGGGCGGTGAGCATCAGGTGCTTTGGCTGGTGCACAAGGCGATGGTCCAGGAGGCGCAGGAGAGCCGTGCCAGATTCCTGGCCACAATGGCCGAGTTGGCAACCCGCCTTCTGGATAGTCTCAAGATCGGACCATGACCCAGACAGCGCTGATGCCCGGAATCAGGTTGACGCTCGGCGGGGTTCATCTCCCCGGCGAAGAGGATCCGCTCGGTGTGTGGGAACTCGCAGGCCGGGATCCTGTTGCCTACGCTGCTGGTTCAGGGTATGAAGGACCGATCTGGCGGGTGGAGCTACCCGAAGATCAGCGGGCAGCATTCAAGGACCTTCGTGCTAAGAGGGCGGCCGTGCGCTTACGCGAGCGGGAATTGGAGCGGATCGAGGGTCTCGTGGCGCGGCTTGATCTCGTACGCAGCTATAGCCTGGAAGCTACCGCTCACGAAGACCGACTGCTCGCTGCGATCACGGCGCTGAGCAGTCCGGCGACGGCTTTTGACACGCGCACCGAGGAAAGGGTCAACTATGGGGCTCTCTATGAACAGTGCCGGGCCCTGGTTGCGCAATTCCAGGTTTTGGTGCGCCCACTCGGTCGTATCGAGACGGTGGTTGGCGGAACGCTAGTGGGTCTGACCGCCATCAACTTGAGCGGAGATCAACGGACGATGTGGTCGGAAGAGTCTGCGCCGGAACAGATGGAGGCGCACCTTGCTGCTGTGCGGCTGGCGATGGCATCTCGTCAGGCGCTCTTAAGATTGCTCGTCGTGGTCGTGACGGGCGCCCTGGGTCTCGCTGTGAAAGCGCACATTCCCGGTGGGCAGATCTTGCTACTGCCTGCCGTCTACAGATTTGTACGGGATGTTTTGCAAGAATTGGAGCATCTGCCGGAAGGCGTCATGGTCCGGTGAGGCAGGTATCTAGATGAGACAGGAGGAACACAGAAAATGTCTGAGAGTGAACTGACCAACGCTATCGAGAAGTTTACAAAAGATCTGGCCGGCAGGGCAGAGACTTTCGTGAGGGATATCAGCACCCTGGAGGTGCGCACGTTCACGACCCCCAGCGCTCAGATCAGCGAGCTTGCCGGTGGTGAGTTGGATCTCAATGATCCCGGATTGGCCGGTAAGTTGCAGTTGCGAGCTTATACGAAGATCGACTTCGACTGTGATACGACCGTCTGTCTGCCTATCGATGCCAACGATCAGATCGATCGCTCTGTGTGGGACATTCACCAGTCGATGGTGAGCCAGGCCCTCAAGACGCGCGAGTCGATGCTCCGAGCAATGGGGGAGGCATTGGTATCGGCGTTGGAGGCCTTGCAGCGGGTAGGCGGCTGAATGGCCGGCCTGGACTAGATAAGGCCGTGCTACCCACGTCGCGCCCGAGGATACGGGCATACCGAGCGGACATCCGCCCGAAGTATGCGGCGTTCGTCCATAAAATGTGCAATTGGTGCTTGACAATAGCGCATAACCGCTTACACTAAGTAGGACATAATTTGGGAAGCTTTCGAAAGTAGAGTGGATCTTTCAATGACCTACAATTCTGAATTGCACCAAAGCTACATCTATACCTACGTGTTCTTTAGCTGCCCAAGGGGGCGGCTGCTTCACACTGTCTGGGGGATGATGTAGGTCGGTAGAGTCACCTAAACAACCAAAGACGTGGAGCATCCGCTCCACGTCTTTTTTGTTGTCAGGAGAGGAGAGAGACTATGGTATGTCGGGCTGTGCGCGGGGCCATCACGGTGGAGGAGAACTCACCTGAGGCCATCTATGAGGGAGCGCGAACGTTGCTAACAGCGATGCAAGAGAATAATGGATTTGAGGTTGGGGAGCTTGTCAGCGTGACGTTTACGGCGACTGCCGACTTGGACGCCGCTTATCCCGCCGTCAGTGCGCGTGAGATGGGATGGACAGAAATACCGCTGCTCTGTATGCAGGAGATGGCTGTCAAGGGGAGTTTGGCAAGATGCATTCGCGTGCTTGTTCACTGGAACACCGATCGCTCTCCCACGCAAATCCGGCATCTCTATCTGCGGGGAGCGGAAGTGCTCAGACCGGACTTGGTAGGAGGTAGGCAATGACACGGGTTACATTCCAGGGAGTCGCCGGCGCGTATTCAGAGGAGGCCATTCGGCAATACTTTGGGACGGCGGTAGAGACTGTGCCTTGCGCCACCTTCGAGGAGATGTTCCCGGAAGTGGAGGCGCGTAAGGTAGACTATGCACTTTTGCCCGTCGAAAACGCGGTCGCGGGTTCGGTGGCGGGAGCCTACGAGTTGCTTTTGGAGCGTGACTTGCGCATCAATGCCGAGATCATCCTTCACGTTCGCCACATGCTCATGGCTCTGCCCGGCACTCAGCGAGCCGATGTGCGTCGTGTCCGCTCGCACCCACAGGCACTCGCTCAATGTCAGCGTTATCTTAGCCGCTACAACCTCCAACCAGAACCGGCGTTCGATACCGCCGGCAGCGCGCGCGACCTTGCGGCAAGTGGGGCACCGGAAGTTGCTGTGATCGCCTCGAGCTTGGCGGCAGAGATGTACGGCTTGGAGATTCTGGAGCAGGCCATTGAGGACTTTCCCTTCAACTACACCCGCTTCTTTCTCTTGGGCCTGGATGACCCACCTCGGGCACAGCGGCCAAAGACGTCTATCGTCTTCTCCACGCGACATAGTCCCGGCGCCTTGTACCGCTGTATGGGGGAGTTCGCAACCCGGGGCGTCAATCTCACGAAGGTTGAGTCGCGTCCCCGCTTGAATCAGCCCTGGCGGTACACGTTCTACGTGGATTTTGAGGGGCACTGTCAGGATATGGAGGCGGAGGCTGCGCTGATGGGGCTCTTGCGACACGCCTCATTTGTCAAGTTATTGGGCTCCTATCCCGCTGCCACGACACCTGTACCGGCGCCACCTCTGTCTCTCACCGGGTGCGAAAACAAAGGAGGTGAAGAGCTATGAGACCACGGCGTGCGAACTGGAATCGGCGAATGCGTGGGGGCGCAGAGGCCGTCAGACTTTGGGTTGCACTAGAAGTGAGTTGAGATGTCCATATCTGTTGGAAACCAAGGAGATCGGGAAATGATAGTGATAATGAGACACAACGCTTCAACCGCCGAGGTTGCAAACGTTGCGGCACGAATTGAGCAGTTGGGATGCCAGGCGCATCTGTCGGAGGGGTCGGAGCGCACGATTATCGGTGTGATTGGCAATGACCGAGCCATCGACAAGGCGCACATCGAGATGATGTCGGGGGTGGAGCGGACGGTGCCCGTGCTCCGTCCTTTTAAGCTAGCCAGCCGTGACTTCCACCCAATGGATTCGGTCTTTCCTATTAACGGTATCTCTATCGGCGGCAAAGAAATCGTCATGATGGCGGGTCCCTGCGCCGTGGAGAGCCGTGAACAACTCCTGGAGACGGCGGAGTTGGTGAAGGCGGCTGGATCGCATGTGCTCCGCGGAGGTGCATTCAAGCCACGCACGTCTCCTTACAGCTTCCAGGGAATGGGCGAGGCCGGCCTGCGGATTCTGGCGGAAGCCAGGCAGAAAACCGGCATGCCAGTGGTTACGGAAGTGATGTCGCCCGAGCAGGTGCCGCTTGTGACGACCTATGCGGACATTCTTCAGATCGGTGCCCGCAATATGCAGAACTACGCGCTGCTCCACGCCGTGGGCGAGGCGCAACGACCGGTGCTGCTCAAGCGGGGCTTGATGTCAACGATTGAGGAGCTGCTGATGTCGGCGGAATACATCCTCTCCCACGGTAATCAGCGGGTGATTCTCTGTGAGCGCGGGATCCGTACCTTCGAGACCTATACCCGGAACACGCTGGATATCAACGCGGTGCCTTTGCTCAAGCAGCTCAGTCACTTGCCTGTAGTTGTGGATCCGAGTCACGGCACGGGGCACTGGAATCTGGTAGCGCCCGCGGCCCGTGCGGCTATTGCCGCTGGTGCCGATGGATTAATCATCGAGGTGCACCCCCGACCGGAGGAGGCGATGTCAGATGGTGAGCAGTCGCTGAGGCCCGATCGCTTCGCCGAGTTGGTCGAAACCTTGCGTATAATCGCTGTTGCTGTGGACCGGACGCTCGAGCCGTAGGCATAGGATGATGAAATCGCTGGCAGCGTCGAAGATCACAATTGTGGGGCTGGGCTTGATGGGGGGCTCGCTGGCGGGCGCGTTGAAGGGCCGGTGCAGTGCGGTAACGGGGGTTGATGCCCGGCCCAAAGCGATCGAGATTGCCCTGGCGCAAGGGCTGATTGACGACGCTACCGATCTGAGGAGCGCGGTGTCGTCAGCCGATATTATCGTGCTGGCGACACCGGTACGGGTCATTATGGAGCTGATTCCGAAGATTGCGCCTTGGTTGGCTCCGGGTTCTCTGCTGATGGATCTGGGTAGTACGAAGCGGCAGATTCTGGAAGTTATGGCGGCTACGCCGGACCATATTGAGGTCCTCGGAGGCCATCCAATGTGTGGCAAGGAGCTCTCCGGGGTTGAAGCTGCCGATCCGGCACTCTTCCAGGCGTGCACCTTTATTCTTTCTCCGCTACCGCGTACGTCGGAAGAGGCGCTGGCTCTGGGCCGGGAGCTGGTGCTGGCGGTAGGAGCGGTGCCTTTGCTTATCGAAGGGGAGCGCCAGGACTACCTGGTAGGGACTTTGAGTCATCTCCCCTATCTCCTGGCCTGTTCGCTGGTGAGCACCGCACATGAGACCACATCTGCCGATCCGTTGGCGTGGCAGATCGTGGCAGGTGGTTACCGTGATACCTCACGTGTAGCGGGAAGTGATGTTGAGATGTGGCTGGATATTTTAATGACCAACCGCGAGCATATCGTGGCGGCAGCTGAAGTTTGTCAGGCACAACTTGCTCACATCGTCGAAATGATAGCATCAGGCGATAGGGCTCGGCTAAGTGAGAAGCTGAGTCATATCCGCCAGGCGCGAGGGGAGATGTTTCCATGACATGGTTAGTGGTCAAAGGACGGGTAGGTGGCCGCACCGGCACGCTGCTGGGTACGGTTGGTGTGCCAGGGGACAAATCGATCTCGCATCGCGCGTTGATGTTGGGTGCGCTTGCAGAAGGGACCGGGCGCGTAGAGGGTTTCCTTCCCTCCGGCGATTGCCTGGCCACGCTGGAGTGTCTGCGCCAGCTTGGCATCGAGATCGAGCATGCCGGCGCCGGTGCGGCGACAACGCTGATTGTCCGGGGACGCGGGATGCGTGGGCTGCGGCCTCCAAAGGGCCCCCTGGATTGCCGCCGCTCGGGGACGACGATGCGGCTTCTGGCCGGTCTCCTGGCAGGACAGCCTTTCGATACGGTGCTGGCAGGAGCGCCGCAGTTGCTGAGGCGCCCTATGCGCCGCATCACCGATCCTTTGCGACGAATGGGGGCGCGGATCCGGGATACCGACGGGCATGGCCCTCTGTATATCGACGGCACCGAACGGTTAGGGGGTGGCGAACACAACCTTGAGGTCGCCTCCGCCCAGGTTAAGAGCGCGCTTCTATTGGCAGGACTCTATGCGGAGGAGCCGGTGATCGTTCGCTTACCGGGACCTGCACGTGATCATACCGAGAGGATGCTGGCGGCACAGATTGAGCCGCGTCCGGGTGCAACCTCATCGCTTACTTTCGACGCAACCTCTGCGCGGCTCGATCCTACAAGCATCGGTCGACTACGCGCCATCGATCGGACTGTCCCGGGCGACATCTCTTCGGCTGCTTTTCCGCTGGTGGCGGCGCTGCTGCTACCAGACTCTGAGGTGACGTTGACGGGCATCGGCGTCAATTCCACAAGAACCGGGTTGCTCGATGTCCTGAGCGCGATGGGAGCCGAGATCTCAGTGGACCAGGTGCGTGATCAGGGTGGAGAGCCGGTCGCCGATCTAACCGTCCGATACTCGGTTCTGAGCGGGACGCAGGTCGCCGGTGAAGTGGTTGTGCGCATGATTGACGAGTTCCCGATTCTGGCCGTTCTCGCTACGCAGGCCAGGGGCACGACGGTCGTACGCGATGCAGAGGAGCTGCGGGTGAAGGAGACAGACCGTATTCTCAATGTGGTGACCGAGCTGCGTAAGCTGGGAGCGATTATCGAGCCCCGCCCCGATGGCTTTATTGTGCAAGGCCCGACCCAATTGCAGGGCGCGGAGGTCGACAGCCAGGGTGATCACCGGCTGGCGATGGCGCTGGGGATCGCGGGCCTGCTGGCGGAGGGCCGGACCACGGTTCTGGGTGCAGAGTGCATCCCGGATTCCTATCCGGGCTTTGTAGAGACGATGCGCGTGCTTGGTGCGGGCATGAGCCACGGTATCTGAGGTGGGGTGCCATGAGCGACGTCATTGACGGACAAACACGGCTTCTGGGTGTGATGGGTTGGCCGGTTGAGCACAGCCTTTCACCGCCGATGCACAACGCGGTGCTGGAGCGGTTGGGTTTGAACTGTCGTTACGTACCACTGCCCGTTCTCCCGTCCCGGATCTCCCAGGCGGTCAAAGGTGTGGCGTCGTTGGGCTTTCAGGGTGTGAATGTGACGGTGCCCCATAAGCAGCGCGTGATGGCGGCGTTGGACGAGCTCACACCGGAAGCGCGGGCTGTGGGCGCGGTCAACACGATTGTGATCACCCGCGATCAGAATAGCGATATGCATCTGTCCGGTCACAACACCGACGTTGCAGGATTTACAGATTCGCTGCGAGCGGGCGGCTTCGATCCGGCGCGGAGTCGCTCGTCCCTGGTCGTCGGCGCCGGTGGGGCGGCACGTGCGGTCGTTTACGCGCTCTTGATGGCTGGGAGCGGGAGGGTCACGGTGATCAACCGCACTGCGGTACGCGCGGAGCGATTGGTCGCCGATCTCAGCTTCGCCGGGCCGGGCCGGCTGGACGCGGTAGCGCTGGAGCCACGGCAACTCGTCGAGTCGGCGCAGAAGGCCGACTTGTTGGTGAACACGACGACTCTGGGTATGTGGCCTCACATCGAAAGCTCAATTTGGCCCGAGGATCTCCCGATACCGGCATCCCTTACGGTCTATGACCTGGTCTATAATCCGCTCGAGACCCGCTTGTTGGGGCAAGCTCGACGCTCGGGTGCCCGTGCCATCGATGGGTTGGGGATGCTGGCGCGCCAAGGGGCGCTTGCTCTGGCCATGTGGCTCGATGAACCGCTGGATGTGAGTTGGGCAGCCGGACAGATGCGTGAGGTGTGTGCGCGCAGATTGCGCGCGCAGGCAGAGCGACGGCAATCCTAAGAGGCCGAATGCCGCGGCACTGTGGTATCGATCTCCGGGCCTCGGATGCCGTCTTGGTGGTGGTAGAATAGATTCGATGCGGCCTCATCTAAGGAGGAGGATTAATGACAGTTGAGAGTGTATTTGATGAGTTTAAGTGGCGCGGTTTGGTCTACGACTTCACCGATGGCCTGCCTGAGACGCTGGCGAAGGAGAAGCTGACCGTCTATATCGGCTTTGATCCCACGTCCAACAGTTTGCAGGTCGGTAATCTGCTGGCATTAATGGGGCTCGCGCGGATGCAACGCTTCGGCCACACACCCATTGCGTTGGCGGGAGGGGGCACCGGCATGATCGGCGATCCCAGCGGCAAGAGCAGTGAGCGCCAACTCCTCGACGCGGACGAGGTCGCAGCCAACGTCGAGGCGATCAAGGGGCAGTTGGCACGGTTCCTGGATTTCGATGCGCAGAACAACGCGGCGCTAATCGCGAACAATGCTGACTGGTTGTTGACCGTTCCCATGATGACCTTTTTGCGCGACGTCGGGAAGCACTTCACCGTCAACTACATGATGGCGAAGGACTCGGTTAGGACCCGCCTGGCCCGCGAGGAGGGCATATCCTACGCGGAGTTCAGCTACATGTTGCTGCAGGCCTACGACTTTCTGCAGTTGCACGAGCGTTACGGCTGCGCCATGCAAGCGGGGGGAAGCGACCAATGGGGTAATATCACGGCGGGCGTGGAACTGCTCCGCCGCAGCAGGAGCGTTCGAGCCTATGGCCTGGTGTACCCGCTTGTCACCGATTCCGAAGGCAACAAGCTGGGGAAGTCCGAACGGGGCGCGATCTACCTGGATGCCAACCGAACCTCGCCTTACCGCTATTATCAGTTCTGGTTCAACCAGGCTGATGCCGACGTCATTGCCTATTTGCGTTACTTCACATGGCTCGACCGGGCGGAAATCGCCGGCTTGGAGCAAGAGTTGACCGAGCACCCGGAGCGCCGCGATGCCCAGCGTACGTTGGCAGAGGAGATGACGCGGATGACGCACGGCGAGACGGCCCTTTCCCGGGCTCAACAGGCTTCCGGGGTGTTGTTTGGTGGTGAGGTGGCGGGATTGGGCGCAGTGGAGGTCGAAGATATCTTTGCTGACGTCCCGTCCAGCGAGATCCCGCGTGCTCGTCTCGAGGGCGAGGGCGTCCCGGTAGTTGATCTTCTTGCCGCGGCCGGTATGACGCGGTCCAAAGGTGAAGCGCGGCGCCTGCTGCAGAATGGCGGAGTTTACGTTAATAACGTGCAGGTCGATGACGTGGAGCGAACCCTCTCTCTGAGTGATACCATCGAGGGACGATTTGTGCTCCTGCGGGTAGGTAAGAAGCGGTATCATCTGGTGCAGCTGCAATCCTGAGGGGGGACTATGGAGATTTTGGGAGGACCTTACTTTAGCGTCGCCGGCGCCGGTGAATCCCATGGTCCCGGCTATACGACGATCGTCTTCGGCTGTCCGCCGGGGCTCTTCCTGTCGCGCGAGCGGATTCAGGCTTATCTGGACCGGCGCAGGCCTGGAGGGGCCCGGTTGGGCACCGCACGCAGCGAGGCGGACCGGCTGTTGCTCCTCTCCGGTCTCTATCAAGAGGAGCTGGAGACACTGGTGGCGGGACCTCTCCTTACGATGGCGGCTGGTGGACAGACGCACACAACTCCTACATACCAGGAAGGCGTGACGACCGGAGAACCGATTGCGTGTCTCGTGCTCTCTACAGCGCGGCGCTCGGCCGACTATGGACAGGTTACGGGCCCAAGCGGTGCCGCACGTCCGGGCCACGCGGATCTGGTGCTCCATCACCAGTCGAAAGGGGCGACGGATCCGCGTGGGGGTGGTCGCGCGAGCTATCGCGCTACGATCTCCGATGTGATCGGTGGGTCCGTGGCCCGCCTCTTCCTGGCGGCGCACTTTGGGACCATCATTCTTTCATCGGTGGTCCGGGTGGGTTCACTGCGGGCTTCGTACAGCTTACAGGATGAGGCGGCAAAGCTGTTGGCCAAGCATTCGCAGATCGAACCGGTGCCGCTAGCTACCCTGCGTGAACTTGAGGCGCGCCTGGTAGAGGGTGATATTCCATGCCTCGATCCGGAGTTCGCCGCGGAGGCGGCTAACCTGATTGAGGAGATGCGTGAAGCGGGTGACTCTGTGGGCGCCATGGTGGAGGTGGTGGCATTTAATGTCCCACCTCTGGTCGGAGAGCCGCTCTACCAGAGCCTAAAACTGCGGCTGATGGGCGTGCTGGGCGGCTTGAACGCGGCGCGCTCATGCGAAGTTGGCGCCGGTATCGATGTGGTCTCGCGGCGGGGGAGTGAGAACAACGACCCGATTCGGAGTACGGGCTTTGTATCTAACAACCACGGCGGCATGCTCGGAGGTATCACGACGGGTATGCCTCTCGTCTGCCGTGTCGGCTTCAAACCGACCTCGTCGATTTTCAAGCCTCAGAAATCGGTACGTAAGAATCTGGAGGAGATCGACTTTCAACTTGAGAAGGGCCGTCACGATCCCTGTGCCGGGGTCCGGGCGGGCATTACGCTGGAGTCGCGTATGGCGATTGAGTTGATGAATGCAGTTCTTGTGCAGCAAACCCGGTCGTTGGACCTTGACAACTTCGTGCTCTTTAGGCAGGGGGGATAGGCGTGCAGAACAGCATTCCCGGCAATGTTATCATCACTGGCTTTATGGGAACCGGCAAGACCAGCATTGGGGCGGCGGTGGCGCAGCGAATGGGCCGTTCCTTCGTCGATATGGATGCTGTGATCGAGGAGCGGGCGGGGAAGTCCATTCGGCGCCTCTTCGAGGAGGAGGGTGAGGTCGTTTTCCGCAGCCTTGAGGCCGGTCTATGTCGGGAACTGGCGGAGCAGCATAGGCTGGTCATCGCCACGGGTGGTGGCGCCCTGATCGATCCGGTTAATCGCTCCCTTCTCTCTGAGTCGGGAGTGGTCGTATGCCTCACCGCCACACCCGACGAACTTCTTGCCCGTGTGGCGGGGGGTGACGAACGCCCGCTACTGGATTGCGCCGATCCTCGCTCTGAGATTGAACGACTGTTACGAAAGCGGCAAGCGGCCTACGCCACGATTCCATGGCAGATTGACACGACGGGTCGCACACGTGAGGAGGTGGTCGAACAGGTGATAGCCTTGAGCGACACACGCACCCTGCATGTGGCGCATCCGGCGGGGGGCTACGACATCCACATCGGTCGAGGGACGCTACCCTACCTCGGCGGTGCGCTTATCGCTGCTGCCATTCCGGCTGGCGCTCGCGTAGCCCTCGTGTCGAATGAGGTGGTCGCGCCGCTCTATGCCGCTAGGGTCCGGGAGATCCTGCAGCAGAGTGGTTTCTCGCCCTTTGTCTGCAGCTTGCCGGATGGGGAGGCCCACAAGCGTTTGGAGCCGGTGGCCCAGCTTTACAACCAGTTCCTTGCGGCGGATCTCGATCGCGGAGGTGTGGTTCTCGCGCTGGGCGGGGGCGTAACCGGCGATATGGCCGGCTTCGCTGCGGCGACTTTTATGCGTGGCGTCCGTTTGGTCCAAATACCCACCACGCTGCTGGCTATGACTGATGCGAGTGTGGGTGCCAAAACCGGCGTAGATTTGCCCCAGGGCAAGAACCTTGTCGGCGCGTTCAAACAGCCGGAACTGGTGTTCATCGATCTGGCGGTACTGGAGACCCTACCTGAGGCGGAAATCCGCTCTGGGCTGGCGGAAGTCATCAAGCACGGTATTATCGGGGACCCAGACCTCTTCGCGACCCTCTCGGGTCCCCTTGTCGCTGGGGGCGGTTGGGTGACGCCGGATGTGTTGGCACGCTCAATTCGCGTGAAGATCGACATTGTGCAAGAGGACCCTTTTGAGGGAGCCGGGCGAGCCGTGCTGAACCTCGGACACACAACCGGGCATGCCCTGGAACGAATGAGCGACTACCGAATGCGGCATGGCGAAGCTATCTCTATTGGCATGGTGATCGCGGCGCGTCTTTCGGAAGCTCTTGGGCGTGCTGAGGCAGGGCTGTCCAAGAAGATTACAGAAGTCCTTGCAAACGCCGGGCTGCCGGTTCGCTGTCCGAATTGGCCGTCGGACCAGATCTGTAACGCGATGCGCCATGATAAGAAGCGGCAGGGACGTGCCCTACGCTGGATTCTGCCGGAAGCGATTGGGCATGTTGTAATTGCGGATGATGTGCCGGAAGCGCTGGTGCGCTCCGTGCTCGTCGATATGGGAGCGGAGGCTTAGCGGATGGAAGAACAGGCAGCGGGGAACTCATCTTACCGGATTTTGGTCCTTCATGGTCCCAATCTTAATCTACTGGGACGCCGGGAACCGGAGACCTATGGGCATACGACGCTCGAGGAGATCAATCAGCGCCTGGAATCCTTGGCGGCAAAGTGGGGTGCTGAATTGAGCATCCTTCAGGCGAACGGCGAGGGGCTGTTAATTGATGCGCTACACGACGCGATGGACTGGGCCGATGGCGTCTTAATCAACCCTGGTGGTTATACGCACACGAGCGTCGCGCTCCGGGATGCGATCGCCGGCACAGGATTGTTGACGGTCGAAGTACATCTGTCCAACATTCATGCTCGCGAAGCTTTTCGCCACACGTCGCTGATCGCGCCGGTTGCTGTTGGCCAGGTCGCCGGATTTGGCTGGCGTAGTTACGAGTTAGGTCTCATGGGGCTTCTTAGCGTGCTGGTGAAGGATCCTGAAGCCGGATCGTGACACCACTCCGGGATCTTTTCTTCGCGACTGCGCGCCTCTCATACTAATAGGTTCAATAACGAGGACTATCGATGAAAACAGCCAAACGTCTGCTGGATCTTCCCCCTTACCCTTTTGCCCGCTGGGCCGCGGAGGTGAGTCGCGTGCAACGCCTCGGCATGGATGTTATTCGCCTCGACATCGGAAATCCCGATCTTGCCCCACACGAGGCGGTGGTGCAGGCGCTGTGTGAATCCGCAGGAAAGGCGGACACACACGGCTATTCCGGCTACAGGGGTTTGCCATCCTTGCGGCGCGCCGCTGCCGCCTACTACGAGCGCCGGTTCGGTGTGTGTCTGGATCCGGAGAAGGAAATCGTGCCGCTAATTGGCTCCAAAGAGGGGATTGTCAACCTCGCACTGGCATGCTTGGATCCGGGAGACCTTGTGCTGGTGCCCGATCCTGGATATGCACCCTACACGATGGGCGCTATGCTGGTTGGTGCAGAGGTGGCAACACTGCCGCTCCTTGCCGAGAACGACTTCCTGCCGGATCTGGATGCCGTACCGGAGTCCATCGCCTCACGCGCGGCACTGATGTGGCTCAACTACCCCAACAATCCCACCGGGGCTGTCGCAGATTTGGACTTTCTGAGTGAGGCTGTAGCTTTTGCTCGCCGGTATGACGTCCTGCTCTGCTATGATGCGCCTTATTGTGATGTGACCTATGATGGATATGTGGCCCCAAGCATCCTTGAGGTAGAGGGCGCCCGCGACGTCGCGGTTGAGTTCAACTCACTCTCCAAGACCTACAACATGGCGGGGTGGCGCCTGGGGATGGCTGTCGGTAATGCCGAGGTATTGGCGGCGCTCACCCAGGTGAAGTCCAATGTCGATTCGGGTATGTTCCATCCCTTGCAGGAAGCTGCGATTCGAGCGCTTACCGTCGATGGTGCGTGGATTGCCGCCCGGAACGATATCTATCGCGAGAGACTGCAGCTCCTGGTGGATGGACTGCACACACTGGGAATGTCAGCGACGCTTCCCCGTGCAGGGCTCTATCTCTGGGTCGCGGTACCCGACGGTGAGAGCGCTGAGGAGTGCGCTCGCCGTTGGCTGGAGGAAGCGGGTGTGGCAGTAGCTCCTGGCTCCTTCTTTGGGCCGGTGGGAAGCGGATATCTTCGCATCTCGGCGACAGCGCCGACCGCGCGCATTCGCGATGCGATGGCGCGGCTCCGGGAGCTGACAGCAGCATCTGGCGCCTAAGCTGGACCGACTGCTTCGGGCAGAACACGCTCGGCGTACGGCACCGTCCAAACGACGGGGTGGTTGAGGCGGTGCCCGGTATAGCCATCCTCGCCATAGGCAGTTCCGTGATCGGAGCACATGATGAGCAGGCTTGGTCCCCGATTTCGTAGGGCTGCGAAGAGTGGAGGAAGCTGGCGATCTACGTAGGCCAGGGCGGCAGCGTGGGACGCAAGACTGTCCTCCCTCGAGCCGGGCAGGAAGAAGTGGTTAGGTGGATGGATCGCCGAAATGTTGAGAAAGAGCAAGATCCGGCGGGCCCGGGGAATTTCCTCCAGGCGACGCACTGCCAGGCGGACTTGATACTCAGTAGATCGCTGCCCGGCGACACCCATCTCCGGGCTCCAGTGACTCTCCACGAAGTAGCCGGGCAGCACGCTACCTAGCGGGCTTTGCTTATCGAAAAAGTTAACCCCACCGATGCAGAGGGTGTGGTAGCCCACACCCTCGAGCCCGGAGATGATGTCGGGCGCATCGAACACGTAGGTCTCCCCAGTCGTGGTACCGCTGCCCGGAAACTGGGTTGCGAAGAGTCGGGGATGCTGCCCTGGTGTCGTCGGGGTCGGCAAGAAGCCGGCAAAGAAGGCATGATGCGCCGCGTACGTGAAGTTGCCCGGTGTGTGCCTGGCCTCCCAGGCGCCGCCCGGGAGCAGCGCGCCGAGGTTTGGCGTCTGCCCCGCACGCAGGGCATCCCGGGCGACGTCATACCGCAAGGTGTCAAAGACGATGAAGGCAATATCGTGGCTCCCGACGATATAGTTCGCGTTTATCATAGCTGCTGAGTCTAGCCGCGATGGATAGGAAGGCAATCTGAGCCCTCCTCTTATGCCCTAATGCGGTAGTTGCGCATCATGCCCATATCCTCGTGCTCCAGATTGTGGCAATGGTAGAGGTATAATCCGGCGTAAGTGTCAAACTTGAGCAACAGCCTGACGCGCTCTCCCGGCATAACCAGCACCGTATCCTTCCAGCCCTCATCGACGTAACCGTCCTCGACACTTGCGCGTTGGTTCGCGAACTCCGGCAACACGGAACGTCCGATCACCTGGAAATGAACATTGTGGACGTGCATCGGATGGGGCATAGCCATAAACGGACTCTCGTTCACGAACTCCCAAATCTCGAGATCGCCCAGTTTCACAACTTCGTTCCTCGCAACCTCGTTCATCTCGAAGGTGCGACCGTTAAGGCGCCAGACCCTGTTCTCCATATCCATATCCATATCAAAGGTCCGCGGACGTCTTCGGTTCACCGCATCATCTTCGCGATAGCCCGCGAAGGTCGAAAGTGTCGTCGGTATGCGGGTCTCCACCGCTGCTTCCTCCTCAATCTGGAAGCGCATTATCGGGAACGCACTGCTACCCGAAAACTCCTTGCTCTCCAGCACGATCTCGCTTCCGAGGTCGTCAGCACCGAAATCTACCCACAACTCAATGCGCTCCCCGGGCGATAGTGTAACATAGGGCCGTGTCACCGCCTCTCCAAGCAGTCCGCCATCGGTGCCGATCACTGTGAGGGGGCGGTTATCGCTGAAGCCCAGCTTATAGATGCGGGCGTTCGAACCATTGAGGATGCGTAACCGGTAGGGGCGCGTGGCGACAGGCTGGATGAAGTCGGGCTTGCCGTTAACGAGAATATCGTCGCCAAAGAAGCCGAACATCTGCTCGTGCCCCCCAGGGTCGACGTAAGTGAGTTGATTCTCCTCATCGAATGTGCGGTCCTGGATGACCAGCGGTATGTCGTGCTCTCCTTCCGGAAGTGCCACGCTAGCAGCTTCGTCGTCTTCCACGATCAGCAATCCTGCGAGACCGTAGTTGACTTGCGGGCCGGTCCGCCCGTGCGGATGGGGATGATACCAGTACGTTCCTGGTCCGCTTAGAACCGGAAAGTCGTAGACGTAAGTCTCGCCCGGCCCGATGGCGAGGTGCGGATGGCCATCGGCTTCCTCCGGGACATGCAGACCGTGCCAGTGTACGATGCTCTCTTCGTCCAGGTCGTTGATGAAGTGGACGCGGACCACGTCACCCGTGCGAAATCTCAGGATGGGTCCGAGGTAGGAGTCTGGTAGTGGTTGGACGGCTTCGGGTCTACCGTGAAGGACCTCGGCCTGGTAACGCCACACCCGCGTGGGTAGGCCTGGCAAGAGCTGTACTTCTCCGGGTGCCGCACGTAGCGCGATTTCGATGTCGGGGGGACCTAAGTCTGTCATTGAAGGCGCCCGGGATGCGGTATGGTCGGGGCCTATGTGTGCCGTTGTACAGCCTGTCAGCCCGCCGGATAAACCTGCCAGGGCCAGAGCCGCAAAGCCACCAGCGGTATGCTTCAAGAATTGGCGACGGCTGATCGTGGTGTGTATGGTAGAAGGTGGTTGCATCGGAAATTCTCCTGGTGATTATCTGTGATGATCCAAGCCACGGTAAGCTTCAATAAAACGCACAATACGTGCCTCATCGAACTCTTCGAATGTGTCGATGCGGCCCCAGGCTGTCAGCGCGATGCGCGCATCCATATCGGGATAGGGCGCGAGGATGACCAGGCTGGGATAACGTTCGACAACGCCCGCGAGCTGCGCGACCAGGTCGGGGCATGCATCAGGGCAGTTGTACTGGACCATGACGCCGCCATCCTCCAGATTGTGCACCTGAAGCTCGTTCGGGATCGGGTCTGTGTGGATCCCCCATTGTGCCAGCATCGTATAATGCGGTCCTGAGGTCGGAGGACTGGAGTTGTAGGTCGCTGTTTGGGGGTATGGAATATGCGCGTTGCCGAGGTCTGCCACTGCGCGGCCGGGTCGCGGATTTAGAGCATCGTAGACCAGGATTCCGGCCAGGGTGAGTACAACAGCCAGGATGAAACCTATCGCAGTTCGTTTCTGGCGCTGCTGCCTGAGGCGCCTGCTTTTATAGTTAGCCATCTGATTAGACTCCTTACATTCATTCGACAATACTTAACTGGGTGTGCCGTCCGGGCTTTATTCGTGCCCGGACGGCGTCTGCCTAGCGGTTTTCCAGTGGATCTGGGTTAATGTTCACCCGCCGCAGCAGATTGGCGTTCATCACGACCGTGATGGAACTGGTCGCCATGGCGATCTCGGCCAGAACCGGGTGCATCCAGCCCACCACGGCCAGGGGTACCATAATGACGTTATAGAAGAAGGCCCAGAAGAGATTCTGGCGAATCTTGCGGAACGTGGCCCGACTAAGATTGATCGCCTCCACGACGCCGGTGAGGGCCCCGCGTACCAGGGTCACATCACTCGCCTCAATGGCGATGTCCGTGCCGGTGCCGATGGCTATGCCAACGTTGGCCTGTGTGAGCGCCGGAGCATCGTTGATGCCGTCGCCGACGAAAGCCACAGTCCCATAGCGCTCCTGCAACCGCTTGACCTCGTCCACTTTCCCTTCTGGAAGGACCTCGGCCACGACGTGGTCGATGTTGACCCGCCGTGCAATGGCCTCGGCCGTCCGCTGGTTGTCGCCCGTGATCATCGCTGTTCGCACGCCCAACCGGTGTAGCTGAGCGATGGCAGTCGCCGAATCCTCCTTCAGCGTGTCCGCAACAGCAAGCATCCCCTTGAGATTGCCGTCGACCAATACGAGCATCACCGTTTTGCCGCCGTTTTCTAGCTCTTCGATCTCGGCTTCCATACCACCGAGGTTGCCGTTCACTTCTTGGACCATACGGCGCGAGCCTACCCAGACCTCGTGGTCATCGACAAAGGCGATCACGCCTTTGCCCCGGACGGCGCGGAAGCCCATAGGTTCGAAGAGGCTGAGCCCGGCGGCGCGTGCATGATCGACGATAGCACGGCCCAGCGGGTGTTCTGACCCCACCTCGACACTGGCAGCCAAGGCCAGTATCTGATCTCTTGTTATCCCGTCCTCGGAGGTGACGACGAAGTCGGTGACCCCCGGTTTGCCCTTGGTAATGGTCCCGGTCTTGTCGAAGATCACAATCCCAACATCCTTAAGCGTCTGGATAGCTGCACCACTGCGAATCAGGATACCGTGCTCAGCGCCCATGCCGCTGCCAACCATCAACGCCGTCGGCGTGGCCAGGCCCAGCGCACAGGGACATGCGATTACGAAGACAGCAACCATCGAGATGATCGCCAGGGTGAGCGTATTCAGCGTCGGATCGACCCACGGGAGGAAACCACCGAACTGAGTCAGGGTTCGCATAGTGTCCGGGAACACGAGATAGGCGAGAAAGGTTAGCACCGCGATGGTGATGATGATTGGCACGAAGACAGCAGTGACCCCGTCGGCAAAAGCTTGAATGGGAACTTTGGTTCCTTGTGCCTGCTCGACGAGCTTCACGACCTGCGCGAGGAACGTGTCCTTGCCAACCCGGGTTGCTTGTACCTTGAGCAAGCCTTCCTGGTTGACGGTAGCGCCGATCACCTCGTCTCCTACCCCCTTTGTCACGGGCATCGACTCGCCGGTTGCCATCGACTCGTCAACCGCGCTCTCCCCGCTCGCAACAATGCCATCGGTGGGGATCTTATCACCAGGGCGTACGATCAGAATGTCCCCCACCTCAACTGCCTCGATGGGAACTTCGATCTCGATACCATCCCGCTCGACATGGGCGGTCTTGGCGCCCAGCTCCAGGAGCTTCCGAATGGCCTGGGAAGCCCGCCCTTTCGCCGATTCCTCAATATAGCGCCCGGTCAAGTGGAAAGCCATAATCATGGCCGCGACGCCGGCATAATTGGCCACGGGTGCGAAGAACGCGGCCGGGCCCGTCAAGAAAGAAGCGCCGGTTCCCAGCGTGATCAAGGTGTCCATGTTGGCATAGCCGTGTAGCGCTGCACGAATGCCGCTGCTATACGTCTTCCTGCCTACCCAGAAGAGCACCGGCATGGCCAGCACAATCATACCCACGTGCATAACCATCATATTGGGCCAGTGAATCCCGAAGAACATATCGGGTATCATCCATAGTATAATGACAGCTGTAAAGGCCCACGCTATGAGCATGCGACGGCGCGCAACCGCCATCTTCTGCTCAGCTTCGTCGTCCAGGTCCCGCGCACGTTCCGCCGGTTCTACATCCGTATCCGCGCGTCCCAGGACCTCGTATCCAGCCTGCGCAACCGCAGCCCTAAACTCTGTGAGGCCGGTTGCGCCGGGTAGATAGTTAACACTGGCCTTTTCCGTCGCCAGATTGACGTTGACGTCGATCACACCCGGGATTTTGCCGAGCGCTTTTTCCACGTGCGCCACACACGCCGCGCAGGTCATGCCACCAATCGCCAAGTCGATACTGTCCGTTGCGACATCGTAACCGGTCTCGCGCACGGTCTTGATCAGTTCATTCGTCGTGACACTGGGGTCAAACCAGAGGGACGCTTTCTCCGTAGCGAGATTGACGTTGACGTCGTCAACGCCCTCCACACGACTCAGCGCCTTTTGGACGTGATTCACGCACGAAGCACAGGTCATCCCCTCGACCTGTAAATCCAAGTGTTTCCGTTCCTCTGTAGCGATTTTAGTCTCTGCCATTCCGATTTCCTTGACCTCTCTCAGTAACATCAATTATCCCGCTGCTCGAGGTAGTTATATCTCCTCCGGGAATATAGTATACCATCTTCTTCTAAAAATAGCCAGAGCTTGACGTGAACGCGGACACATCCCTTTTCGTGACGAAAGTGGGGGAATCGGGGGGTCGGCGTAACGCTCTGTCCTGGTGGATTTGACTGCACGACGCCCCACCAATTCATACGCTAACCGGGATCCGGCCAGGTCTCAAATCGAACTCTTCAGATTATCAGGACGCTGAGGCTGAGGAAACGAGATGCGCATCCAACACAAACCACGGTGCTCGCTTAATGAGCACCGTGGTTCGTGAACGTGATGAATGCCGGTCGGTGACGACCGGGATGACGTTATTTAGTTTCGCGGTAGATGACGTGACGGCGGACGAACGGATCGTACTTGCGCAGTTCGAGACGCTGCGTGTCGTTGCGGCGGTTCTTCTGCGTATAGTACATATGTCCACTTTCCGTACTCTTCATCTTGACCAAGACGCGGGTGCCCTTCTTTGCCATAATTCATCCTCCTCAATAATCGTGCGGGTCGGCGTGGTTGGCGATTTGCCGCGGACTCGCACGCTGCTCTCTCTTCGCATACCCCGGCCTGCAAGACAGTTCTTCCCCATTTTGCTTTGTGTAGGGGCATTATAGCGGGATTGAGTGGCGTGTCAAGCCGCGAATGCGCGTTTCTGTTGCATACGTGGACGAAGTGGAATGATGCCCCATTTGCCTCCCTGCGCCTTCATGGTAGAACACGTTATGCTACGTCGGGAACCGGATGGCACTCTGTAGCGAGGATGGCTGCTATGATACCCAAGCACACGGGGGATGCGGAACTGGATATCTCCGTTGTCCTTCCCATTTACAACGAAGCCGGCAATTTGGAGCTATTTATCCCGGAGTTATCTGCTGCGCTGCAGGATTTGGAGCGCAGCTATGAGATCGTGGCTGTGGATGACGGTAGCCAAGATGAGAGCGTTGCTATTCTGCGCTCCCTCAAGGAGCAGGAGCCCCACCTACGCATCATTGAGTTTCGACGTAACTTTGGGCAGACTGCGGCGTTTGCGGCAGGCTTTGATCTGTCGCGCGGTGAATATGTTGTGACTATGGATGCTGATGGTCAGAACAATCCAGCCGATCTGGCTCGCTTACTCGAGGTCATGGAGAGTGGCGGCTATGATATCGTCAGCGGCTGGCGCCAGGATCGGAAGGAACCTTTTCTATCACGCCGATTGCCCTCGATCATCGCCAATCAGATTATTGGACGCTCGACCGGTGTGCAACTCCACGACTACGGTTGTTCGCTCAAGATCTATCATCGGGACGTTGCCAAGAACGTACATCTCTACGGCGAACTGCATCGGTTTATCCCTGCGTTGGCTTCCGGGGCTGGTATCAAAGTGGCTGAGGTGGGAGTCCGCGACCGCCCGCGGCAGTTCGGGCGGTCGAAGTACAATTTGTTCAAGACAGTGCGCGTGATTCTCGACTTGGTGACGGTCTCGTTTCTCCTGAGTTATATGGCACGCCCGATGCAGCTCTTCGGGCTGGCAGGTTTGCTGAGCGGCGGCTTGGGCTTTGCATTCGGGCTTTATCTGGCGGTCTATAAGATCGTCACCGGCGCCGACATCGGTAATCGACCCCTCCTTTCACTCGCCATCCTGTTGATGATTCTCGGCGCACAGTTCCTTGTAATGGGGCTGTTGGGAGAATTGCAGGCACGCGCTTACTTTGAGGTACAGAACAAACCCATCTATGTGATCCGGCGCGAGGAGTAACGTGTTACGTCGCGACCTCCGTGCCGGGTCTGCCCGGACTCATCTGCTCCTTCTCAGTGGGGCCATATTTCTACTCGCACTAATCGTCCGCCTCGTCCCGCTTGGACTTTACGTCACCCCAGATGAGCCGATCTGGGTGTTGCGCAGCGTCCAATTTCTGGATGCAGTCCAATCGGGAGATTGGCAACGCATACCTGAGACAGGGCACCCGGGTGTCACAACAATGGTGCTGGGTGCGTTCGGCACTCGGATTATGATGCGGTTGGCGCCGGTCACCGCGGCGCAACATCTGCAATGGATTCGCCCCCTGCTGTGGCTGGCTCCGGAGAATGAGGTGGTTTTTGGGCACCTCGCCTTCTTCCTACCCGCAGCACGTGTGTTGGTCGCGCTAACGGTGTCGTTGGCGCTTGTGTTGGCGCATTTTGTGGCACGTCCCCGATTGGGCGCGCGTCCGGCGCGCCTGATGGCACTCTTGCTGGCCCTGGATCCATTCTTTTCGGGTCATGGCGGCCTTCTGCATACTGATGCACTGCAGGCAACCTTTGCGCTACTTGCCGTGCTCCTTACCTTACCTCCTCGGTCGCAGCCTGAGTCCAGGTCCCCGGTCCCGCGTTCGGAGTGGTTCTCGTGGGTTGGGTCGGGCTTGTTTTTGGCGCTCGCCGGCTTGACCAAGATGCTCGGCCTTCTCGTGGCTCCCGGCGTGGCACTGGCTGTCCTGCTCTGGGGCGGGCTAACCGGGCAGCGACGGATGCTCAAGGTAGCTGTCATCACTGTTTCGGCGTTGGCCTGCCTGGTTGTCCTCTATCCACCCTTCTGGGCCGATCCAGCTAGTGCGGTGCGATCACTGATCGATGCCGTCACCTATCACGAGGGGATCGGATTGCGCCCCGTCTTTTTCCTGGGCCGATCACAGGTCGATCCTGGCGCTGCGTTCTACCCCGTGGTGCTCCTCTTTCGGCTGACACCCCCGGTCCTCTTGGGAGTATTGCTCTGGGTTCTGACACTGCGACGCGACGGGGTGGGGACCTCGCATGGCCTTGCCCTCCTGTTTCCTGCGTTTGTCTACCTGGTTGCTATCACCTTTGCGTCCAAGAAGTTCGACCGGTATGTGTTGACGGTTGTGCCCCTGCTGACGGTGGTTGCGGCGATCGCCTTGCATCGGATAGGCTGGTGGCGTTGGGTTCTTCTCATCGGACTGGTATTGCCCTGGGCGTGGACTGCAGTTATACCGCTGCAATATGCCTCGCCCCTATTGGGAGGTGGTTGGACCGCGCAACATATCGTGCCACTGGGTTGGAGTGAGGGGACGGGTTTCGCTGCGCATCGTCTGAACCGGCTGCTGCCGGATTCCGTTACGACGCGGATTATGAGTCAGAACGTGCCCGGCGTAGCTTCGCTATTTGGTGGAGAGGTATGGCCTTGGGACTTGGCGCGACAGGGCTGTGTAAACGCGACGCTTGGAGTGGAAGGCGTGGACACGGAGGTCTTTTCGCTTCGTGAGGACATCTACGTAGCAGGACTGCACCAGGCGACGATTATGTATCGTGACGATTTTGAGTTAACCGGGGCCAAGTGGTTGGCCCCAGGACCGCTACCCGGCATTACGCCTGCAGCTACCGCACCGGTTGCCGGTTCTGCACAGCTTGCCGTATGGCTTGGCGACTATCTCGTGCCGGGAGAGCCGTTTACCTGGGTTCGCGCCCCCGCCTGCTATCCCCTGACCGACGCTCAGCTTGCTCACCTGCTGGAGCCGTATCGGACGGCGGGTGAGCTGTCCTGCGTGTCGGTGACGCCGGTTCTCGGTTTTCCTTCCGAGCGCTGTGTGCTGACCTCTGAACTCGCGGCGGAATCTGGGTTCTTGGCCCGCTACGGTGGACGCATAGACTTAATGGCGGCGAGTGCGGATGCCGTGGCACAGGCACCGAATCCGCTCACGGTACGGTTGCGCTGGGATCCTCAGGTGAATTTGGGTGAACTTGAGCTCTATCTCGCCCTTGTGACCGAAGTCGAGGGCGAGCAGATCATCTGGGCTGAGGGGGGGCGCCATCTTGTTGACGGCGCGGGGAAGCCCCCATCGGTGTGGCAGCCAGGCGAGATTTACGATAGTGAAGGTTACGTCCCGCTTCCGCTGCACCTGCCGCCCGGCACCTACGAACTGGTCATGCAGGTGGCCGAAGCCGGTGCCTGGATGGGACTGGCGTATTCTGACGACAGCTTCGGCGGCATCCAAATGCCGTTGGGGAGCATTAGAGTTGATCCACCGCCCTATTCGGCACCAGCCCTGGACCCGCTACCGGCTATGTCCGAGATCGCGTGGCCCGGGATGCAGGTACTGGGTGTCCGCGGGCCGACAGGTGACGTAAGGGCCGGCAGACCCGTTTATATGGCTCTGGGATTGGAGCGAACTGCGGGGTCCACTCCCCCCTCGCTGGCCTGGGAGCTCGAATGCGACGGAGCGCGCTTCGATGGCGGCGTCCTT
>SLDA01000622.1 GCA_007125545.1 Thermoflexales bacterium | reverse complement strand
CCTGCACACCTTGACGGATGGTGTGTTCATGGTATGGTATTAGTGTCGTGGTGCGCAACGACGTTGCGTAGGTTGGTGCGCCGGGCTATTGTGTCCGGTGGACAGTTGGTTATTCAGATGGGACACCTAGGAGGTGGCATAGATGACCTTTGTTACTCGACGTGATAACGAATCTAACGAGAGTCTGATCAAGCGCTTTGGACGCAAAGTGACCAACGATCGGATCTTGAGCGAACTGCGGAAGCGGCGCTATTTCCTGACGAAAGGTGAGGAAGAGCGGATCGCCAAGCGGAAGGGTATTGCTCGGGCACGGCGAACCGAGCGCAAGCGCCGGTTTCGTCAAAACCGCCAGGGCTAGGCGACAAGAAGCGACGCTTCTTTTTCCGCGGCCTTCGATTCGAGCTTCCGAATCTCGGGAGTCGAGCCGAAGGCCGCGGTGTGTTGTCTCGCGGTACCGCTATCAGACCGGCTGCCGACCCATGGTCGGGATTCACTTATGGATTGTCCCTGACAGGGTTGTATTGAAACGGGGTGAGTGGGTTCGATTTCGATAGAGGGGGCGGTTGCACAAAAAAGCGCAGGTGGGAACTTCCCACCTGCGCTTTTTCCCTTGTACTAAGGGTGCTATCGGTTATTCCTCGTCCTCTTCTTCAGCTTCTTCAGGCTCACCCTCTTCGCCTACCAGAACGGGCTCACCCAACAGTCCGAGTTCTTCCTCGTCAGCCGCGATTTCTTCCTCAAGTTCCTCTTCGGCGACGTAAGTGACTTGGACAATAGTCTCGTCAGCGGCGTTCAGGATTGTGACACCCTCAGGCGGCGTGATGTCACCGACGGTGATCGTGTCGCCGATCTCGGTGAGGCCAGATACGTCAATCTCAAGGGACGCAATCAAGGCCGTGGGTAGGGCTTCAATGTTGAGTTCATTAAGGAGCTGGATTAATACGCCCTCGTCTTCTTCCGTCGCCGGCGCCTCTCCCACGACAACGACATTCACCTGAACACGCACGGTCTCGGTCAGGCTCAATGCCTGCAGATCTACATGAGTGATCACGCGACGAATCGCATGGTGTTGGATGCTGCGGAAGATGGTCAGATAGGGTTCCTCGCGTCCTGTAACAGTGACCTGTACGGCTGCACTGGTGCCAGCTTGCCCTAAAGCTGCATTGAGCTCTCGCTGGTCGAATTGTACGGCGATGGGATCGATGTGGCGGCCGTAGATGACGCCGGGGATAATATTCTGATGACGCAGATGCTTCACATGCTTGCCGATAACCGTGCGCGGCTCTGCGTGCAGTGTAATTGCTTCCATCCTCTTTCTCCTTCGTAGCACAATTTCTCTTGTTAGCTCTGCAGTTCAGCTCAACTGCTTCATTCAAAGGGGCCGCGACATGGCGGCCCCTTTACATAGGCAACGATAAGGTATTTTAGCGCGGACGGTCTTTTTGTCAACCCTGCCGCAGATTAGCTTGTCGGTGACTCACCCTGCTGTGAAGGGGCTGGTGTTTGCCGGAAGCGTAGCCCTTCCAGTGACCGGCGTTCCATCGCTATCATCGTATACCAGGAGAGCGCCATGCCCACAACCTGGGCAATGAGCAAGCCCCAAACCCAGGAGCCGTCCCGGGCCATTAGATTCGGGAGGAGACTCATCAGGCGAGTGACCAGATTGACACCCTGGATGAAGATGAGGAGGCTGCGTGCACCGTCCATAGATAATGTATGGGTGTTCAGTCCCACGATTGCCAGGATAAAGAACAACACCAGGGCCGGTGGCATCACGGCTGCCTGCGGTTCACGCTGGATATAGGAGAGCGGATAGATCAGCAACGCAAGCACCTGCAGTGCCATAAGGACACCCAACGGTAGTTTGATTCGCGACATATGCAACTCCTTCTTCCCTGCTGTGACTTTATGGTATAATCCCCGAATTATGTCCGGGCGACTTCGATGGTCACTTCCCAGCCCAGAGACCTCCAGAATCAGGACACATTATATTTGACATTTTGAAAAGGTCAAATTTGACACTTGACGAAATTATCGGTAGAATGTGCAAGCGCTTAGTGGGACCTGAAGGGCTCACGGGCAATCCACTTATGGAGGTGTTATGGGAGAGATCATTTTTGGAGTCGTACGGTCGTAAGCCGCTATCGCGGCGTCCCGGTTCTACGCAAGACAGACCAAATCGCGGAACCCAAGCTTTAGGAGGAGAGAGAAATGCGTACTCGGATTACACTGTTGGTCACGTTGATATTGTCCATGCTGGCGCTGAGCGCCTGCGGTGGTGCCGCTGGTCCCGCTACCGGCAGCACCGTCAAGATCGCCATTCTGGCCCCGCTGAGTGGTGATGTAAGAACGTTCGGTGAGTCCACGCGAGATGGTGCTTTGCTCGCCATCGAAGAGTGGAATGAGAATGGCGGCGTGAACGGTGTCACGATTGAGACGGTCATCGAGGACAGCCAGTGCAGCGCCGAGGCGGCTGTGAGCGCGGCGAATAAAGTCATCGAGCAAGACGGCGTCAAGTTCATCATCGGTGAGGTTTGCTCCAGCGCTTCGATCCCGATATCGGAAGTCGTGGGAGCCAAGGGCGACGTGCTTCAGATTAGCCCCACCTCCACAAACCCCTCAGTGACCGTCAATGAAGATGGTACCACCAAGCCGATGGTCTTCCGGGCCTGCTTCATCGATCCCTTCCAGGGTGCGGTTGCTGCCGCGTTCGCTCGCCAGAACCTGAACGCGCAGACGGCTGCGGTGTTCCTCGACCAGGGTAACGACTACGTTCGTGGTCTGGCCGAAGTCTTCATCGCCGAGTTCGAGGCTGATGGTGGCCAGGTTGTGGTCCGCGAAACCTACACGGGTGATGACCAGGACTTCTCCGCGATTCTTGCCATCACCAGGGATGCGAATCCCGATGTGCTCTACCTGCCCGACTACTACTCCACCGTCAACCTGATTGCGGCGCAGGCGCAGGAGCGTGGTATCGAGGCGGCGTTGCTGGGCGGCGACGGTTGGGACTCCCCCGACCTGGACACCTCCGTGGTCGAAGGTGGGTACTTCACCAACCACTTCTCGCCTGATGACACCCGCCAGGTCGTGCAGGACTTCGTGCAGAAGTATGAGGCGGCCTATGGTTCCACCCCCGATGCGTTGGCCGCACTGGCTTACGACGCCGCCACTGTTCTGTTGATGTCGATGGAAGCCGCCGGGACCACCACAGATGCCGCCGCGGTTGCTGACACGATGCGGACCGGCACTTGGTCCGTTGTTTCGGCCGACATCTCCTTCGACGAGTTCCACAATCCAGTCAAGGCTGCCGTGGTTCTCAAGGTCGAAGGTGGCCAGATTGTCTATACCGACTCCGTCGCTCCCTGAGGTATGAGGGGGCACCCGGTTCGGTTGGATCGTATGAATGTGGAAGAGCCGGGGCCACCGTGTGTGCGCCCTGGCTTTTCCTCTGAACTGATCAGAGGTCTGAACTGATCAGAGGAAGGTATAAGGTATATGGAGCGGAGCTTGAGGGGAGATAGCGGGGGGGCGCTGCTGCGAAGGGGTAACGGTATCGCCTTGCGCCGGCGTAACGGCATAATCCTCAATCGCATCAGCCAGGGTGTTTTCGCGTTGCTGGGCCTCTTTGTGCTTTTTGTACTGGCTCGAGCCGCGTGGGAGAGGCCCAGCCTCTTTGTTAGTCAGGTACTGAATGGACTGCAACTCGGGTTCATCTACGCCCTGATCGCGTTGGGCTATACGATGATTTACGGCATTGTGAAGCTGATCAACTTCGCCCACGGCGAAGTCTTTATGATTGGGTCTTTCACCAGCTTCTACACGATTGCTACGTTACGGCTTCATGAGTGGCCGATGTGGATCTTCTCAGGCATAGGACAACAGTTATCCGTCATTGTGGGAACGGTGACGGTGATTATGGTGTCGATGGTGATGTGCGCCGGTCTGGCCGTGGTGATGGAGCGATTTGCCTATCGTCCGCTGCGCAACAAGCCTAGAATCGCCGCCCTGATCACCGCGGTAGGTGTGTCGTTCTTTCTCCAGTACTACGGTGCGTTGCCCTTTGCTTACACGAGTAACTACATTACCTACCCCCGTGCTTTTGATGTTGAAGTCTATCGCGCCGGTACTGTGGCGATGCCGGTCGTTGTGGCGATGTGGATACTGTTTGCTGTTTCGGTGATCGCATACGTGGTTCTGAGGATCCGCGGGCGCCAGGGCAGTCTCCGGGCGAAGACATTGATCCGCCATCCGTTGCTCTCCTTCGGCCTGCAGTTTGGTGGTTTCTTGGCCGTGATCCTGACGCTAGTTAGCGTGGAAATATCGACCGGCGGTCAGGTGTGGGATCTGACGGCGTCCAACGTGACGCTCATCATTATGAGCGCATCCATCGTCCTTCAGGTGGTGTTGCAGTGGGTTGTAGGTAGCACGCGGCTGGGTAAGGCAATGCGTGCCTCAGCCTATGACAAGGCCGCAGCACGCTTGATGGGCATCAATGTCGACACGGTCGTTGCAGCAACCTTTGCGATCGGTGGTGGTCTCGCCGGTGCTGCTGGCGTTCTCTATGCAACGGCCTACCGGCAAGTACACCACCTGATGGGGATCATTCCGGGTCTCAAGGCGTTCGTGGCTGCGGTCGTGGGGGGGATCGGCAGCATCCCAGGAGCCTTTGTCGGTTCGCTCATTATGGGCCAGACTGAGGTCTTGACTGCTGGGTTCATCTCAACGCCGATGCGTGACGCGATTGCTTTCTCGCTGCTGATCATCGTGTTGCTCGTTTGGCCGCAGGGCATCTTTGGCGAGCCACCGGCAGAGAAAGTGTAGGTGAGGAATATGGTGTCTCGACTTCGCAAATCGGCCGCTGGGTTTATTGTGACCGCGCTGGTGGTCTTCGTGGTTGTGCAGATTCTGCTCACCACCGGCACCCTGAATAACTTCTGGCGCGGTATCATCTTCTGGGGAGCCGCCATCACGATGGTCACCCTGGGTCTGAATCTGATCTACGGCTTCAATGGTCAGTTCTCGCTGGGGCAGTACGGATTCTACGCCATTGGGGCTTATGGTGCTGCCGATGTGACCTGGCGCTGGACGAACGGCAGGGATCCTTCCGGGCTTGTCGTGGTGATCTTTGGCTGTCTATTGGCGCTGGGACTGTACATACTTCTGGCGCGCTTTCTGCGCGGGTTCAATCGCGTCACTGTGATGACACAGTTCACTTTCTACCTTGGGGCGACGATCGTTGCCTTCTGGATCGCCGTGCAGTTTCTCGTCCCCGTTCTGGGACCGGTTACGGTTACGTTGCTGGAGGCCTTTCCGGCAGCGCTCACGCGACAGGTGGTGTTCTTTGCAGCCCTTGTCGGTGGTGCCGCGCTGGCGGGCATCGCGAGCTTCTTGTTCGGCATTCCGGTTCTGGAACTGGGCTCGGATTACTTCGGTATTGCGACGCTGGGTTTCACGATTATCGTCAAGGTATTGCTGGATAATACGGATACCGTCCTTCCCTTCCCCGAGATGAAGGGCGCCCGAGGTATGATAGGCATCCCGCAGTGGACGACGTGGCCCTGGGTATTCTTTTCGCTGCTTATGGTTGTGATCGTGATGCGCAACCTGCTGCACTCCAGCATCGGGCGGACGATCGTCTCGGTGCGCGAGGATGAGCGGGCGGCAGAGCTGGTGGGCATCAATGTGGTCAACGCGAAGATCTTCGCTTTTGTGATTGGGAGCGTGTTTGCCGGGTTGGCTGGAGGGATTCGGGCGCACGATCTGGCGTTCCTGCATCCGCAGTCCTTCAACTTCGTCCAGTCCTTTAACCCGTTGATCATCGTGGTACTCGGTGGCTTGGGTAGCATCACGGGCACCGTAGTGACGGGCTTCGGTTGGATCCTCCTGCTCGAAGGTGTGTTGCGCCTGGCGCTGCCGCAGGGTTTTGAGACGTGGCGCTTTGTGATCTATCCGCTCGTTCTACTGCTGATGATGTTGCTGCGCCCCGAAGGCCTGTTTGGTGGATATGAGATTCCCTACTTGCGGCAGAAGTTACCGGCGCCCTTCAAGCCGCGAGTCGCTGACGCGGATACCGCGGCGCAACCCACATCCCACGTGCCGGTTCCGGCTGTGTCTCACGGCGGAGCGGATTCATCGCACGAGGTGGCGGCATGAACGGACGACCTGATTCATTGGTGGCACCCGAGGAACGCCGTGTGGTTCTTGAGGTCGAAGACGTGAGTCACTACTTCGGCAGCCTGCGTGCAGTCCACGACTTCGATCTTACGCTTCACCACGGCGAGCTGGTCGGGCTCATCGGCCCGAACGGTGCCGGAAAGACAACGGTCTTTAACTTGCTCACCGGTGTCTACCAGCCTAGCGAGGGAAGCATCCGGTTTTCCGGTGTGGAACTGGTAGGATTGCCGTCCTACGAAATCATCCAGATGGGCATTGCGCGCACGTTCCAGAACATCCGGCTCTTTGCCAATCTGACCGTCCTGGATAACGTGCGCATCGCTTATCACCCGTATGCCGGTTACACCGTGGTGGACTCGCTTCTACACACACGTCGCTTTCGCGAAAAGGAAACGGAGTTGACCGAGCGAGCCCAAGAGCTTCTCTCAATCTTCAATCTGGCCTCACGACAAGACGAGATTGCGGGCGGGCTCCCCTACGGGTTGCAGCGGCGCTTGGAGATTGCGCGGGCGCTGGCTGCCCAGCCGCGGCTGCTCGTTCTCGATGAGCCGGCTGCGGGGATGAACCCGCAGGAGGTGGATCAGTTGATGGAGCTGATCCACTTCATTCGCGAACGTTTCGACCTGACGGTCTTGCTGGTCGAGCATCGTATGCGCTTGGTGATGAGTATCTGCGAATGGATCACGGTGATGGATTTCGGTGAGGTCATCGCGCGTGGTGTTCCCGCTGAGGTGCGCTCGAATCAGCAGGTGGTCGAGGCGTACCTGGGACGCCAGAACTAACGACGGACCGGCTTGGTAGTCATAAAGAGAAGGGAATAGCAATCTATGGCCTTGCTGGAAGTTAAGGACTTGAGTGTCTCCTACGGCGCGATTCGAGCGCTTCATGGCGTCTCGTTCCACGTCAATGAGGGCGAGGTGGTGACGCTGATCGGGGCGAATGGTGCGGGGAAATCGACGACATTGCGCGCTATTTCGGGCTTGCTGCCGGTCGATGCGGGTCAAGTGATCTACGATGGTGAGAACATCACCGGCGTTGAGGCAAGCCGAATCGTGCGGCGGGGTATGGTTCATGTGCCGGAGGGACGTCGGATTTTCGCCCCGCTGACGGTGCGTGAGAATCTGGAGATGGGCGCCTTCACGCGCCGGGACAAGGCCGAAATCGAGGAGACGATGCAGTATGTCTTCCGTCTCTTTCCGCGCCTGAAGGAACGTCTGGAGCAGACCGGTGGCACGCTCTCCGGTGGTGAGCAGCAGATGTTGGCCGTGGGTCGTGCGCTGATGGCGAAGCCCCGTCTTCTGCTGATGGATGAGCCCTCAATGGGGCTGGCGCCGATCCTGGTTGAGGAGATCTTTGACATTATCGGGGAGATCAGCCAGGAGGGCGTGACGATTCTTCTGGTTGAGCAGAATGCCCATATGGCGCTTTCGGTTGCCAAGCGCGGCTATGTGCTGGAAACCGGTTCGGTAGACTTGTCGGGTTCATCGAATGATTTGGCCGAGAACCCCAGCGTCCGGGCCGCCTATCTCGGCGGTTAGCCGGGGCTCGACCCAAGTCTGGACCTACATCGTTGCTTATTCGGACGCTGATGTGAGTGAGTGGGGCGGGAGGGCTGCGGCCCTCCCGCTTTTTCTTGGGCACAAGGTCTCACGATCTCAAGATCCTGAATGATATCCTAACACTCTGTGCATAGGGAGGCTGGACGTGACACACGGACGCTATTGGCGCGGCGTGTACTGGTTGGGCTTGCTCGTAGCCCTATCTCTGTTGCAGGGATGCGCACGCCAGGAAGAGGAGCCGGTCAGCAGTTACAAGATCGGAGTGGTAGCTCCATTCAGTGACGAGTATGCGTCGCTCGGGGAACGTGTCCGGAACGGTATTCTCCTGGCAGCGGAAGCGTGGAACGGTCAGGGCGGAATTCTCGGCGATCCCATTGAGCTTGTTCTCCGCGACAGCCATTGCACCTTTGCAGGGGGTAGACAGGCTGCGCAGGATGCTATCGATGAGGGTGTGCTCTTCATCATTGGGGCTGTATGCGCGAGCGCATCGGAAGGTGTGGCTCAGGTCGCAAGTTCGGAGGGTGTACTCCAGATCAGCCCGGCGTCGGTGAATGCTAACCTGACGCTGGATGGACAGGGCAACCCACGCCCGCTTGTATTTCGTGTCCCGGTCATTGATCCGGATCAGGGCACGGTTGCAGCGCTCTATGCACTGGAACAGATGGGAGCCAAGAAGGCGGCCATGCTCTACTCCGAGCAGGGGGCCTATGGCTGGGGACTCGCGGGAGCTTTCCGCGCTGCCTTTGTAGCGGGCGGCGGAGAGATTGTGGCGTCCCGGGCATACGATCAGAATGCAGATTCGTTTTTTGATGGTCTGGCGATCGTGCGTGATGCGGCGCCGGACGTGCTCTATATGCCCGGTTACCACAGTGTTGTGAACACGCTGGTCCCGCAGGCGAGACAATTTGGCCTTATGCAGCCGATCCTCGGAAGCGATGGATGGGATGCCCCGCAGCTCGATCTCGCTGCCGTAGAAGGCTCGGTCTTCACCTCGCATTTCTACCCGTATGAGGCTAATCCGCTCGTCGAGGCCTGGAACGATCTCTATCAGGGCCGCTACATGAGCCAACCAGATGCGCTGGCGACCTTGAGCTATGACGCAGCTAACCTTCTCTTTAGCGCCATTGCAGAGGCGGGCATTGGAGAGCCTCTGATCGTAGCCGGGATGCTCGAGAGGATGAGCTTTGAGGGAGTTTCAGGAGCTTGGACCTACAGTGAAACCCACAACCCTCAGAAGTCCATCATCATGCTGCGTGTGCAGAATGGACAGGTCGTATGGCAGGGACGCTATGCCGCGCCGCTGGTGGAGGCGACGTCCGAAGCCGCGGTGCCCTAGCCACCCTATCTATCAGAGTCGGTGGTGTTTCGATCGATCAGGCAGGGCACGCGCAACTGTGCAGGTTTACCCCAAGGTGCTATACTCGGCTCAAAGTAGGAGGAGGCGGAGGGTTGATGGGATTTGAGCGTGGCGATCTTGATGCGCTGCTGGCCTCACTGGATGATAACGGACCACTTCCCGATGTAGATGACCTTATCGTCAGAGCGGCACGGTATGCTCTGGAGCGCCAGGCCGAGGTGCCGGGCTTTGCTCCCGGAGCCCGGTATGAGGAGGGACAACGCGTCTGGTATCAGGGAGAGATCGCGAGTGTGGTCAACGTCCGCGGCCGGGGCAACGTGCGCCAGGGTGCGTTCGAGGTCGTAGACCTGCAGATGCCGAGTGGCGCGGTTCAGAGGGCTGTTGCCGGAGTGCTGGGCGCGCCGACTGTCGTGGAGTCACCTGGCGTTACGGAGGAAGCGACCCGGCGGGCTATCGAGGAACTGGGGCTTCAGATTCGAGAGGCTCTCGACGATCACCCCCGCCTTGTCGAGTCTCGTCGTCCCTCCTTCACTTCGCATATGTTCGAACTCTCATCTCTCGGCCTTCTGGAACAATCGGTCGCCGACTTGAGCGAACGTGAGATTGCGCTCGCTCGCACACACTTTGAAATCATCCGAGATCTCTGGCAGCAGATCCAATCTACACCCCAAGCAAGGGGGCAGCGACCGCTCTCAGCTGCAGAGACGTGGCGTCGCTTCACTCGCCCTGTCCTCACGATGCTGGGATGGGAATTGACTGCGCTCGCCGATGGCGGTTTTCTGTTGTCTCCTGATCCCACAAGCGCCGTTGCTCGAAGCGGCCCGGTGGGTTGGAATAACGGGCCCCGGGGAAACGTGGCTGCGGTAGCCGCCGGCTGGGATGCGACGCTCGCGTCAGGATCCGCGGGGCACGAGATGGTGAGCCACGTCTTTCAGGTCATCGGCGCTATGGCCGAGACCGGTGTTCGGTGGGGATTGCTGACCAACGGCATACGGTGGCGTTTGTACGCTGCGGCACGACACGATCCCGACATCGGATCGACGGCGTCGGAGAGCCTGGAAGTCGATCTGGGAGCGATACTCGCTGCCGCCGGTGTCGAGACCCCTCACGCTTCGCATTCTTCGCATTTGGCATCCTTCTTCCGTTGGTGGCTTCTCTTTCGATCAACCGCGCTTGTCGAGGGACCCTCTCGGGACTCGCTGTGGGCGGAGCTGCGATCCGAGCGTGCCTCCTATGGCCGTCGTATGGTTCAGCGGCTGCGTGAGAGGGTGCTGGAGTCAATTCTTCCCGAGATTGCGGGCGGCTTTGTGGCATACCGTTTTCACGAACGCGGGGTGCGCACAGAGCCGGCGGAGGATTTGCGCGAGATTATACAAGCCAGCTTAAGCCTGCTCTACCGGCTGCTTTTCCTGCTCTGCGCCGAACGCCACGAGCTAATGCCTATGGGAAACCCCGACTATCGAGCCGAGAGTCTCACCTCTCTGATGCATCGCTCGCTCGCTATGGAGGACGAAGCCCGATCTCTGAGCTCACGGACTCATACAACTCCGGCCTACCAGGCCCTGCTCGCGCTCTTCCGCCATCTGGAGCACGGGGCGCCGAACCTTAACTTGCCTGCCGGTGGCGGGGGAGTGTTCAATCCCACGGATAGGGATCAGGCCTTCCTGGCCCGCCATCGCCTGAGTGATCGCGTGGTTATGCGCGTGTTGGCGGCGCTAGGGCGCGTCGATGGTAGCCTGGTCGACTATGGGGCTCTGACCATGCGGCAGCTCAGCACCGTAGGTGAAGGGCTAGTGGAGAGCAGATTGTGGGTGGTGGAGGCCTCCGCGGGCCAGGTTGTGCTGTTGAATGCAGACGGCAATGCGCTCGCGTTCAGCGGTTCACCACTACCTGACTACATTGGTGTGTCGGCGATGGAGCGTGCTTTGGCCCAAGTCCTGGAACTCGGCGCAGAGCGCTACAGAAGGGCGATGGATCGCATTGTTCTGCTTCAGCGCCGCGGCGCCCTCCAGGATGGGAGCTGCGACGAGGCGGCGATTGCGGATGCGGAGAACGAAGCCCGCAAGGCGCTGTTGGGTATCAAAGTGCTGGATCCCGCCATGGGAGTGGGAACCTTTCTGCTCTCCGCTCTGGATATGTTAGTCGATGGGATTGTGGCGTGTGTCGGGAGCTACCACCGCAGCCATGCCTGGCTCTCGTGGAGAAGCGATCCGATCATACGGACCTTGCGCGAGGTGCGCCGCACGCTGGTTGTGGACATGGAGGCGCGGTTCGTGACTCAGGACCCGGAACTGCTGGGGGATGAAGTCGTCCTGGCCTGGTTGCTCTCCCAGAGCGCTCTCCATGGGATGGACTTGAACCCTACCGCTGTCGCTTTGAGCCGTGCCGCACTGAGTATGTGCGCGTTCGCGCCCGGTGCACCGTTGCCCTGCGTGGCAGCGCACTTGATTCAGGGCGACAGTCTGAAGATCCGGCGTCTGGCAGATCTTGCCGGCCAAGATGCAGGGGGGCCCGTCGATCGCTCAGGGCAGACGGATGCCGACCACACGTGGGATCTGCTTTTTCCCGACGTTTTCCTGGAGCGAGAAGAGGAGCCGGTCCACGGCACTGTTGTAGAGAGGGGTTTTGACATAGTGCTCGGCAATCCGCCTGTCGAATCCGATGTGCTGCAGGCCTCGCCCTTAGATGAGAGCAGCTTCTTAAGGGTTGCCCGTCGCCTGGTGTGCAAACCGCACGGTCGGGTAGCCTTTGTGATGATGCCACCTGTGAATAGGAAAGAAGCATGAAGGTGCAGAAACTGCCGCTTCGCCATCCACAGGATGCTTATCCCGACGATTTTTTCCGGATCACGCAGGCCGATCTCGATCGAATCGCGCGCCAGATGGCGCAGACCGAGCGCGCACGAACGCTTACAGAGCTGGGGCGGCAGTTGGTGCAGAGGCGGCTACGGGCCGGAGCCGAAAAGGGTACAGTGCTTACACCGTCCGAGGAGACGTGTCAGGATGTGCTCGTCTGGGATCCTGCCAGGGCGTGGCATGTGGGCGATCACGCCATTGTAGCAGTACCCAGCTTGTGGGATGGCCGACAAGTCTATAAACCGGCGATCGGTGAGATTGTCCGGATTCAGGGAAACAGTGCAACACTACGGGTCGACGGTCTCAGCACATCCTGCATCTATGGTTTGACGGGACGCGATCATCCTGATGCGTCACTGGCTCGTTGGCGGGAAGCGATCGAAGCGTGGGTGGCGGCATTGGGTCGGCGTCGGGATGCGACGGGCCGACTTGAGTATCTGATGTGGGTCCGTGGAGGAGAAGTCTGGAGCCGGCTCCTGGATGCTCTGCGACATGACACCCGATTCGTGTGCCGGCAAGGGGAATGGTTCTTGCACCGTTTGGTCGTGATGCCCTCCGAGACGGAGCTCGAGAAATTGGCTGGCCTGCTGTTGCATTCGATGGAGGGGCCGTGGAGTGCCGCCGACCTGTTGCCCCGGCTGCGCCCCCGGACGGCGACTGCCCGCGAGGTGTTTGGATTGAACCTCGCTATGCAGGAACGTCCCGATCTCTTCGCCAATATCAGTCCGGGGTCCACTCCACGGTGGGTGCCGGCAGGACCGCCTCCAGGTCCGTGTTTGGCGCGGCACGCAGCTTACGATCCCGAGACGTTTGAGCTCCTGTGCGAACCCGGTGACCTGCTGACGGAAGAGCGGATTCGACGCCTGTGGGCACTGGACCTTCTGGATGCGATCGTATAAGGTCATCCGCCCAGCCTCGTCTGCAACTATTTATAGTGTGTGTAACCGGCCCGTAACAGTCTTTTAACCCCGTGCAGCGCTTCCTCTGAGTATACTTAGGGTACGAAAGGAAGCGGTGTTCCGATGTCTTTGCGCTTACCACACGAAACGCTCGAGCAGACTTCAGAGGCCTTCACAGCGGGAGGGGCCCTGGATCTCGATTGGCTTGCGGATCTGATCCGTGCGGGAGGAGAACCGCTGCCGATCAACGATCTCGCGCGGGAGTCTATTCGCGCCGCGTTGGTCAGCGATAGTCAACTGCGCCTCTATGTGCCCGGACGCCACTACAGGCGGGGTGAGCGAGTGCGGCTGCTCGATGGACGTCTCGGCGACGTCATCAGTGTCGAGGAAGGAGAAAACGCTAGCCAGGGCTCTTTCAAAGTGATCTGGCTGCGACTGCGTGACGGTGAGGTGATGCGGTTGGCGTCCGAGGTGCCCGGGGGCCCCAGTACTGCGGAGCCCGGTACGGTGCCCGACGAGGTTGTGGACCAGCTAATGGCGGGGCAGGAATGCACTATGGTTCGGCGTCTGCGCCAGGAGTTGGCGTCTGATCCTCGTTTCATCACCCTCTATTACAGCGATGGTGAGTATGCAGCTCTTCGTGAGTTCTTCCCGCCCATGAGTCCCGATGTGCTCGATGCGGCCCTGGCCCTCTTACTGGATGCGCTTTTCGATCAGGTGCATATTACGCGTATTACCCCGCTGCCGGAGGGGAGTAGTGGCGGCTCTCCCGCGGCAATTTCAGCCGAGACGCTCTTCTCGACAGAGGATTTGGACGGGGCGCCGGCGACCGGTGCTAAATGGGACGATAGTGCCCGCATGGCATTTGAGGCAGCACGGGTTCTTTGGAGCCGCGTGGTCCAGCAGGGCGCAGCCTGGGACGATGAGCAGATGGCGCGAGCTTTCGTGCATCCGCTTCTTAGCGCCTTGGGTTGGTCTGTGGTTCCCTTGCCTGAGCAGGACGGTGCCGCGCAGGGGCTCTATGCGCTCTGCCGGGACGAAGTGGCGGCCTCAGCACTCTACACGAATTGCGAACCCGGAGCCCCCATCTCATCTTGGGTGAGTGCGTTAGGATGCGTGAGTCGTTGGGGTCAGTCCCTGGATCGTCCGGGGCCCGACGGCCCGCAGGTGACGCCGGCGCACACCGAGGCGCCGTCTCCCGTCGTCGCGGGTCACCACTTGGTAGCTGCGCTACGGCGTACGGAGATGCGCTGGGGGATACTTACCAATGGTCAAGTCTGGCGCGTGTTCAGTCGTGATGCCAACAGCGTCTCGCGCGCCTTCTACGAAGTGGATCTGGCTGCCGTCTTTGACGGTCTCGAGCCCGAGGAGCTTCCCGATCAGCGTCGTTGGGATGCGTTTCGGCGCTGGTTCGTTCTCTTCCGCCAGGCTTCGTATATTGCCGACAAAGACGGGGTCTGTCTTCTTGAGCGGCTGCGCGAGCGCTCGCCGCAAGCCGAAAGGGAGATGCGCAAGCTTCTCCGTGAGCGGTTAGTGACGGTCGTGCTGCCTGCGATCGCCGGAGGCTTTCTGACCTATCGCCGCGAGCGGAACGGCATTCGCGAGGAGACGCCGGCGACGTTGCGGTCCGTCTACCAGGCCGGCTTCGGCTTGATTGTGCGGATGCTCTTTCTTCTTATCGCTGAGGCGCATGGACTGCTTCCCCTATCCGATCCTGACTACGGTCCTCACAGTCTGACGCGGCAGGCGCATTGGGCAGTAGATCGCGTGCGCCGGCAGATGCCACTGAGTACCAATATCTACACCACGCCCCGTTATGAGCTGCTCCTTACGCTTCTCCAGAGGGTGAGCCGTGGGGATGCGGAGAAGGGCATCCCTTGCTACGGGCGTCTCTTCTTCGACCCTTCCGAGCAGGCCGAGCACGCGTTTCTCGAGCAGGTTCACCTGAGCGACGAGGCTCTTGCGGTCGCGCTCGATGGTCTCATGCGTGACGTGAACTATAAACTGCTAGACGCGCGCGATCTGGTCGGTGCCTGTACCGGCTTGCTCGGTCTTCGCCTGGAGGACCACGATGCCGGCGATGCCGGGGTTACGGTCAGGGTGCACTCCGACGAGGGAATGGCGCGATGGCCTTCTCTGCCCGACTACGTGGTCACGTCCTCGGTAGAGCAGGCGCTGGCTCCTATCCTGCAGCAGCGGGGTGGGCGCTTTGAGGAGGCGATGGACTGGGTGGTCAAGCTGCGAGGTCAGTTGCGCAGAGCGCTCGACCGCCAGAAGCGGGCCACACTCTATGCGGAGTGGGAGCTTGCCGCGCGGGCGGCGCGGGATGCGTTGCTCGGCCTGCGCGTGTGCGATCCGGCGATGGGGGTAGGGGACTTCCTGTTGAGTGCAGTTGACGTTCTGACCGATGGGATTGTCGAGCGGTTGCAGGCCTACCATGCGGCTCATCCCAGCGTTCAACGGGATTGGAATCCCATCTATGTCCTGATCGACGAGGTGCGACAGGATGTGCAGCGCGAACTCGGGCGCCATGAAGCCCCTTTTGATAACAGTCAATTGGATGATGCTACCATTCTGGCCCGGTTGGTGACACAGCGGTGTTTGTTCGGCGTCGCCGATAACCCAATGGCTGTCGAGTTGGCAAAGGTCGGCCTGTGGCTGCACACGTTCACGCAGGGTGCGCCACTGAGCTTCCTCGATCATCGGTTGCGTTCGGGCAACGCGCTTCTTGGCGCGGATATTGACCGCTTGGGCGCGCAAATGGACGTCGATGCCTTTATGCGCGCGGTTGGAGGCGCGGTCAAATTCATGTACCCGCTGACGGAACGGGTTGACACTACGCCGCTCGATATGCGTTGGAGCGCGGGCCAGTATCGCAAGGTCCAGGATATGCTGGAGCCCTGGCGCACGCTGCTCAATCTGGCCGTCAGTGCCGCCTTGGGCGATGTGGAGGCCGCGGCTGCGCTCCGGTCGCTGGGAAGCGACCCCGAACTCACGAGTATCGAAGCGGTGGCGCCGACTTGGATCAGGGCGCAGGCTGAGGCGGAGGGATTTTTCCATTGGCCCCTGGAGTTTCCGGAGCTGTTCCTCGATCTGGCTGACGGTATCTGGCTGGAGGCGCCGGCCATTGATCTGGTGTTGGGGAATCCTCCGCACATCGCCGGGGCCGATCTCGAAGCGAACGCTGTTCTGGAGCGGTTCTATCGAAGGCGCTTTGGGGGCGACGGTGGGGATGCTTGTAGCATTGCCCACACCTACCTCGCATTGGCGCGACGACTGGTCGAACCCTCAGGTGGGCGGACGGCATTTGTGCTCTCCCGAGAGTGGCTGGCCTCAACGACGGGAGGTAGCTAGGTGACGATCCGGCAACCTCAGCCTGAGGAAGGGGCAGACGGCGGCCTCGATCGTTACCGGACCTATGGACCGTTCTATGAGCGCTACTGGTCCCAGCTCTTCAGTATGACGCAGGCGGATATGGCGTGGTTGGCCGAACAGATGCGTGCCCGGGGAACCGCGCTCGACCTGACGACGCTGGCCCGTGGTGTCATTCACGCGCGGCTGCGCCACGGCCCAGAATCAAGCAGCGGTCCGGCTCCAAATGGCAGCATGCCCAGCCAGGTTGTGCGCGTGTGGGACCCCGGCGCTATGTGGCGTGTCGGCGATCGCGCCATCGTTCCGGTTCCAACGACACAGGTAGGTCGGTCCTATGCACCCGCTCTGGGCGAGATTCGGCAGGTGGGCGACGATCATGTCATCATTCAGATCGACGGCGTTGCCCTGCCTCAAGTCTACGCTGTGGGCAGGACGGGTGAGCCCCAACAGTGGCGTGACGCTTACGGAAGCGTTCCCGACCCGGCGCTGCTTGCGCATGAGATCCGGTCGCTTGCGGATGGAAAGGACACCTCATCCCGGATTGATCTCATTCTGTGGCGATTTGGCGAGACTGTGGTGGGGCGATTGCTTCACGCGCTCCAAGCAGACCCGGACTTTGTGGAGCTGGAGGGGCTCTGGTACTGCGT
>SLDA01000438.1 GCA_007125545.1 Thermoflexales bacterium | reverse complement strand
CTCCGTAACCAGAAACGCGCTGTCGACCATCGCTTTGTCTGCGTCGAGATCCACCGGAAACGCAACGCTGAGCTTATGGTCGCGCGCACGATTGGTGAGGACGGTCTCGACAAAGACGCCGGGTTGGTCGCGGTAGACTGTGACCCACGAGCTTAGCGGCAGGTCGACCCGCTTGTCGGCACGGCGAGTCCGGTCTTCAGTGAGGCCTTCGGGGATCTCCAGATGATAGTCGATCTTGAAGGTCGCCAGGTTGGGTCCCTGCGCGGCAATCTCGAACTGCGCTCTGCCGCCCCGGGTTGAGATCTCCTGGGAGTCCGGGGCCGGGCAGTAGGAATACGCATCACCGGCGTCCTCGACGTCATAGAAGTGATTCAATCCCTCATACCGTTTTCCGCTAGCTTTGTCATAGATGGAGAGTCCGCCGTCAGCGGCGATTCTCAGCGATAGATACCGGTTCTCGACCCCGTACGGGAAGATCTCCCACTCCCCGAACTCGACCTGGGCATCTTGAGCGCGCGCCTGGACGAAATAGCTCTGATAGCCGCAGGCCGGAACAGCTGCCGGGAAGGCGATCGTCACGCGCCGCTTCCTGTTCGCCTTGAGCGTTTCCATCCAAAAGACATCTTGGTCATCCAACACCTGGTGCTCAACCAGCCGGCCCGCCGCGTCGACCAGCTGGAAATCTTCCGCCGTGGGATCATCGAAATCAAAATCGATGGGGCCCTCGGCCATCTCCTCCCGGTCCCACGCCAGCGGGTTGAACACCAGAAGCGGCATCCCCGGCTGGGCCGTGAAATCCACTTGCCGGCTCAATTGGCGCAGGCTATCCCGCACAATGACCTGCCCGATCTGGTCAGCCTGGCTGAAGCGGTAGAGCATCTCCTCGTGGACCGTGTCGGCTCCACATCCGTAGATGTCGTCGTGCGCATGATTCTGCAGTAGGGAGCGCCAGGCAGTCCAGAGCAGATCGTGCGTCCCTGCGGGAACATCCGCGCCTGACGCCCAGGCCAACGCGCTTAACGGCTCTGCGTAGCGCAGAAGTAGGGTCTCAGTCTCGTGGTTGTGCTGCTTGAGATGGACACGCGTGGAATAGACGCCCTGGAGGATCTCCGAACACTTCCCCCACCGAAACTCGCCCGCAAATTGCGGAAGCATGGCCGGGTCGCCCGCCGCCCGGACATTGTCCACGTGCTCTTCGAGTGTACCGTGGTGGATTGAGCCGATCTCCAGCACTTGATTGGCCAACCTCAGTATCTCGGGCACGCGCGGTTCGGCTTCCTCATGGTCGATGCCGTTCATCAGTAGGATGTCGCCGGTATTCGTCATGGGCTTCAGGCGAGCAACCGCTTGCGCGATCTGGTCCAGGGCCAGGTCTTGATCGAACGCCATCTGGGAGGTGTCGCCCCAATGGATCGGGTACCCGAGGTTCGAGATGGCATGGTATCCCCACGGCATCCAGATCGCCAGGACAGAAGAGCCGTCAGGCGCCTGCCAGTTGAACTCAGTGCCAAGCTCGTCGCCTTCGTTACCGACCCCGCGCCAGAAGAACGCATTATCAATGCCAAAGCCACGCAGGATTTGCGGGAGTTGGGCGACGTGTCCAAAGCCGTCAGGCACATAGCCGATCTTGGCGACCCCGCCATACGCCTGACCGATGCGGTGTCCTAACATAAGGTTCCGGATCAGAGACTCAGGATCAACCAGGTATTCATCCGCCAGCACATACCAGGGCCCCACTTTGAGACGCCCGTCTCTGCACAATCGCTTCAGCCGAGCCGCCTGGTCATGGCGCACCTCGAGGTAGTCTTCCAGCACAGCCATCTGACCATCAAGCGTGAAGACCCTATAATCGGGCTGAGTCTCCAGAAGGTCGATCAGACGGTCGATCAGACGCACAAGGCGAGCGCGATACTCCTGAAAGGGCACGTACCATGCCCGATCCCAATGGGTATGACTTACAACGAGCGCGCGCGTCTCATCGCGCATAGAGCACCTCCCGTATGATGACGATGCGGTCAGGAAAAACGTCGCGACACGCCCCGGTTGCGGCGGTTGGCGCGTGGTCCGAACACCCACAGGGCGACAACCAGGCTCCGGGCGAACCGCCCCGAAAGGTATAGACAACTTCGCCTACTATAGCCACGCTACCGGCGCTTGTCAACAGCACCCCCAGAGGACGCCGCGCGCCGAAAACTCACGCGAGGCGCCGCCAGATAGCGGCCAGGTGCAATGCGAACACCCCCATATCGAGCCCGACCTAGCAAGCAGGGCAGCGACAGCGACTGGGGCCGCGGCAAAACGTTGCGAAATCTGCCCAGATTGCGTGGCGTTGCTGGACAAGACACTGGCGCAATACCGACGCCCCTCCTCGACTCACATACCGCCAACAAGGCTCTTTGCGGTACGTCAGAGGGGCGCAACATGTAGCGCAATCTGCCCAGATTGCGTGTCGTTGCTGGACAAGACACCGGCGCAATGCCGACGCCCCTCCTCGACTCACATACCGCCAACAAGGCCGGTTGCGCTTGACCACGACCTTCGGTGGCTATATAGTCAGGTATCTCGCAACACGTAGGGACAGGTTGGCTGTAACCCGATGACACCGCGCCGAGACTCACACGCGCTCTGTTTGTGCAAGCCCGCGATGGGTTGGCAGGCCAGATCAACCAGGGGAGCTGGCTTGTTGGCACCCTGCGCCAAGCGCGCAGTGAGATCGAGCGCCAAGGCTTTGGTCAGCGGCAGCCAGGTCGCGGAACCATCGTCAACCGCCTATCGATAAAGGGTGAAGCATGATCCATAACGCACTTTCGGAGACGATCTCGCTGGACGGCTTGTGGGACTTCACGCTGGGCGACGGGCAGCCCGGTCAAATCCGTACCCCGGGCTCCTGGGAGTCACAGGGGTTCCCCAAACTGGTGGCCGGGCCCGCACACTATCGCAAAGAGGTGGTGATTCCGGCCGAATGGACGGGGACCCGCATCCTGGCCGAATTCGAGGCCGTCAGCTATGCGACGCGGCTACGGGTCAATGGCAGGGACGTGGGCGAGCACCTCGGGATGTGGACACCCTTCGCGTTCGACATCACCGCTGCGGCGCGCCTGGGTGACACGAACCTGATCGAAGTGAAAGTCCACAAACCGGGAGGTCGGTATCCGGTCGGCGCCACGCTCGCCGGGTTCCTTCCCGACGTTGGGCTCCCCTTTGGTGGGATCTGGAAACCCGCGCGGCTGCGCGCGCTGCAGTCCGGGCTGCGGGACGTCAGCATCCGGGCGCATCCCGGTACCGGGACCATCTCGGTGACCTGCTCGCCCGTGAGCCTGGTCGGTCCGCCGCCCGATGCGCTGCAGGTGGTCGTATCCCGCGACTCCCACGAGCTCGTCCGGAAGACGACACGGGTGGTGGCAAATCACGAAGTCAGCCTCGACGTCGACGTCCCCGATTTCGCGCTCTGGTCTCCGGAGACACCCGTGCTCTACACCGTCGAGCTGCGCCTGTTGCGCGGCAACACGCTGCTCGCAACCATGCGCGAACGAACCGGCTTCCGGCAGCTATCCGCATCGGGCCAACAGATCCTGCTCAACGGGCGTCCGATCTGCCTGCGCGGGGCCCTCCACTGGGGTTGGGACCCGGACACGTTCACCCCGGATTTCACCGTCGAGCAGGTGCGTGAGGAGCTTCGCGTGCTGCGCGACCTGGGCTTCAATATGGTCAAGCACTGCTTGGTGATCCCGAGCCGGACCTACTACGATGTGGCCGATGAAGAAGGCATGCTGCTCTGGCAGGAGATGCCGCTCTGGAATCCCGCGCATCCTCTGCCGGAGGCGATGCGGCAGGCCGCGCCGGGAGAGTACAAGCAGTATATGCAGCTCACGCACTTCCACCCTTCCATTGTGGTCTACAGCCTGGGCTGCGAGCTCCGGACCCTCGATCAGCGTTTCATCGGGGAGCTGGATGGTATCGTGCGGGGCGAGGTCGATTATGTGCTCTTCTGCGATAACAGCGGTTCCAGCGAGATCTGGTCCGGCGGCGTGGTCGAGGACTTCGCCGATTTCTCGGATTACCACATCTACTCCGATATCCACGACTTCGAGCCGCTCCTCGACCACTACCAGCGAGACTGGACGCGCCCGCGTCCGTGGCTCTCCGGTGAGTTCAACGATTCGGACACATTCCGCGATCTGCACGAGATCATCGAGGCGAACGGAGGCGTCAGGCCGTGGTGGCTGACTGAGGACATCCCGGCACACACGTGGCGCCCGGAAGTGCGCGCGCTCATCGACGAGCTCGAGCTGTTGGAGAAGGCCGATCTGCAGAAGTCGCCCGAGGAGCTGACGAAGATCTCGTACGCACAGTCCTTGACGGTGCGCAAGTACGTCCTCGAGAGCGTTCGCAGGCGCGCGGCTACCGGCGGATACGTGATCACGGGAATCCGCGACACGCCGCTTTTCACCGCAGGCATCTTCGACGATTTGGGACGGCCCAAGTGGACGCCCGAGGAGTTCAAGCCCTTTAACCAGGATGCGGTGCTTACGTACGATGTCGACCGCGCCAGTCACTGGCCGATCCACAGCGAGCACCTCGACAGACGCGACCGGGCCTGCTTCTGGGCCGGCGACACCATCCGCCTCCACATGATCTTGCACAACTGTGGGCAACCCCTCGATGCGGCGCGCGAGGGTTGCCGTCTGGCGTGGCAGTTGCGCGATCTCTCGGGCGACATCGTTCTGGACAATGCCTTCGACTTGGGCCCGGATCAGGTCCCCGGGCGTCCGCAAGCGATCGGGTCGCTCCTGTTGAAGCTCCCGCATGTGGACACAGCCCAAGAATACGTCCTGCATGCCAGGATCACGGGCTGTGGCGCGGACGAGATCGCCAACAGTTGGCCCTTGTGGAGCTTCCCGCCAATCCGGCACTGGCCCCGTGGCATCGTGGTGGACGATCCCGCCGCAGCCTTTGACCCTTTCCCGGAACTGATGGCGCACGCCGCGCGGGTCGACGGGCTGCCGGAGATGAGTCCGAGACTCGTCGTCTCCAGCGCGCT
>SLDA01000607.1 GCA_007125545.1 Thermoflexales bacterium | reverse complement strand
CTCTTCAGTGATGACTTTGTCAACGGCCCCACGAACTGGCACATCGATCCCGAGAAGAACATGGGGATGTTTATGGATGATGCATCGCATGCCACTGACTTCATCCATTGGATTATGGGACGCCCGACGAGCGTGATGGCCGAGATCGATAACACCGTGACTGACGTGGCGCCCGATGATACCGGAGTTGCTATCTACCGTTATGCTAGCGGCGCGATGGTCGTCCTCGTCAACTCCTCGGTAACACTTGCGGGCGAGAACACCACCGAGATCTACGGGGATCAGGGGGTGTTGATCCAGAACTACGACGACGCCGTCTCGACCCACTTGGCGCCTCCCGGTGCCGCCGCTCTCAAGCTCTACACACGTGACAAACCTGAGTGGCAGGACCTCGGACTCGAGATTCCGCCAAACCATGGAGAGCGCATCGCCGGAGTCCCGCGTTCGTTCATCGATTGCCTGAAGCATGATACGGCACCGCCCGTGACGGCGGAGGACGGACGTGTCTCGGTCGAAATGGTGCTGGGTGCCTACCGTTCAGCGGAGCAAGGCCGGCGGGTGGAATTCCCGCTTGTGTAGCCCAAAGAGCAAAACGGGCCTTCGCCCCGCGAAGGCCATTCTCTGAGTTTCTCGCATGAAGAAAGGAAGATAACTATGAAACTGGGAGCCAATTCTGTTCTATTCGGCGCTTTCAATATGGAGAGTGCCTTCAAGTACACGGCGATGGCCGGATATGACGGGATCGAGCTGTCGGCGATTGGCGGCATGAGTGAGCACCTTGTCCTCGATCGCTGGCAAGAACTTGTGCCCGAGATCAAGCGGCTCTCGCAGGAGTATGGCCTCGAACTCCTCGCGATGGAACAACCTTCGCAGGATCCGGCTGTCATGGAAACCGCGCTCCAAGCTGCCGTTGAAATCGGTATCCCGGTGGTCAACTGCGGGCCCGGCGGGCAAACGGGGGATGAAGAGAGTTTCAAGAAGATGGTTGATTCGCTCGGTATGCTATCGCAGATGGCCGAGCGGTATGGTGTAACCCTCTGCGTCAAGGCCCACGTGGGTGCCGCGATGTACAACACGCCGACTACGTTGCGGGTCATGGAAGCCATCTCGTCGCCGGCTTTCGGCATTGATATGGACCCGTCGCACATCTACCGTGCCGGCGAGAACCCCGTCGAGGCGATCGAGGCCGTGATCTCACGCGTCAAGCACGTCCACATTCGTGATTGCAAGGGGCGTGGGCCGAGCCCAGGCAACCCGGATATGCAGGCTAACGGACGGGGTGACGTTGACCTGGTAGGATATATCGCCGTGCTGCACAAGCACGGGTACACTGGACCCCTGGATCTGGAGATTATCGGGACCAAGGGTCAGGGTTACACACTGGAGCAGTGCTGTGTGATCGCTGCGGAGTCACGCGGGCATATGCAGGCCTCGCTTCAAGCGTGTGGCGCCCGGTAGACGTACGCTTACACGATGCTTAATCGATAAGGACCGTGCGGCGCAGTTAGGCGGAGAGGAAACGCCGAAGTTGCGCTGCACGGTTTGTATGTGAGCGGCAGTGAAGGAGAAGGGAAGGATATGACAACGTCGAATAGTGGGCATCTGATCATCCGGACGGCTGCATCAGTCGTGCCGATGGGGAAAGTGGCGCGGATCGAAGCGCATCTGGATCGGCAGGGCGGGCAATCACCTTACATCCTGCTCCCCTTTGTCAATGGACGGCGCTGGGGGGCACACGAGCGCCCTCGAGAGGACGGCACCTGTGTCTTTCTGCTGCCGCTGCCCAACGTGGGTCCGGCACATGTCCAGGTTGTTGCCCTGAGGTCGGACACGGACCATTGGATGGGGTTGGAGGACCACGATCTGCTGCTGGCCGGTCGCTTGATGCCCGAAGACGGTCTACGCAGCAATCTTCTGGAGCTTGAGGTTGTCTGGCGAGACTTTGAGCGCCGCACTCCTGACGACACGCTATTCTGCATGCAGTGGGAGAGTTGGTTCACGACCGGGGCGCAGCATTGGCGAACGGCGCAGGCGGTGCCCCTGACTGGTTTTTACGACTCCTACAACGCCGATGTAACCCGTCAGCATATGCTTTGGTTTATGGATCTGGGTGTCGACTTCGTCCTGCACGACTGGTCGAACCACATCTGGGGCTGCGAGCACTGGGACGAGCGTCGCGATGGCGTCAATATGATCCTGCACGCCAGCGAACTGGCGCTCGAGGTGCTGGCCCAGATGCGCGACGAAGGGTTGCCTGTTCCCAAAACGGCTCTGATGCCGGGGCTCAGCAATGGCCCCCCCGCTACGATGGAGGCGCTCAATGAGGAGCTAGCCTGGATCCATCACACCTATCTTCGCAACCCACGCTTCGCAGGGTTGTGGCAGGAGTTCGAAGGTAAACCGCTGGTCCTTGTGCTGGACACGGGCGCGGTGGCGCATCCGGAGGGCACCGCGGAGTCTGCCTTCCGCATCCCCTTCTTCAAGCAGACGCTTGGACTCTCTGCGGAAGAGCTCGATAGCTTTCGGGCGCAGCAGCCGCCGGTCGATGATCGCCATTTCACCGTGCGCTGGGTGTCGTCGCAAAATCAGGCAACCCACCATCATGAGCTGGGCTATTGGTCCTGGATGGATGGGGTGATCGATCCACTTGTAACCTACAAGGACGGTGTTGCGGAAGCGGTGACGGTGACGCCCACTTTCTTTAATGCTCAAGGTTGGACCGGACCCCTGGCTCGCGGACGACGCGGTGGTGCAACGTATTTGGAGACTTTCAAGCAGGCACTCGCGCATCGCCCGAAGGTCATTTTCCTCCATCAGTTCAACGAGTTTACGGGACAGAGGGAAGGCCAAGGATATGGCCCCGACCGCAGCATTTACGTCGATACCTACAATGTCGAGCTCAGCGACGATCTGGAGCCCGTCTCCATCACGGCGCCCGGCTACCGCGGTGATGGGGGCTGGGGGTTCTATTACCTGAACCTCACCCAGGCTCTGATGGACATCTACCGGCGTACGGGCGAGCCGTCCGGTCAGATGCCGGTCGACACGACTTTGCTCGCGGTGAGTAGCCCGCTGCGTGGAGCGCTGGTATCGGGCGAGACGCTGCACGTGACCTGGATCACATTGAACGTTGCGGATGGGTCGGCGGATGCAAAGATGCAGAAGGTCACTCTGCTCGTCGATGACACCCTCATCGCGGAGCACGTCGCCGGTGAGTCTAGGGAGATCTCGCTTGAGGGCTTGGCCTCGGGCCCCCATCGCTTGACGGTGATCGCGGAGGGCGCGACGACCCGGTATCCGCTCTCCTGGACCGAATTGGATACCGTATTGGTTGATCCCATCCCGGTCAGAGTTGAGGTTCCTTTTTATATAGCGTAAGGAGGTTGGAGTGCCCATTTACAAGAAGGGTAGCTATGGTGGCGAGACGGTTAGCTTGCAGAATGATCATCTGCGCCTGGACATACACAAGCGCCTCACCGGTTGGGGATGGGGTGAGCTCTTCAACGCCCAGGGTGAGTGCGTCGCAGTCCTCGAACACCTGGGGGAGATCCTGCTCCGTGATCAGGAGATTCCGATGCGCTTGGAGGCGCAGGAGGTACACCGGAGCAGTACACCGGATGGCGAAACACTCACTTTCGAGGTCGCCTCTCTGATCGTGCGGGAGAAGCTCAAGGGCACCTCCTTCGAGCCATGGATGAATTACCCGCTCGACCAGCATATCCTGGAAGGCACCGTCACGGTGACTCTGGCGCCGGATAAATCTCTGATCAGGATAGAGCAAAGGTTCGTGTCGCGCGGTAACGTCTACGCACGATACATCCGGGGACCCTGGCTCAAGGTGGGCCAGGATACATTCGGTGCGGCCAAGCACGATGCTATCTTCCCTGGTGTGGAGTGGCTGATTGACGACGAATGGTCGAGCGGGACCGACTGGTTCAAAGATCCCTGGGCGATGAAATGGGTCCCGCACCCCAATAAGGTCACGGCGCCGGTGATGGCGGTGAGCCACGGGGGAACAGGGATTGGGTTGGCTTGGGTGCCGACGAAGCGCGCGACCGGCTGGTTCAACTACCGCTACCAGTATCCTCAACCGGTGTTCGCTTCACCTAACTTCGTCGACCGTATGAACAACCACCTGATGGGGCTGATGGTTCCTGACGTGGACGTGGAGGCACATGAAAATCAGGTCTATGCAGAGCCTCCATTGGAGTTGCATCTCGACCAGCGGATCGAGTTCGACACAGAGATCTTTCTCGTTGAGGGCACCAGCCTTGACGTGTTAGTGGATTGGGTAAGACGTCACGGGATGCCCGAGCCGCCCGAACCTGTTCGGCATGGTCGGCCTTCGTCCCTGCCAGATGCCCTGACGCGCATCGTACGTGCGTACACCACGCACCTCTGGCACGAGGGACGTGGGTTCGGTAACCCGCAGCGTGACGCCATTGGGCCGCATGTGCCACGGTTCGCGGACCGATTCCTGAGTGAGTACCCCGATCATCCGCTGGCGCCGGCACTGCGTGAGAAGGTGGCGTGGTGTGAGGCGCAGGGAGGCCAGCGCGCCCATCGCTGGGAGCTGCTAAAGGGCCGGGATCGGACCGAACTGATCGAGCGGGGGCGGAAGCTGCTCTCGCACCAGCGTGAGGATGGCTCCTACCCCTTCGATCCCGACGGGCTGCACTATCGCAAGGACGATTTCGTGGTCGCGCGTATGTTTCTGGAGCCTATGGGTTTGGCGGGCGATACGGCGCTGGACATCACGATTCTGCCCGCGATGGAACTGCTGGCGCTGGCAGAGGAGACCGGGGAGGCCGAGTTCAAAGAGGGCGCGCGCAGGGCGCTTGAGTTCTGCATGCCGATGGAGCGTCCCGAAGGGGGTGATTACTGGGAAACGCCACTCCACGCGCCCAACCTCTTGGCTGCCGGTCATGCCGCCAATGCCTACATCCTGGGCTATCGTGCCTTGGGTGATGAGCGATACTTGCAAAAAGCGATCCACTGGATCCGGTCCCTGCTGGCCTTCACCCACCTCTGGCAGCCGGAG
>SLDA01000048.1 GCA_007125545.1 Thermoflexales bacterium | reverse complement strand
GCGCCGATTACAAACTCTCTTACGATGTGCTGGATGATTCGGCCGGTATCAATCTGTCCCAGCGCATATGCCCGGATGAAAGCCGTGGTTGACTGGATGCCGGCATTACCGCCCATACCCATCACGACCGGAATAAATATCGCCAGTAGGGTAATGCTCTCCAGTGCCTCCTCGTAGATACCCATGACGCCACCGGCGAGCATGCCGCCGATTAAGGCAATCACGAGAAAGGGAATCCGAACCAGCCAAATGCGCCAAACCGGCCCTTTAATGAGTAGGTCGCTCCGCTCAGCTTCCTGGCCCTCAAATGAGAGGATACCCACGCTCCTATAGATATCCTCGCTGGTTTCGCGTTCCAGAGTGTCCATCGCATCATCGGCCGTGATGATGCCGACCAGCCGATCCTGGTCATCTACTACGGGAATGGCCAGCAGATCATAGCGATTGACGAGGCGTGCTGCAACCTCCTGGTCCTCCGAGGCACGGATCGAGACGATCTCACGGTTCATAATGGATTCAAGGGGCTCTTCCGGGTGGGCGCGAATCAGGTCCGCCAGGCGTGTCACGCCCACGAGGCGACGCGCAGCATCGATGGCATAGACGTACGGGATCTCTTCACGACGGGCCGGTTCCGAGCGAATGCCGCTCAGGACCTCACTAACCAGGGCCTCAGCCGGAAAGACGGAGTAGTGGGATGTCATCAGGCCACCGGCGCTGTCGTCGGGATAACGCAACAGAGGCCGAACGTCCTCTTGTGTGGTCATATGCTCGAGCGTTCGTCTGCGGAGGTCCCTACTGAGATCGCCCAGGATGTCGGCGGCTTCATCGGGAGCCATCTCATCCATGACCTGGGTCAGGGTCGCTCTGTCCAGCTGTTTCGCTATATTGGCAGCATCATAATAATCCAACTGCTCGAGTATGTCGGCCATATCCGCTGGGTGTATGATCGCCAGAAGCTGCTGCTGCATCTCAGCGTCCAGGGCCTCGAAGACCGAAGCCTTGTCCGGCGGCATTAGTGAGCTGAGGACAGCATGAACCTCATCGTTCGGACCTTGCTCAAGCAGTCGACGGATTTGATCCACGGTTTGCGTCATTTCTAATCTTTCCATAGGTCAGTCCTCCTTGACAGTTCAACCTGTCCGGTGCCAGTCGTAAGGGGCATATAGATGCATTCATTGATCTCGGTATGCATAGGTAGATGCCTTCTTCGTGGTAGAAGCTACAGCATGTTCCCCAGAATTAGGTTGGCCAAGCTGAAGTAGATAAACAGGCCACTGATATCCTTGATCATCGTGATAAAGGGACTGGCCCCGGCTGTTGGATCCATCCCCAGCCGGACTAGAATATAAGGAATCACGTACCCCACGAGTGTGGACAGGCTCAATGTCGCGCCCATGGCCAAGCCTACGACCAGGCCGAGCTGCGTGTTGCCCTGCCAAATAGCGGTGATCAACCCCGTGGGAATACCGAGCACTACGCCCATGCCTATACCCACAACGACCTCTTTTAGAAGATAAACATGGAACTTGTTGAGATCGATCTGACCCAACGCATAGGCGCGGATGAAAATCTCGTCAGATTGTGCGCCCGCGTTACCACCCATACCCATGATCACTGGAATGAAGAACGCCAGCACGGTAATGCTTTGCAGAGCTTCCTCATAAACACCGATCACGCCACCGGCCAGCATGCCACCCACCAGAGTAATCACGAGGAAGGGGATGCGCACCAGCCAAACGCGCCATATGGGTCCGCGCACCAACAGATCGCTCCTGGCAGCCTCCTGGCCTCCGAGGGAGACGATACCCGCGCCCCGGTAGATATCCTCGCTGGCTTCTTCCTGCTGTGCTGCCATCGCGTCGTCGGCGGTGATGACGCCGAGCAGTTGGCCCCGAGCATCCACCACCGGGAGCGCCAAGAGGTCATAGCGAGTCACCAGTTGCACCACCACTTCCTGATCATCCCAGGGATCAGCCGAGACAAACTCAGTTTCTGCGATCGCTCTCAAGGGCTGTGCGGGGTGGGTGCGAATGAGGCTGACTAGCGGCGCAACGCCGGTTAGACGCCCCTGTTCATCGACCGCATAAACGTAGGGGATCTCCTCACCGTGGTGCATTTGGGCCCGGATCGCGCGAAAGACTTCGCCAATGGGGGTGTTGTCGGGGAATACATTGTAATCTGACGTCATCAACCCACCGGCGCTGTCATCCGGGTAGCGCAACAGGGGAAGGACATCCTCGCGGCTTTCCATATCCGCCAATGTTGAGAGGCGCAGGTCCTTGCTGAGATCACCCAGCAGATCTGCAGCTTCATCCGGTTCCATTTCGTCCAGAATCTGAGCCAAGACGGTACTGTCGACCTGCTGGGCTACATCCGCTGCCTCGTCGCTGTCCAGGCCCTCGAGGATCTCGGCAGTGTCTTCGGGTCCAATGCCGGGCAGAAGCTGTTGCTGCATGTCGGGTGAAAGCTCGGCGAAGATGTCCGCCTTGTCAGCCGGCAAGAGTGAGATGAGCAGCGTAAGCGCTTTCTTCTCCTGCCCCTGCTCAAGGAATCGGCGGATCCGATTCAGCATCTGCGTCATATCTAATTTTTTCATAGGTCAACCCCTTATCTTTCAGTCATCGGTCTCGGTCGCGACGTCTCGTTTCGAGCACGTTGCAGGTCACAAGACGCGCCCAGCGACGCAGACGCCCTCCATAAGTCGTGTCGACGATGGCGCGTTCGCATACAGCGATGTGTAAACTAAGGATCTCGTGCAGCCAAAGCATGGGACTGCATGTGCAGCCGCACGTGGTACCCCTAACAACTACGATTTTGGAAGCACATCCGCAGCGAACGGCTCAAGGGGGAGATCAAGCAAAAATTAGCAAGCCCCCGATCACTTAATCTGATCGGTGTTCACAACAGTAGAGAAGCTCGGGGAATTCTACTGGCTGTGCAAACTCCAGATCAGTTTGGGGTTATGAGCACGGTTCGCGGCGGTGTGCCGCTTACTAGAGCAACTATCCGTATCCACTCTAGCCTTTTTCCCTCCTGACTGATCTGAACGATTTTCGATCTGTGGAACACGTCATGCAACAGAGGGAGTATAGTATCGGTGCACCGACTTGTCAAGCAGAGATTTTTCGGGGGGCGTGCGTCAGTCTTTCGCGTGGACACGCCCCTTTCAGGGGTGACGTATGGCGCTGGGGGGAAGGCAGACTTTGCTTTGACCCTCGCGAAATTCAGTGTATAATACTGTACAAATAGGCGCGAGATAGGATTGGATAGACGATGGCAAACAGTGTGGTGTGGCTGATCGCAGTAGGGACGGGGGAGGAGACTTCCTTGTCGTAATGCGCCTGTTGTACGGTGACACCGTGAGCGTGGGCGCAAAAGCCCACGCTTTTTCGTGAGATCAAAGATAGTCAGAGCCGCGGGCGCGCAAGCCCGCGGTTTTTTCTTGGAGGTTGCGATATGTCGGTTGTGCATTTTGAGAATCTGGGCAAGTCGTTTGGTGCGCTCGATCTCTTCACGGGTCTCTCAGCGGAAGTGCCGCGTGGAGGACGCGTGGGGTTGGTCGGGCCCAACGGGGTGGGAAAGACGACGCTCCTGCGCATGCTGGTCGGTGAGGAACTGCCCAGCGCCGGGACGATCACCCGTGCCAAGGGCACCGAGATCGGTTACCTGGAGCAGGAAGCGGCTCTCGCCTTCGGTGATTTGGACCACACGGTTCACGAGGAGATGCTGAGAGTTTTCGCGGACCTTCGCGCCCAGGAGGCCGCGCTGCGGCGGATGGAGATCGAGATGGGTGAGGGCAATGCCACCGACGAGCTGCTGGATAAGTATGGGCACGCGCAGGAGGCCTTCGCCCACGCGGGTGGATATGAGTATGAGCTCAGTATCGCGCAAACTCTCACCGGGCTGGGATTCGATGAGGACCAGCAGCAGATGCCGCTCACCCACTGCTCTGGAGGGCAGAAGACGCGCGCCCTGCTGGCTCGCCTCCTCCTCGAGAAGCCGGATCTGCTGGTGCTCGACGAGCCGACGAACCATCTTGACATTGAAGCAGTGGCGTGGCTGGAGAGCACGCTCCAGCGCTGGGAGGGCGCCCTCCTTGTCGTCAGCCACGATCGCTACTTCCTCGACCAGGTGATCGACGTAATCTGGGAGATGGGGCAGCGTGGCTTGGAAGTTTACCGGGGCAACTACAGCGCCTATCTGCGGCAGCGGGAGGCGCGCTGGGCGCTCCGTGCCAAGGAATTCGAGCAGGTGCAGGAGCGCTTCCTGAAGCAAATTGACTTCGTCAAGCGCAACATCGTGCGTGCCAGCACCACCGACCGTGCGAAGGGCGTGCTCAAGCGACTGTCCCGCGAGGTTCAGGCTGTGGAGGCAGGGGGCACAGAGGCATTGAACCAAAAGTGGAGCGACTTTATGCGCGACGGGCCCGGTATCTCCAAGCAGAACTGGGGGATGGAGGAGACCGAAAGCCACATCCGCTCGATGCGGGCGCCCAATCCTGCCGCCGACCGCTTCCGCCTGCGGCTGGCCTCCGCCAAGCGTGGCGGCGACCTGGTCCTGCGCGCCAAAGAGGTGGAAATCGGTTTCCCTGAGACACCGCTCTTCCGGATCGAGCAGCTGCTCCTACAGCGCGGCGAGTGTGCCGCCCTGATCGGCGCCAATGGCACCGGTAAGTCCACTTTCCTGCGCACGCTGCGCGGCGAGCTGCCCACACTGAAGGGCGAGCTGCGTATCGGTGCAAACCTGGATATGCGTTACTTTGCGCAAGCGTACGATATCCTGGACCTGAATCAGCGGGTGTTGGACGAGCTACTGGCTCACCAGCAGATGGGGATCGGCGAGGCGCGGGACCTGCTGGCGCGCTATCTCTTCCGGGGAGACGACGTTTACAAGCCGATGCGGGCGCTGAGCGGGGGAGAGCGGGGACGCTTCGCGCTGATGGTATTGGCGCTCCACCCGGTCAACTTCCTGCTCCTCGATGAGCCCACCAATCACCTCGACATTCACGCGCAGGAGATCCTCGAGGATGCGCTGACGAATTTCCCTGGGACCGTGCTCTTGGT
>SLDA01000390.1 GCA_007125545.1 Thermoflexales bacterium | reverse complement strand
GCGCTCCACAAGCACGAAACCACCGAGCCCCCGGTCCACGACCTGAACCTCAAATAGCGTCCGGACCTCGAACGCGATGGACACCGACCCATACGCGGTCAGGTCGTCGACGGGCTGCTCTTTGATCTCAATCTCAACCATACTCACCCTCCACGCCGCTCTGCTCCGCAACCGCATGGGCCGGACCGATGCCACACATACAGACGGGCTCGGTCAGAGACACGGCCCGAACAGCAAGAGAGCGTCCCCGCCCTACCCGCATTCCAGTATACGCTTCACGGTCGATCACGCAATACCCGCCAGCGGCGCACGGACCTGGCGACTCCTTTGGAGTGGGCTATACTGCCGGAGCAGGTGCACCCAAGAGGACATGAACATCACGGACCAGCCTGGAGGAGCAACCAGATGAACACACGGAACAGATCAAGCGAGCGTATCGTCATCGCCGGCGAGGAGTTCGCCACCCACAGTGGCACCCCCTTCGTGCCCTTCGGCGTCAACTACTTCCGACCCGACACAGGCTGGGCGCCCAAGGTCTGGCAGCAGTTCGATCCCGACCCCGTGGGCGCCGACCTTCGCCGGCTCGCCGATCTGGGCGCCACCTGTGTCCGGGTCTTTCTCACTTTCGCTTCCTTCTACACCGAACCGGGCAAGCTGGACCCTGAAGGGCTCGCCAAGTTCGACCGCTTCCTCGATCTGGCTGACGCAGCCGGACTCCGCGTGCACCCAACCGGCCCCGACCATTGGGAGGGACTGCCCGCGTGGGCGCGCGCCGACCGCTATGCCGACGAGCCCTTTCTACAGGCACTGGAAGCCTTCTGGTCGGAGTTCGTCGCCCGCTACCGGGGCCGGCCCACGATCTTTGCCTACGACCTGCTCAATGAACCCTCCGTACCCTGGGACACACCCGCACTGCGCAGGGCGTGGGGTGGCGCCGTCCCGAAGCCGGAGCCGGGCGCCACGGACCTCCTGGACTACCAGCAGCTTCGTGAGGGGATCGGCGAAGCCTGGACGCGCAGGCAGACCGCAGCCATCAAACAGGCCGACCCTGATGCGCTGGCGACCGTCGGCCTGATCCAGTGGTCGATCCCGTCGAAGCTGCCGACCGTGCAAGCCTATGCCGCTTTCCGCCCGAGCCGGATCGCACCCTACCTGGATTTCCTCGAGGTGCACTTCTACCCACTCGATCCCCTGCTCACCTACGCGCCCGGCGAGATCGAGCAAAATCTCGCCTACCTGGAAACGGTCGTGCGCGAAGTCGCGTGCTTCGGGAAGCCCGTCGTGCTGGCCGAATTTGGCTGGTATGGCGGCGGGGCGTTTGACGACCATCCCCCGGCTACCGAAGAGGATCAGGCGGCGTGGTGCAACGCCGCCATCACGCGCACAGCCGGCATGGCGAAGGGCTGGCTCAACTGGGGTTTCTATGATCAACCCGGAGCCCGGGATGTGAGCGTCCTCACCGGGCTGCTCCGGTCGAGTGGCGAGCTCAAGGCCTGGGGTCGCCGGTTTGAGGAGTTGGCCCTCGCGTTGCCCGCGTTGCCTGAGGGACCGGCGCTGCCCGCCGATCTCCCCGTCCTCGACTGGGACGCCTGCATCACAGACCCCGCCGCAGGCGACGCCTTCCGCGAAGCCTACAGAGCGGCCCGAGGAGGATAGGGACCCCGCAGCGATTTCGAAAAACCGGGTATACTGTAGCCCGTGACAAACGAAACGATAGACACCACCTACCCGCGAGGGCGCGCCGTTCTGCTGCTCTTCGTGACCGCCATCCTCTGGAGCACCAGCGGAATCTTGATCAAGATCATCGACTGGCAACCTATGTCTATCCTCGCCGGGAGGAGCGCGCTTGCCATCGGGGTCTTCGTCATCTATCTGCGCAACACCAAGTGGCGGTTCAACCGCGTCATCATCCTCGGCGCCGTCGCGTGCTGTGTCACCCAACTGCTCTACATCACCTCGATGAAGATGACGACGGCAGCCAATGCGATCTTCCTCCAGTATACCGGCCCGATCTACGTGATCCTGTTGGGCGCGTTGTTCCTGCGGGAGCGGCCCACCCGGACCGACTGGTTCACACTCGTGCTCATTCTCGCGGGCCTCGGCTTCTTCTTCGGAGATGAGTTGAGCCTCGACGGTCGGATCGGCAATCTTCTGGCGATTCTGAGCGGCGTCACGATGGCGATTATGACCGTTTGCCTGCGGTCGCAGAAGGATGGGTCGCCAGGACTGGCAATCCTGCTCGCCCACATAATGGGTGCAGTCATCGGCCTGCCGTCCATGCTGCGGGAGTCCTTCGCCCTACAGAACGTCGCGATTATGAGCTTCCTGGGCATCGTCCAGATCGGGATCGCCTTCGCCCTCTACTCCACAGCCATCAAACACGTGCCCGCGCTCGAAGCGACCCTGATCGTCACGCTCGAGCCGATCCTCAACCCCCTCTGGGTCTTCCTGGTCATCGGCGAAGCTCCGGGTCCGCTCGCCCTGCTCGGCGGGATTCTTGTCATCGGCGCCGTCGTCGCGCGCGGCCTCATCAGTGCTCAGAGTGGGGCGCGCGAGGCTTCCAGGCGCCGTCGGACAACGAGACCGGTCAAGTCGGGAAGCCCATAGGGTGAGGAGACGGGTATGGATCAGATTTCCGCATCATCCCGACCTTTGGGCTCTCCGTGCCCACCAGGAGCCTGCATAAACGGAGCGCCTGATCGACGGAGACCGTTCGCCGGCGCCGAGAGCCCAAAGGTCTAGCTCACGAGGCGACTCTAGGCGAAGGAGCAGGCCTCCATCGCCGTTACGTCGCGTCGGGACCCTCTTCCAGCATCCACGCAACCGCTGCCTCTGCGTGGATCGCCGTCGTATCAAAGAGCGGAATCTCCGTGTGCGCCTGCCGGACGAGCATCACGATCTCGGTACATCCCTCAATCACGCCTTCGGCACCCGCGTCTCGCAGATCCTCGATAATGCGTAGATAGGCATCCCGCGACGCATCGCGCACCTCTCCCAAGCAGAGCTCTTCATAGATCACGCGATGCACGAGGTCACGGTCCGGCTTCGGCGGGACCAGAACCGTCAGTCCATACTTGTCGATCAGCCGCCCGCGATAGAAGTCCTCCTCCATGGTGAAGTTGGTCCCCAGGAGGCCGACCGTGCGTATGCCGCGGGCGAGGATCCGTTCGGCGGTTGCATCAGCGATGTGCAGGAGTGGGATGCCAACCGCCTTCTGAATCTCCGGCGCTACCTTGTGCATCGTGTTGGTACAGACGAGCAGCAGGTCGGCGCCGGCAACCTCCACCTTTCGCGCGGCGTGGGCCAGCGCTCTCCCCACCCCCGGCCAATCGCCGGCTTCTCGCAGATCCTCGATCTCGCGAAAGTTTACGCTCACGAGGATGATGCGCGCCGAATGAAGCCCGCCGAGCCGGTCCCGCACGCCTTCATTGATGAGCCGATAGTAGAGTCCCGTCGATTCCCAGCTCATCCCGCCCAGCAGACCAACCGTCTTCATCTTTGGAACCCTTCTCCTCGTGCCCCGCTAGCGCCCGTTGGTACGCGCCAGGTCCCACGCCAACCACCCAGCCGCGTAGACGGTCGCGAGGAGCGCGAGCGCCTTCACACAGGGCGGACCGGCCAGAAAGAGGAAGCCCGACAGGCCAAGGCCGAAGCAGACGCCGCCCAGACGGGTAGCGAAGAGGCGCCACTGCGGCATATTCTGCTGGAAACGTCCGGAGAGGGACGACCGCTGCGCACCGCTCTGCGGTGGATAGGCGCCGCTGCGTTGCCGGTCATCGTCGACAGGAATCAGCTGCACGGCAGCCTGGCCCCTCGGATCTTTCTGGCCCGCCGGCATAAGGAAATGGACCGCGATCAGGAGCAGCAGCCCCACCACGGCGACATTCAACGTCACAATCGCCATCACCAACGCGACATCGGGATGGGCGGCAAGGTAGACGTCCAGAGCGCGCAGAGGCGCGATCCGATCGGCGATCGTCGCAGCGACGGTCGCCACCAGAAGCAGCGGCAGCCCACGTAGCAGCACACGCACTACTTGCCTTCGCCTCACCACTTCACCTCTCCTATCGCCTTCAGGCTCACGATCCCGGGAGTGTCGCCAGTCGACCACCCCTGCGGTTACTCTCCATCTTACCATACTCAGTGGCGATACAAGATGCACAACGCAATCCCGCCGAAACCCGGCGCTTTACCAACGCCAGCTCCGGCTCGGGTCGAGGCTCTAGTCAGCCAATCTCAGCCATCCTGTACCCGCCGATTCGATATAGTCCCAGTCATACTCAATCCCCAACCCCGGCCCGTCGGGTACGGCCACCATCCCGTCCTTGTCGATGCAATCCAATCCCGTGATCGTCACGTTCGCGTAGATCGGCGGCTCGGAATCCCGCATCACCGGATGTACCCACACCACTTCGTAGTAGTTCGCATTCTTGACCGCCGCCAGGAACTGCAACTCTGCAGGACCCGCCCGGTGCGGTTCTATGTCGATCCCCACCGACTCCGCCGCATGCGCCAGCTTCAGTGATCCCGTGAGCCCGTGCCGGCCCAGATCAGCCCGCACGAAGTCCGTCGCGCCCTCCAGGACCAGGGCCATTCGCTGCTCGATCGTCGCCACCTGCTCTCCCTGAAGCAACGGCGTCTTGATCATCTCGCGGAGTCGCGCATGGCTAAACGGCGTGACGCCGCCGTCCGAGTAGGGATCCTCCAGCCAGTAGAATCCCGCCTCGTCGCACGCCCGCCCGACCTTAAGGGCATCCGCGAAAGTCGGATATAGACAGTAGGGATCGACCATCATATCCATCCGGCCCCCCACCCGCTTCCCAATCGCCAGCACAGCCTCGACGTGCGTGCGCACATCGGGCCAGGCCATCGGATGCATCTTGAAGCCCCGGTAACCCATCTCGAGGCATTCCTCCGCGAAGTCTGCGAACGACTCCGGCGTCGCCAGCGGACCCGTTACGGCACCGTCAATCGTGCTCGCATATGCCGGCACCCGCGTACGATAGCTCCCGATCAGCGCGTGAACCGGCAGGCCGGTCATCTTCCCCGCCAGATCCCACAGCGCGAT
>SLDA01000261.1 GCA_007125545.1 Thermoflexales bacterium | reverse complement strand
GGTCCTCGAGCATCCACACAATCTCCTGCTGCCGGTCGGCGTAGAAGCGCGCGGTCGGCTCGCCCATCTCCCGGGCGGTGGCGTAGTTCGTACCCTCCCCCTCGCCCAGATAATGCAAGCCCAGGTTCGCGCCCGTCGCAATCGCCAGGCGCAGCGCGCGGCCATCCTGCTCGGCCTGACTCGCGTCGATCTCCAACCTGTGCATCGTCAGCTTCTCGCCCGCGCCGTGGACGTAGATGCCGGCCTCGATCGGGTTGCTGCGCCGCAACTGGCGGCGTTTCGCCTCCACCTGCGTGTCGTCGGCAACCTCCACGTCCATCATACCGGCGCGCGTCCGCTGCCGGTTCAAGCGCACCCGGTCCTTCAGCCACTCCGAGTAGCGCAGGGCCCAGGGCAAAATCGGCGTCAGGTCGCTCTCCCCACGCGTGCCGTCCACCGGCTTATTGACGGCCCAATGGAGCATCAGGGGTTGCAGCTGGGATGGAGCGGAGAGAGGCTCGGGGAAGGCCAGCGGGTGCTGCGGCGAGATCCACTCACGCTCCGAGCCATCCGCCGCATCCTCCACATAGCCCAGCTCGGTCTCGTAGTCGCCGGATCGGGTCACTACCTCGCGGATCTGGCGGGCCGTTTTGAAGCGCAAGTAGGACACCCCGTCGACCGGATTGGTGAACAGAATCGGGAAGATCTCGCCGTCTCGCGTCAGCGTGTCGCAGATCACGCCCAACCGGCGCCCAATACGGTTCTTGGGATGGTTCCAGAAGCGCGTGACAAACTCCGCGATCGCCGGTTCGGTGCTGTCGAAGGTGATGCCCCCGCCCACTGCATAGCTCCGGGTCAGGTTCACCACCCGGCGCACCATGAAGTTACGGCGCCACGCCTCCAACGCATCCTGCAGGTCGGCGCAGACCTCGGCATAGGGCCGGTCCCCGGGCGCCCGTCCGTAGGCGCTCCAGCCGTCGTCCTCGTCGCTCACGCGCCCGTGCACGGGCGACAACGCCTGACCGCTCTCCGGCAACTGCCCACCCACAATTGACCGCCACAGTGCCCGCATTCGTTCGCTAGCCGTCATTGCCTGGCCTCCCCTGTGCCTACCACTCTCCCGCATCAACCTCTGTCAGCGCATCGGCCACCTCGACCACATCACCGACGGCCCCACCGGGCGGCGGCTGCCTGTCGAGCACCGTGCAGAGCGCTGCAGAGAGCAGCAAGTCGTCGTGACCTCGCGCGATCAGGCCATCGTAAGCGGGCGCCTCCCAGACACCCCAGCGCATCCGCTTCTCCGGTCCCGACCCGACCTCATACTTACACGCTTCGACCTCATACCAGAACTGGCGCGTCTCGGGCGTCTCGTCCTCCACATACTCCTGATAGCGCCCCGTCTCCACCAGCGCGACAAATGCCCACCCCATATCCGACTTCACCCCCGGCGAGAACTCGACGCGCACCACGCGCCCGCCGCGGGCCGCATCGCCCAGCGCGTGCACGAGAAAGGAAGCCAGCCCAGCACCCACCCCGGTCGCATCCACCACGACCCACCCCGCGTGCCAGAGCCGGGCCAGCGCCAGGATCTGCCCGTGAAGGGTCGTGTGCCGCTCTCCGAGAACCAGCTTGCGGTCGACCACGCGGTACAGTCGCAGGCCGCCGGCAGACCGGGCCGCCACATCGACGTCGACCACCGTGATGGCCGTCGCATCGCGGCGCGGGTTCTCCAGCAGATGGCGCTCGACCACGCTCCCGGCAGTCTCATCCTCACCGGCGACGTCGATCAGTAGCGCATAGTGGTGGCCGGGCTCTGGGATCGAGCGGCGACTGTGGCCACCCCGCATCAGAGCCCGGCGTGAGAGGGGAAAGAGCCCGCCACTGCCGTCGACGAGCTCGAGGAAAAACTGGGTGCGTATCAGCGGGTGGTTGCGTCCCAACCGCCCCGTCTGGGCGCGGACGAAGTCACCGTAGGCCGGAACCTCGGCGGCGACTTCGTCGGCGTCCACGCGAAAGACACGCTGCACCCTATCGGCAGCTTGCTGCTGCTCCAGAAATGCAATCCGCTGGGCCAGCAGCGTGCTCGACGTCCACGCCGTGCCCCAGAAGACCGTCGTCACGTTGGTTGAGGCGCCCATCGGCGTGAAGTCCTTCTCCCATTTGACCGGCGCGATGTCCTGCGCTTCGTCCCCCTCCAGGAGGAGCGACGCCGTGGCCCCCACGACCCGGGCAGAGGGTTCGGCGGAGAAGAAGAAGGCGCGGGCCCGGTCGAGCTCCACGATATAGCCCTCGCGCCGCCGGTACTGCCCGGTATTCCAGACATTATCGAGCCGGTCGCACAGGCGTAGAATCGAGTTGAGCGTCTGCGGCTTGTAGGTGGGCGACGCCTTCACGAGCTGTCCTCCTGCCCGGCGGTAGAGATTGAGTAGATAGGCTTCCAGCTGGGCCGAGAGCTCGTTCTTCCCGGCCTGCCGGGCCATCATCACGGCAAAGGTGTGGCCCTGGCCTTGCAGCACCGAGCGCAAAATCGCGGCTGCGGGCTCCAACTGGTAGCGACGTAGGGGCTGTTTGAGCACCAGGCGCGAGAAGGTGGCGAGATCGCCGAGCCAGTAGCGCAGGGCCCGCGAGAGCTGCCGGCTCACAGAAACGCTTCCTCCAGGAGCTCGACCGGACCGCGGAGGTCGGGCCGGTAGCGGCGCAGTTGAGCCAGCAGATGCGCTTCGGCGCCGTGGCGTTTCACCACCAGAATCAGACTGCGCGCCTTGTCGGCGAGCAGATCGCCAGGTAGGTCGTCAAAGTCAAGGCCCATCTCGAAAGTGAGCGCCGCCAGGTCGCGCTGCGTCAGGTTCTGCGCGAGCAGCCGGTGCAGGGCCACGTGGGGGCTGCAGCTTGGAATGCGCGCGCGGGCCCGCCGGATAGCATCCCTGAGTGCCTGCCCACCCTCTGCCGTCACAGGTCGGCCCCCAGCTCGGTGCTCAGCTCGTCCAGGGCTTGTGCGATAGCGCCCGCGATCCCGTCGGAAGCGGCGCCGGAGAGCGCGCGCTGATCGCGCAGCAGCCGGCCCAGCCGGCTGGCATTCAAGCCGTGGAGCGCGAAGAGATTGGCGATCTCGTCGAGGTCGGTCGCTTCCGGAGTGAGATGCCTATCGAGGTACTCCGAGATCGCCCTCTGCTTGCTCGCCAGATCCGCGATGATCGACGCAATGCTGATCGGCTCGGCCTCGCCCGGCTCACGCCCCGCGCTTGGGGCCTCGCCCGAACCCGCGTGGGTCACACAACGGGGAGGATCGCTATCCCGTTGTGCCCAGCCCTGACATGGCTTGCCGTTGACTCGCAGCGCCGTGCACCGGCGCGCCCTGCCCGCCTCCTGTGTCACCTCGCCACCTCCCCTGACTACGAACTATGTTCTATGTCTCCATCATAGAACATAGTTTCTATGTATCAAGGGAGCACCCCCCACTTTTCGGCAAGGTAAACCAGAACGTACTACCTTTCCCCAGCTCGCTCTCAACGCCCACCTGCCCGCCCAGCTTCTCCACGATGGTGCGCGCGATCGACAGGCCCAACCCCTGGCCCCCACCCGCTCCTGGCGACAGACGCGTGAAGGGTTGGAAGAGCTGCGACCACTTCTCCTCCGGGATACCGGGCCCGTTGTCACGTACCCAGAACCGGATTGACTCACGCGCCGCTGCGCCGTCCGGCGTGAAGACCGGATCCCATCCAACGACCACGTGCGGGGGACTGCCGCCATATTTGAACGCATTACTCAGATAGTTCTCCCAGACGTGCTCGACCAGGGTCGTATGCCCGACAACCTCGGGCCAGCTCTCGGGGAGCACGATCTCGGGCCGGTAGCGGTCGATCTGCGGCTCCATCCGCTCCAGCACCGGCCGCACCGTGTCATCCATATCCAGCGGGCTTACCGGCGGCTCCTCGAGGTGCCCCAGCCGCGCCAGCAGCAGGAGCTCCTTGATCGTCCGGTCGGCCTGAAATCCGGCTTCCAAAATGCGTTGCAGATACAGCTCCAGCTCTGCGTGTGAGAACTGATCCACCTCGGCTCTCAGCATCTCGGCATAACCGATCACGCGCGCCAGAGGATTGGAGAGCTCGTGGGCCACCATCTGTGCATAGGCATCCAGCTCCGACACATGCCGGCGCAGCGCCGCCTCCTCCTGCTTCTGCCGGGTCACGTCGACGAAGCTGGCCAACACGCGCGTGCGTTCGCCCTCCTCCCCCAGCACCGTACTGGCCGAGAAGCTAACCCAGAAGCGAGTGCCGTCGCTGCGGCAGGCCTCCAGTTGGTGGTCGCACCTGCCTTCCGACTCCAGCACTTGCCAGAGCGCGGCGGTCTCTTCGGGGCACTGCCAGAGCACGCCCAGCGGCCGGCCCAGCACCTCGCCCGGGGTGGCATAGCCCCACATCCGGAGCAGCACGTCATTCACGGAGATGAGCGTGCCCTCGGGGGTGGTCATCGCAATAGCGGGCCGGTTTGCAGAGGATGTCTCGGCTGAGAAGGGGAGCAGCGGCGCCCCAGAGGGTGTCCCAGAGGGTGCTACAGATGGCGCCGAGGAGGGCGCCGCCTCGGCGGCAGCCACCCAGAGCTCAGGCGCCGCGGCACCGGCAGGCGCCTCCGCCTCCTGGTCCTCCACGGGCGCCTCGTCACAGGCGCGGCTCTCCCGACCGGCCGACCTCAGCTTCAGGTCAACAACGTCCATAGCGTACCCCCATCTGGTGTGTAGTACGACGATCGCAGCGATGTCGTGCGTGAATTATGTGTCCGGTGCAGCCCAGAAGAAGTGTGAAGACGGAGATGATGGTCGTCAGGGCCAACGGTGCCTCACCAACCCGGATGCCGGCAGTGTGGCATACAGCTTATCAGGTTGGCGGCTGCCACCAGTATAAACCAGACCGCATCCATCGCAAGTTTGAGTTGCAGCCGGAATCGTGGGTAGAGTTGGAAAGGCAACCGTACCGTCGCGCCATCCTCCCACATCCCCCTGTGTGTCTGCCGCTTCCCCCCTCGGGAGAGGCCGGGAGGGGATCGGTGTCCGCTCTGTCTCCTGAAGTTTGGCTGTTCTGAAGCAGGTGGGGAGAGC
>SLDA01000130.1 GCA_007125545.1 Thermoflexales bacterium | reverse complement strand
CACCCGGCCTCCCCCGACGGGGAGGAGGCAGAGGCAGAGGCCGATCGGTCAGTGCCAAACCCACACGCCAACTCGGCCGGAGGCAGACCCCCACCCGGCCTCCCCCGACGGGGAGGAGGCAGAGGCGGAGGCGCGCACTAGCTCGCTCAGTTCTAGAACCCCACCCGGCTCAGCCGGCGAGTTCGGGGACTAGCTGGAGGTGGCCTTTGAATTGTGCGAGGTAGAGGTGGTGGTAGAAGCCCTCGGCGGCGAGCAACTCCGCGTGCGTGCCGCGCTCGATGAGGCGGCCGCCGTCGATCACCAGGATTTTGTCCGCTTCGCGGATCGTCGAGAGCCGGTGGGCGATGACGAAGCTCGTGCGCCCTTCCATTAACCGGAGCATCGCTTCCTGGATCGTCTTCTCCGTCCGCGTGTCGATGCTGCTCGTCGCCTCATCCAGCACCAGGATGGCGGGATCCGCAAGCACCGCCCGCGCGATCGCCAACAGCTGGCGCTGTCCCTGGCTCAGGTTGCTCGCGCGCTCGGAGAGCATAGTGGCATAGCCCTGCGGCAGCCGGTGGATGAACTGGTCCGCGTTCGCCAGCTTCGCTGCCGCCACGACCTCGTCATCGGTCGCGTCGAGGCGACCGTAGCGGATGTTCTCCATCACGGTGTCGGCAAAGAGGTAGGTGTCCTGCAGGACGATCCCCAGCCGCCGGCGCAGGTCGTCGATCTTGAGCTCGCGGATGTCCGTCCCATCAATCAGAATCCGGCCGCTGTCGATATCATAGAAGCGGGTCAGCAAGTTCACGATCGTTGTCTTACCCGCACCGGTGGGACCGACCAGCGCGATCGTTTGGCCCGGCTTGGCGTGCAAGCTGACATTCCTGAGCACCGGCACACCGGGCTCGTAGCCGAAGCCGACGTCGTCGAAGACCACATCGCCCTTCACTTCGGCGAGCGGCAGCGCCTCGAGACTGTCGGACAGTTCGGGCACCTCGTCCAACGTCTCGAAGACACGCTCAGCGCCGGCGATGGCCGACTGAATCTCGTTATAGAGGCTGGCAATGGAGTTGAGCGGCCATCCGAAGCGCCGCGCATACTGGACAAAGCTGGCGATGTCACCCACCGTCGCCAGACCGCGCACCGCCATCCAGCCGCCGGCCAACGCCACGATCGTCAGCCCTGTGTTGTTCACCAGGCTGGTGACCGGCGGCAGCGCCCCGGCGAAGACTTGCGCGCGCGTGGACGCGCCACGCAGGTCCTGGTTGATCCCCTTGAACTGCGACACGACATCCCGCTCGCGCCCGTACGCCTTCACCACCCGCTGGCCCGTGATCGTCTCTTCGATCAAGCCATTGAGATCGCCCATAAACGCCTGCTGTTGGCGGAACCCGCTGCGGGTGCGCTTAGCAATCCAGCGGCTCAGCATCACCATCAGCGGCGCCGTGACAAGGGTCACCGCTGCCAGCCGCCAGTTGAGCAGCAGCATAATCGCCGCAACCCCCACCAGGCTCAGCAAACTGGACAGAAGCTGCGTGATGCCATTGGTCAACACATTCGACACACTCTCGACATCGTTGGTCAAGCGGCTCATTAATTCGCCATGCGTGCGCTGGTCGAAGAAGCGGAGTGACAGCGTCTGCAGCTTGCCGAAGAGATCGTTGCGGATGTCGGTGACGGCCTGCTGCGAAGCCCCGGCCATCACATAGGTCTGCAGCCAGCTTACCGCGGCGCTGGAGAGGTAAATACCCAGCATCAGCAGAGCCGTCTCGGTAAGGAGAGCCAGATTGGCATCCGATAGACCCATTCCGCTTCCGACCACGGCGTCGATGGCCCGTCCCATCAGGAAGGGCCCGACCACATCCAAACCCGAGGAGATGACGACGAGCACAGCTGTAATCACGAGCGCGCGCTTCTGCCGGCCAAGATAGCCCCACAGGCGCAGCAGCGTGCCCTGCACGTCCTTTGCGCGCACCTTGGGCCCCATCAGGTGGCCCATCGGCCCGCCGCCGCGGCGGGGACTGGACTTCTCCCGGCTCTCGCGATCTTTTTCGTCCTGGTTGTTGTTAGTCTGCGCCATGTGCCACCACCCCACTTCCCAATTGCGAGTCGTAGATCTCGCGATACACCACGCTCGAGGTCATCAGTTCATCGTGGGTGCCCTCGGCCACGACCCGGCCCTGATCGAGGACCAGGATCTTGTCAGCATTGAGGACCGTGCTGATGCGCTGTGCGATGACAAAGAGGGTCGGCGCAGCGCCACCACCGTGATCGAGGTGGGTCAGCGCATCCTGGATGCGGGCCTCCGTTTCCACATCTACCGAACTGGTGCTATCGTCGAGGATGAGGACCGCCGGTCGCATCAGGAGCGCGCGGGCGATCGCAATGCGCTGCTTCTGTCCGCCGGAAACGTTTACGCCTCGCTGGCCCAGCGCCGTATCGTAGCCCTGAGGTAAGGAGCGTATGAAGTCGTGGGCCTGTGCTGCCTCCGCGGCAGCCTGCACCTCGGCGTCGGTCGCGTCCGGACGCCCGTAGCGGATGTTGTCACGGATGGTGCCGCTGAAGAGCACCGAGTCCTGCAGGGCTACGGCAATGTGGCGGCGAAGCTCCTCCTGAGACACGGTGCGTACATCAAGATCATCGACGGTGACCGCACCCGCGCTCGTATCATAGAAGCGGGGGATCAGATGGACGAGGCTGGACTTGCCGGAGCCTGTCGCGCCGAGCACGGCGATCATCTGGCCCGGCGCGGCGGTGAAGCTGATATCGCGGAGAACGGCGTCTTTCGCAACATCTGTGTCAACACGGGAGCCATTGTAGCTAAACGCCACGTCCTGGAAGGCCACGTGCCCCAGGAGCTGTGTCACCGGCGTGGTCTCGGGCAGGTCGGCGACCTGTGGCTGCGAGGCGAGCACCTCGTCGATCCGGGAGGCGGAGGCCTGCGCCCGCGCAATCATAATCGACAGCATGCTGACGAACATCAGCGCCCAGGAGGTACGCGTCAGGTAGTTGACGAACGCGATCACCTGCCCCACTGTGAGCGTGCCCACGCTGACCTGAAGGCCGCCGAAGTAGATGGCCCCGACCACGGCCAAGTTGAGAGCGGTCATCATGAGCGGCTGGGCGATGGCGACGGTCCGCGCCGCGCGCACGGCGATGTCCTTCAAGGCATCGTTCACCTGTCCAAAGCGTTCGATCTCGTAGTCCGCACGGACAAAGGCCTTCACTACGCGAACGCCGGCCATATTCTCCTGCATCACGGTGTTGAGGCCGTCGAGTTGCTCCTGCACGTCACTGTACATCGGGTAGGCCCGCTTGACGACCCAGGCCATAATCACGCTGAGCGCCGGCACGAGGAAGATAAACATCAGCGCCAGTCGCGGGCTGGTGAGTGCCGCCATCACCAGGCTGCCGACAACGAGCAGCGGTGCGCGCAGCATCACCCGCAGCATCATCGAGACGAGCTGCACCACCTGGGTGACGTCGCTCGTGAGCCGTGTGACGAGCTGCCCCGTCCCCAGCCGGTCCACGTTGCCGAAGGAGAGGGAATGCACCTTCTCGAAGAGGGCATCGCGCAGGTCGGCGCCAAAACCCTGCGCCGCGAGTACCGAGGTGGTGGTACAGGCGATGCCGATGACTGCGCCCACAATGGAGATGCCGATCATCCAGAGTCCCGTGGTGGTGATCACGGCCATGTCCTGGTTGGCAATACCCACATCGACGATGCGCTGGATGAGGCGCGGCTGCAGCAGGTCCGCAACGACCTCCAGTAACATCAGCACGGGAGCCAGAATGGCCCAGTGCCGGTAGGGTTTGAGGAAGCGCATAAGATTACGGATCGGCGTCATGGTATGAATCACCTCCTAGGTGGATACAGAATAGCGCAGGTTGGGGAAGAGTCCAGCGGGGACAATGATTCGTGATTCGTGATTCGTGAGGAGGGAGGGCGGGGATATGGCCGGCGGGATGGTGTGGGGCTAGGCAACAGTCGGCGGCTGCGCTTTTCGGCGAAAAGCTCCCCGCGCAGCCGCCAACCCAAACCGTGCCTTTGATGAAGAAGGCTTTGATACACGGATAGCCTGTCAGCGTACGCCGTGGGCGATCGGTTACTTACCTGCCGCTGACGGCCCGGACCACCTATTCTATGCTAGACCCTAGCCTGGTGCCGGGTTCCAACCGCGAGCCGTATTCCCCTCTTCGGGCGGTGGGTCTGCGGGTGGCTCGTCGCCGTTGTTGGGGCCGTTAGGATCGAGGCCGGGGCCGTTCCCGTTCGGGTCGCCGGCATCTCGGGCAAAGACCAGAGCCCAGACCAGAAAGGCGATCAGGACCACGACCAGGAGCACATACAGCCCCGTATTTGACGTCCGTCTCTCTTCCACGTCTCCCTCCTCTACACTTACCTCATGTTCATCTCATCTTCCGCGCAAGCGGTTCTGTCGCCTGCTTCAACGTAAGGGTAGACGAGGCCCATGGTTAGAACGGACGGGGAGTGTTAGGCATGTGTTGGGAGCATTGCCGATAGGTAGGTCGCGGCCAACCCGGGCACCCTACCCGGGAGCTAGCAGGGAAAAGCGCAGCCCGGATGCTAAGCCGGGCAGCGCTTGTGATAGGGGAGAGACGATCGAGCTAGAAGGTGACCGTCACCTGGTTGGAGCAGACAGCGGTTCCTACCTCGCAGACCTGGTAGGTCACCGATCCGCCGCCTGTTGCGCCGATGTTGTCTGTGTGGAAACCGTCATTCGCCACAGTCGCGATTTCGGTCCCATTGCGAAAGATCACTACCTGGCTCGACGTCGCGCCACTCCACGAAAGATCAGCATGCTGCCGGCCCCGGACCTTGTAGCCGATCGCGCTGAGCTGGATGGCACTGGGAGGCTCCTCGACGTTGTTCACGACAACCTGAATGCTGTCGGTCGCCGTCTGGCCGGCCGTGTCGGTAGCAGTCGCTGTCACCGTGACGGCTCCGTCGGCGAAGTCGGTAGTCTCCCAGGTTACCGACCAGCCATCGGTACCATCGGAGTCGATCCCGATGGGAGTGTCGTCCGCGAAGAAAGCGACCTGCGTGACGCCGACATCATCAGTGGCGGTCGCACT
>SLDA01000220.1 GCA_007125545.1 Thermoflexales bacterium | reverse complement strand
TTCTTCAGAAAGCCGTAGAGCGAGAAGCGGAACAACATCGTGTCATTCTCGAGACCCTTAAGCTTTGACATATACCACTCCTTCGTCAGTATTCAGCATGATCAGGCCAAGGTGCTGCGGCAAGCTCGGCCTCTACGGCCCGGGGCTGATTTCGCGAAGCAATTCGATGGCCCTTTCCCGTCCTTCTGCGAGCGCTGTTTCCCCGGTTTCGGTGAGCGTGTAATACTTGCGGACTTTGCCCTCCACCACCCGTTTTTCACGCGCCAATAGCCCTTCTTCCTCCAAGCTGTGCAGCATAGGGTAGAGCGTTCCGGGGCTCAACGTGTAGCCGTGCCGCGCCAACTCTTCGATCATCCATAGCCCATAGACCGGTTCTTCGCCGGCATGGTAGAGGATGTGCATCTTGACAAAGCCGAGGAAAAGATCGCGAGACAAAGACATACTCACCGCCTCTATCGAATTCCGTTATCCCTTACCGATATTGTAATCGTTGGCGATTCGATGTCAAGTTCGGTGTTGCGAAGCATCATCCGACTACACCTTAACAGCACGGTGATGGCTGAACTCACTCGAGCCCATCAGCCTTGGATGTCAGGAGGTGATCGTCAACGAAAGGAGATGCTGTTCCCGAAGCGTGGTTTGCTGTGCACCGTGAGATCGATAAAGGGGTCGGCTGGATCGCGCTTCCTTCCTGATTACCGCAGCGCTAAGTCGCGGCTCTGATACACGCGCGAACGGTCACCGCCAGCGCTGCATCCAGACCTCCTTGCCCGTAGCCCAACGCCTCGCGAGAGGGCGCCGGATCGTAGTAGGTGTGGCGCGTCTGGAGATCTACGAATGCCACCGGTTCCAACCCACTCTCCAGACCGCGCGCCCGCCACCAGAGGCGCAGTCCGACCATGCCTACCCGTACCAGGGCTGGTGGAACGGCAACAAACCGTTTGCGCCGTCCTGCCAGCTCGCCGATCAGGGTCAGCCACGCTTCCCAGGTGCGGTTCTCGTCGCCGATGGGATAGCGCCGCCCCGGCTCGCCCCGCTCCAGCGCGCCCACGATCGCCTCTGCTACGTGCTGCACGGCGATCATCGCCGTGCCACCCCGCGTATAGAACAGAGGCCACGGCGAGCGGACGTAGTCGACCAACGGCTTCCATATAGGGACGTAGTCGAACCCCTCCGGCATCACGCCAAAGATATAGGGGAGTTCCAGGATCATCACTGCCAGTCCCTCGACCTCAGCAGCTTGCGCCTGTTCGACCCGGCTGCGAATGTAGGGATGTCGCTCGGCAAGCCGCATGTGTGGCCAGACACGGTCGAAGTAAGCGAAATAGGAGTTGAGGACCACCGCGCGATGCGCGCCGCCCTGCCGTGCTGCCTGCAAGAAGCGGGTGCACTGCCGTACGTTGGCATCATAGAAGTAGTCGTAGGCCGGCGCGCGCGGCAGGGCACGGTCGTCAGCGCCCGCTGCAAAGACCACGCCGTCGTAGCCGGCGGTCACACCGGTCAGTTCGTGATCGGATAGGGTCCCGAGGTCGGCTTCGATCAACCGAACCGAGTGGGGAAAGAGCTCCGCCGCGGGTAGGGGAGGACGGCCCAGCGCGGTCACGGTATGACCTCGCCGCAAGGCCTCGCGCAGCGCGTGGTAGCCGAGGAAGCCGGTACCACCGGCAATGAGCAGCTTCATCTATCCCGTCGCGCGCGCGAGCCGTTCTTGTAACGCCGCTGCCAGGGCACGAATGTGCGCGGGCGCGGTGCCGGAGCAGCCGCCCAGCACGCCAACCGCCTCATTAAGATCGTACATAGTCTCGATAAGAAACCGATCGACCCCGCCGATTGCCGGGGCCGCGTCTTGCTTGGTGCCCACTACCGGAATGCCAGCGCCCCGCTCGGCACGTAGCGAACCGGCAGGCCCGGCAGCCGCTCAGCCAGCATAGTGGCTTGGCGCCGGATGGCAGGGCTCTCGCTGACACTGTGCAGCGTCTCTATAACGGGCAGCCCCATCTCCAATGCGTCCATGACGATGAATTCGCTCATTTCTCCGATGATGAGCGCCTCGGCACCTAGCCCCCGCGCGACCTGGGGCATATGCAATTGGTTCTCGCCAAAGCCGCCGATCAGGAACGCGAACCGGTGAACAATCTGATCCCCATCACCGAAGAGGCGACAGCCACTATAGCCCAGCCCCTTGGCTGTCTGGTCTCGCAGCTCACGCGCGGTCATGGGGTGCGGAAGCTCCTGCACGGTGAAGAAACGCTCTTGCGCCACCTCGCGCAGTCCGGCGATACCCAGGGCTCGTACGGCCTGATCCGGCACGCCATCGACAGGCAGCGCGTCCCAGTTCGAGTGCGCCCGGTAGACGACCACGCTGTGCCGCTCCAGGAGCTTTCGGCGCAGCTCGTTAACCACGATCTCCCCTTCGTGGGGCACGGCATACCACGGGCTATCATCGGGGTCGGACCAGAGTGCCTCATGGCAAAGGAACATATCCAAACCCTGATCGACCGCCGCGCGGATGCTCGTGGTATGGACGGCCCACATACAGGCCAGCCCTGCGATCTGCCGGCTCGGGTCTCCAAACTGGAATCCGAGCTGGTCGCCGGGCAGCCCGGAGCTTAGCGGGGCGATTTCCTCAAAGACGTCTGCGATAGCGCGTGCGGTATAGATCATGGGCCATTACCTCCTACCAAGAGTGTAGTCTAATTCTCTCCAGGCGCGAATTGATCCTCTTTCGATCACTTGTGGCGTCCCCAAACGGGGCTAAGCTAAAGGCAGGTATTAGTTAATCTGGAGGTAACCCCGCGATGTATATATTGAAGAGTGAGGCGCTGGACGTCTCTGTTCTCCATCCCGTTGCCGACCGTGCGCAACTCGGTACCCGCTACTGTACCGGCGGCTATATCTTCGCCGTGGCAGATGCCGAACACGGCGACCTTATGAGCGGTCCGACCTTTCCCAACAGCTTCAATACCTTCGACGGTCAGGGCATTCCCGACGCCTTCAACCTGGAGCCACTAACAGGCGTAGGCAGTCCGCGAACGACCGGTGTCCCCGTGCCCACCGATGGTCTGGCCCTCATTCTGGGCATTGGCACCGTGGACCTCACCCAGAACAAGGTAATCCTCTGGTGCGAGTGGGGGATCGAGGCGGATGGCGCGATGGTGCAGATGACGACCCATCACAGCTTCCGCGGTTATGAGGTAGAGCTACAGAAGACCGTGACCGTCATGGGCCGGACGGTGCGCTCGGAGGTCTTCATACGCAACGAGGGGCGACCGCTCGGGTTCCGCTGGTTCCCGCACCCCTTCTATCCGCACCCCGCCGGCGACGAACTGGTCAAGTTCAACATTCCCCTGCGCTTTCCCGAGAATGAGGGGTTTGAGATGGGCATCGATGGCTTCATCCGCCGGAAGGGCGAGGACTGGCAGCGGGGCTACTATCAGGCACTCGACCATGACGCGACGGCAAAGCTGGTCGCGATCCAGAAGCACCCCAAGCTGGGCCTCGTTACCGCTACGTGCAGCTACGTGCCCAACTTCTTTCCCATCTGGGGCAACGCGAACACCTTCTCGTGGGAGCCCTTCTTCGAGCGAACGGTAGCGCCGGGTCAAAGTCTAACCTGGTGGATCGACTACGACTTCTAGCCCCCTTCTTCCTCGAAATACTTCCGGGAGGAGCCCGTCAGCAGTAGATAGGATAGGACGAAAGTTAAGATAACCTGAACGAAGCTGACGGCGCTCCATCCCCCCTGAAAGTGAGGGCCGGTGCGGATATCGAGGATGAGTTGGAGCCAGCTCCAGCCGACGAAGAGATTTCGCGCCCAGCCGTTTGCCTGCAGCATGTATACGCTCGCTACGCCGAAGACAAGAGTCGATAGCAGTGCACGGGCGACGTGGAACGTGGGCGACCAGCGCCACGTTTCTGCAAAGAGCTCATAGGCCTCACCCCCACGACTCAGAATGCTAATGCCGGCTATGGTCAATGCCAGCATCAGCCCGCTAGCCACAAATCCGAATATCGCGCTCAAAACTACCTCAGCCGGTCGTCTCATCGTTCCCCCTCTACGTTTGGCTCATAGTCGCATCGGTTCACGATAGCACGGAAGCGCACCCAGCGCAAGCGATGAAGCGAAGCCGGGTGCGCGTCATGTTCCCCAAGTGCAGTCCGGTTGCCTCACCCCCAAGCGGGTCACATGCACGACCTTTGAGCTTCCGACGCTAGCGGATGGCGCCTGAAGACCAAGTGCATCGTTTATGCGAGCTCCTGTTCAGCACAGAGAGCTCAAAGGTCCGGATCATGCGGAAGACTGACGCACACCTAGCGAAGGCCGGTACCGCCGCTGTTGAACCCGCACGTTGAGCCAAATATAACCAACTATGCTAACCTGGGCGCCGCGATCCCCAACCTAGAACGTCCTCACGAGCCCGCGCATTCCGATAATGTAGGATCACGTTTTCGGAGGCAAACATACAGTACAATGAACAGACCAGACGCGCGATCTGACTCCTCTACATTGCATAAACGCTCATCACACCTACGGCGCAGCCTGCCGCAACTGCACCTCTGACAGCAACATCTACGCCAGCTCAGACGCCCAGCCCGACACCTACCGTTACGCCAACTCCGACGCCGAGCCCCATCCCTACGGCTCAGGACGACGCTGACGTCGATACCGCGGGGGCGGCGCTCAGAAGCTGCGCTGCCGCTCGTGCGCGTCTCCGCACCAACACATCTAAGCATTCCAAAGCTATTCCCAACGCAGTACAGCATGAACACGCGTGGGTTTCGATTATGGTAAGGGGAACCCTATAGGAGGCCGCATCCATAGACATGGACAGCAAGAGCAGACAATCTGACGCGCCGCCCCGGCCGTATGGCGCGCAACTTCGAAGTCCTCGGCACCAGCGTGTGCGTTTTGCTGCTATGGTAATCGCAGTCTCTCTGGTACTGGGATGTGGGTTGGGTGGGCTGCTGGGTGGCCTGGGCGGGCTTGGACGGGGTAGGGCCGTGCCGACTCGCCGTCCCGGCGGCGAGGACGCTATGCGCTTGTCAGCATGGTCGCAGGCAGCGCCCACGAGTGTCC
>SLDA01000198.1 GCA_007125545.1 Thermoflexales bacterium | reverse complement strand
TCGGCATGATCGATCCACCCCGTCCCGAGGTGCGCGACGCTGTCGCCCGGTGCCGCACCGCCGGCATCCGTCCGGTGATGATCACCGGCGACCACCCGCTTACGGCCTTGCACATTGCCCGCGATCTCGGCATCGTGTCGCCCGATTCCTCCGATGACGTGCCGGTCATCACGGGCCAACAGTTGGCGCAGATGTCTGTCGAGGACTTGGATGATGTCGTCGGTGATGTCTCCGTGTATGCACGGGTAAGCCCCGAGCACAAGGTCAAGATCGTCGAAGCCCTGAAGGATCGGGGCCAGATTGTGGCCATGACGGGGGATGGCGTCAACGATGCTCCGGCGCTCAAGCGTGCTGACATCGGCGTAGCCATGGGTATCACCGGCACAGATGTAAGCAGGGAAGCCTCTGACATGGTCCTGATGGACGACAACTTTGCCACCATTGTCCGTGCCGTGGAAGAGGGCCGCACGATCTACGAGAATATCCGCAAGTTCGTCAAGTATACGATGTCCAGCAACGTCGGTGAGATTCTCGTGATGCTGCTGGCGCCACTTCTGGGTCTGCCGATTCCGCTGAGTCCGCTCCAGATCCTTTGGATCAATCTCGTGACAGATGGCCTGCCCGGTCTGGCTTTGGCGGTGGAACCTGCCGCGCCTGATACGATGGACCGCCCTCCGCATCCCCCCAACGAGAGCGTCCTCGCGCGTGGGCTCAGTACTTACATACTCTGGGTCGGGGTCTTGATGGGCGTTGTAGCGCTTCTCCCGGAGTTGCTGGCCCTCGGCACCGGCCTGACGCTGGACGACCGGGTTTGGCGCACCATGGTCTTCACCACCCTGGCGCTCGCGCAGATGGGGAATGCCTTGGCCATCCGCTCCGATCGATACCTCTTGGTCCAACTGGGTGTCTTTACCAACCCCGCTTTGATAGGGGCAGTCGCGTTGACTCTCATACTCCAGCTTGCCGTTGTTTATGTCCCTTTCCTGCAGGAGATTTTTAACACTGCAGCGCTCAGCCCGGGACAACTCCTACTGACCCTGGGATTGAGCACCATCGTCTTTGTCGCCGTCGAGGCCTCAAAGATAGTGCGACAACGCAGGCACCGCGAAGGAAGGGCACCAATAAACCGGCGCTGAGGCGCCCGCCTCAGCGCCCGTTCACTGGAGCCCCATCGCCGTGCACGGAGCGGATAAGACGTTTATCCCCCGATGTAGCGTGCGTAGATGGCTCGGGCAACCCCGGCGTCGTCCGTTCCTTTGACGATGGCACGCCCATCTTTGAAGAGCGTGAGCTCATATCCTTCTGTGCGCAAGCGCAGGAGATACGCATTGTGAACCACATCCGCCAGCGAGGCCAGGCGGCTTGCCAGCTTCTCGAAGTCTGGTGCTTGGTGGCTACGCGGCTTGATCTGCACGGCGTCGCGACCGCACAGCACGGCACCGGTTGTTCCGTGCTTTCCATCCAGGAACTCGTAGCGGTCTTCGTCGCACGCCGGGCAGGCCGTATCGTCTTTACCTAGATGGATCCTGTCCGTCGTTCCCTGCCAGAGGTTGAGGATACGTAGATCGCGGCAAAGATCTTGAGCGTTGCCCGTCAGCAGCTTCAATGCCTCAGTCACCTGAAGCGCAGCGACCACTTGTGGCACCGTTCCCAGCACGCCGATTGTGTCGCATGTGTCAATCGATCCGGGGGTGGGCAGCTCGCTCACCATACAACGGAAGCAGGGCCCATCCCCCGGCAAGAAGGGCATCGTCATCCCGGTTACGCCGATCGCGGCACCGTAGATCCACGGAAGCTGGTGCTTGAGGCATGCATCGTTCACGAGCATGCGCACCTCGAAGTTGTCCCCGCCGTCCAGTACCAGGTCGCAGTCGGAAATCAGCGCCTCGACGTTGCCGGGGTTCACGTCCGCGACCACGTCCTCCACCGTTACGTTGTGGTTGATGCGCCGCAGCTTGGCCGCCGCGGCCACAGCCTTGGGCAGGTTAGCCGCGATATCATCCTCGTCGAAGAGCGTCTGACGCTGCAAGTTGTGCTCCTCGATGAAGTCCCGATCCACCAGACGTACATAGCCGACCCCCGCTCGCACGACCCCTGATGCCAGGGCCGTCCCGAGCGCGCCCACGCCAATCACCGCGACGCGCGACTGCAGCAGCCGCTCCTGGCCCTCAATACCGATTTGCGACAACAGGAGCTGCCGGGAATAGCGACTCAGGGCGTCAGGTGAGGCGCCACTCATGTGACGACTCCGCTTCGGTGGCCGGCGATTCCAGCTCCGCGGGGGCTAGGATCTCGTTCATGCTGCCGCTCCGGAACCCCTCCAGATCGAGGGTGACGTAAGCATAACCCAGCTCCTTGAGCCGCGCCACGATGCGCTGCCGATTCTGCTCGTCAAGGATTCGCGGCAGATCCGCGAGGTCAACCTCCAGGCGCGCCACGGTATCGTGGTGGCGAACGCGTACCTGGCGCACCCCGAATTCCCCTCGTAACAAATCTTCCGCTGCCTCAACGCGTCCTAACCCTTCAGCCGTGATTGTAGCGTGGTAGGGAAATCGTGAGGCGAGGCAGGCCATCGCCGGCTTGTCCCAGGTGGGGAGATCCAGCTCCCGAGAGAGTGCCCGCACGTCTGCCTTGGTCAGCTCCGCTTCGAGGAGCGGCGCGCGTCCACCCCACTCGCGTGCTGCCCGCATACCGGGCCTGTGATCGCCCAGGTCATCGAAATTCGCACCATACACCATGTGCTGAATTTCGGACTCCCGCGCAATCGCGGCTAGCTCCTCAAACAGATGGCCCTTGCAGAAGTAACAGCGCTCCGGCGAGTTCCCCGCGAAGTTCGGGTCGTCCAGCTCGGTGGTGGTGATGCTGCGCTGCTCCACGCCCAATCGGCGGGCGAGCTCTGCCGCCGCCTGACGCTCGCTGGCGGGATAGGTTGGAGAGTGAGCTGTTACCGCGAGGACATGCTCTGCGCCGAGGGCCTCGATCGCAGCCGCCAACAGATAAGAGCTGTCCACACCGCCGGAATAGGCTACCACCACGCTGCCCATCTCCCGAAGCAGAGTGTACAGTCGTTCACGTTTTTCGGTCATTGAGTTCATAGTGCTTACTCCGTTTCAAAGAGCGGTGTGCTCAGGTAACGTTCGCCTGTGCTCGGCAGGATCACAACGATGAGTTTGCCACTGTTTTCCGGGCGTTGTGCCACCTGGACCGCTGCATGTACCGCAGCGCCGGAGCTGATTCCGCCCAGAATGCCCTCTTCCTTCGCCAGCCGCCGCCCCATAACCATCGCCTCGTCACTCGTGACGTGGACGATCTCATCAATGATTCCGGTGTTGAGCACGTCCGGCACAAACCCCGCACCGATGCCCTGGATCTTGTGCTTGCCGGGCTCGCCGCCCGCCAGTACCGGCGACTCTTCCGGCTCTACGGCAATGGCCTGGAACCCTGGTTTCTTCGCCTTCAACACCTCACCCACGCCCGTGATGGTCCCGCCCGTGCCGACACCCGAAACCAGGATGTCCACCTGACCATCAGTGTCCCACCAGATCTCCAGCGCCGTGGTCTCCCGGTGTATCTGCGGGTTCGCGGGGTTCTCGAATTGCTGGGGGATAAAGGCATTCGGCATCTCCGCCGCCAACTCTGTGGCTTTGGCGATCGCCCCCTTCATGCCATCCGATCCCGGCGTCAATACTAACTCGGCGCCCAACGCTCTCAGTAGGGTCCGCCTCTCCGAGCTCATCGTGTCCGGCATAGTCAGAAGCAGCCGGTAGCCGCGTGCGGCGCAGACGAATGCCAGCGCGATGCCCGTGTTACCGCTGGTCGGCTCTACGATGACGGTATCCGGGCCGATCAACCCACCAAGTTCAGCGGCTTCGATCATGCTGGCGCCGATCCGATCCTTCACGCTTCCAAGCGGGTTATAGAATTCCAGCTTGGCCACCACTTCGGCCTTTGTTCCGGCGGCCACGCGGTTAAGCCTCACGAGCGGTGTATTCCCTACCAATTTCGTCATATCTGTTGCGATTCTCATCCCAGACTCCCTCCGATTGATAAAACCTTACCCAGCTTCTTCATTTACTGCCCCGGGCCTTGACCCAGGTCCATCACAAAGGTGTAGATAAACGCGACCAGCGTCTCGATCTCATCCTGCGTGTAGATCTCGCCATACGAGGGCATCCCGGTGCCCATACCGCCGCGCACCATCTTACCCTCCAGCCGGGCCGGGCTGGCTCCCAACGTGTGATAGGGATCTGTGAAATCCGGCGGTCGCCTTAATTCATCGCTGTGTTGCTTGAGGTCATAGTCATAGTTCGGCAACTGTTCCACCATAACCCCATCGCCGCGCCCACTCTCACCGTGCGCGGCGGCTCCTTCCTGACGATAGATACGCTCCGCCTCCGCCAACGCCTCTGGCGTTGTCTGGCGTGCCCAAACCCATGCCACAGCATCCCACAGCTCGCTGTCGGTCACAACCCGCAGTGCCGGCTCCCCGCGCAAACGTGCCCACAGCTCGGCAGGACTGTGCGACCAGTAGGTAGCGTCTTCAACGGCGTAGGCAGGCAGCAAGGCTCCCCACGGCTCGCCGCGCTCAGCGACGGGGGTCGTATCCGGCACAGTCTCAGCCCTCTTGGGCGCGTCGAGGTCAATGCCGAATTGGACATAGCGCGGTGGCGCTATCGTTTGGCCTCCCTCTCCGGTTTCAACGGGAGACGAGTCTGAGGGTGGCGATGTGGACTCATCCGGTCTGGCGCTGACCTCGATAATGCCACGCATTCGCCAATGATCGGCTCTGCACCAACGCGTACAGTAGTAGGTGTAGGTGCCCGGTTCATCGAAGACGAGCGACACGTTGACCCACTTGCCCGGTTCGACCTCCACCTCAGCACTGTCATGGTGTCCCACGGCAAAGCCATGCACGACATCATCCGAAGTCAGCCGGAGTTCCAGGGGCTCTCCGACTTGTGCATTCAGAACCCTGGGTGACCATCCCCCGTCCTCGGCCATCCGGGCGCGGATTTCTACAACCCCTGTCGCGCGGCCCAACCGGCGACCCCCGAACGGAATAGCGACCGCGACGAGCAGAAAAAGC
>SLDA01000134.1 GCA_007125545.1 Thermoflexales bacterium | reverse complement strand
CACCGTGTTGGGATCGAGCCCGAGCACCTGCTCGACATGGGAGAAGACCTCGTCAGTGAACCCGACTTCGTCGGGGCCATGCATCTTGGGCTTGACGATGTAGACGGATCCGGTGCGTGAGTTGCGTACGGAGCCCTCGCCGCGCAAGTCGTGCAGGGCGCACGTCACGGTGACCATCGCGTCGAGGAGGCCCTCTGGCACCGGGGCGCCGTCACGATCACCCCGGATCTCGGACATCAGAGCAGGGTGCCCGCCCACGGAGATCGCGACGGGATCGCCATGGACAGCGTCGAGAATGTCAAAGCGCCAGGATGCGCAGAGGATGGCCGCCTCCAAAGCCGCACTCACGTCGTCCGGCACGCGCTCTCCGCAGAGGAAAGGGTTGCTATCGATTTCGATCAGCGTCCCGGCGCTCGGGCCGGCACCCGCCGGACGCAGGCTGACTCTTTGCCAGCTATGATCGACCTCGTAACCGGTGGGTGGCTCGTAGACCAACCCGGCCTGACCTAGCCGCTCCCGGCGCACCGGTACAGGATCGGGCTGTGGAGTTTGGGTCGCGGCAAACGCCGTGGGCGTCAAGGCGAGCACGGGTGTCACGCTCGCCTCGGCGGGCGCCGCAGTGGGACCGACGACCTCTTTCGTGCTTGGACCAGAGCGGCAAGCGAGTATCAACAGGAGCACCAACGCGATTAGCGTCGCACGATATTCCTTGGATTGCATAAGTCCCGCCCCCTTCCAGCACCTACCAGATGCAGCGTGCCGTTCTCTGCTACTGATATCATGATTGGAGATGAACGTCACAAAAACGTCAAGGGGGCGGTCGTGTCCTCACACGTTCGCTGTCTTCGACTGGGCAACCTTGCGTGGCTCCCTGAACCACAGCGCCATAAGCAGGCCCCCTACCCCGGCACAGACGGCAGCTCCAGCAAAGGTTGGGACGTAGCCTAGGGTCTCGATCAGCACGCCACCGATGATGGGGGCCAGCAGCGTAGTGGGGGCCAGAGCGGTGTTGGTCAAGCCCACGTACGTAGGTCGATCCTCCGCGAGTCCGAACTCCAGGACAATGCTCATGCTGGACACAGAGTTCGCAGCAGAGCCTGCCCCCAACAGAATAAATGCCACCCAGAGCCAGCGGTAGGCACCGCCGGCCCAGGTCGCCGTGATCGCGGCAGCTATGCAGATCGCGCCGCAGGCCAGCACTGTTTTATGTCCCTGCCGATCGCCCACCAGGCCCCAACCCAGGTTCGCGACGGCCTGACTCCCTATCAGGACCGCGGTGAGCGCGCCTACTTGAGTGCCGGTCAACCCATAGGTCTCGTTGGCATAGATAATCAGAAAGGCAGTGCCGACACCGCCCAGCGTTGCCAGGGCCTGGCTCACCAGATACCGCGCGTAGTTGGGGTTGTGCTTGAGGATCGATGGCACATTCTGTAGATAGGCCCAGAAACGTATCGGGGCCTTGGTGTTGGAGCTGCGCGGCTCGCGGGTCAACGTGACGCCAAGCCAGGAAATGGTCAGAGCGACGAAGGCCAGAAGAAAGCAGAGGGCGAAGTTGTTGGGGAAATCCAGAGCGGACAGGATCTGTCCGGCAAGGAGCCCCCCGGCAACGCCCAGAAGCGCTCCCAGGCCATTGCCAATGCCGAAGAAGAGCCCGCGCATATGCACGGGGATGACCTTAGCGATTAGATCGAGCCACGCCGGAATGACAACGCCATTGGAGCACGCCGCCGTGGCCAGCAGGAGATAGATCAGTATCAAGGCAGCACCGGGGAAATCTGCAGCCAGGCGCCATACCACCAAGGCGATCAAGAAGTGCGGAACGCGTCCGCCGAGCAACGCGAAGCGGCTGACAAAGGGTCGCTTGTAGGGCAGAGACTCGGTATAGTTGGCGGTGAAGAGCTGGGGGACCATCGTCCCGACCATAAAGATCGCCGGCACGAGGCCGATCGCCACCTTGGAAGATGTCAGTTCCATGACCAGAAGGGGTAGTATCGTCGTCACCGAGATCATGCTGAACCCGAAGGTGACGAAAGTGCGTTCTACCAGGTTCACGGCGAAGTTCCACTTCTGATCTGCTATGGGCGGACTTGGGGTCATCTGAGCTCTACTTGTCATTAAGTGATTTCCTTCTTGGACACAGTATCGGTTAGGAACAGCGTGATTGAGACCAACAACAGTAGCTGCGCGACCAGGTATTTTTGGGAGGCCCACTCCCATCCCCAAGGATAGAGGTGCCGGCCCGAGATTCCCCAGGTACCCAGAAACGCATCCGGCACGCCGGCCAATGCCAGACCCGCAAGCCAGACAACCATACACAGCGCGGGCACAAGCGCACGCACGCGGGGAAGCTCAACAGCCAAGACGACGAACAAGGGCAGCAACCAGACCAAGTTCATAACCCAGGTCTGGGGGGCGGAGAGAAGGATAATCTGCAACACGAGCAGCCAGTAGAGCAATTCACTCGCCGGTTCGCGTCCCCGCTCGTTGAAGCGACAGAACCTCTGCCACAGGAACGCCACGCCGAACATAACCGCGAATATGCCAACAGAGAGCTGCGACAGGCTGACCTCAAGCCCCCACTGAGCGAGGCGCGGTGACACATAGCGAACAAGGGTGGCGTTGGCGAAGAACGGGAAATACTCGCGCTGATAGACTTGGCCCCCCTTCTGGGTTAGCCCCTCCGGCACCCCCATTAGCAGGCGATCCAGCGCCTCCTCCGGGAGCAACATATCGGCCTCGCCGGCCTCACCATAGAGCGAGATGCGCGGCAAGTGGTTCGTGACATAGTCGATGGAGAGCGCCGGTGTCACGAGCATAGAAAGCACAACGAGAAGTGCGAGTCCGATGGCATACCCTACTGTCACACGCCAGCGGCGCCTCACAACTAGAAAGGGGAGAATAAGACCAACGTGTAACTTGAGAAGGGTTGCGGGTCCGAGAAGCAGTCCCGCAGCCAGCCCGTGCCACGGGCGACGCCCTTTGAGCATCAGCGCGAAACTCACGACCAGGATCATCAGCGTCAAGCTGTCGATCTGGCCCCGCTCCAGATGGGTGAGGAACGGATGAAAGAGGGCTACGGCGATACCGACCAAGGTCCAGCCGCGGGCTGTGATGTGCTTCGGGCCGACGATCCAGGCCGCACCCAGGAGGCTCGCGCCGATTGAGACCAGTCCGAGGAGCGTCCAAAGTGCCTTGGCAGCAGGGTAGGAGAGGCGTGCCAGAGGGCTGAAGAGGTAGGCTGCAAGTGGGGGATACAGGAAGCGGCTATGCGTAAAGCGTGCAACACCGTCCCAGAGGGGAGGCTCGGCATCAACGTGATTCCGGTAGGGCGTCAGGTTCCGGTTGATGGCCTCACCGGCTGTGTAATAGGCAGCAAAGTCCATCTGCAAACTCTCACGGACGAAACCAATCGCATAGAAGCCCAGCGACCCCAGCGCCACAAGGAGGAGGAGCAACAGGGGTACTGTAGGGACACGACTGCCGAAAGAGGCCGTTTGCGCCGTGGAGGCTTCCGGATTTCCTGTCACCGTCACAGCTTCACCCTAGGTCAGCAAGCGCTGCCATATGTCCAACGTCTCCAGCACATTCATAACGGTCACATCGGGGGGCCAGAGGCCGCCTAAGGGGGCCGTCGTGTGGGCAGCAACTCGTTTGTAGAGTACCAGCTTCCGCTCCGGATCTGACTCGGCAATGAACTGCCGGTAGCCATCCAGGAACTCCGGATCATGCTCCAGAAGGTACTTCACCGCGGCCTTATCACCCTCAAAGGAAATGCCGCGCAGGCTGAAGTAGCCAAACCAGAGGTCGGCCGGTCCGTAGACTGCCATGCGGATCTCCAGGGTCGTCTGATACAAAGAGCTTTCGGCGGCAAACATACGTCGAGCTTGAGCGAGATTGTAGTTGATCGCGAACCAGGCACCGTAGGGCGCCTGGTCATCCGGGGTGCGGACCCAGTCAGCCTGGCGCAGGTGTTGCTGTGCCCGGTCCAGCTGCCCGTCGCGGTCAAAGACGATGGTGCCGTGCTCGATCCAGCGAGCAATCGGCGCCAACGCATCATCGGGTCCAATGGGCTCAGCGAGCACCGCGACGCGGGCGACCTCCGAAGCTGCAACAAAGATCAGGTCCGTGAACCGGTGATCCACCTGCGTGACACCGACGTACCAGGGTTGTGGCAACTCGCGTACCACGATGACCAGATCGTAGTCGCTGGCAGGGGTGAGCGCACTATCGGCCAGCGATCCTATTTGGAGCACGCCCACGACAGAGTCGTGTCCGTTCAATTGGATGGTCAACTCGTCCAACGACCAACACCGTGTGATGGCTGTCGCTGTATACTCCACGCTAAGCCTCCTCCATCGGAGATACACTCAGACCAGGGATATGTAATTGAGCCCGAACTCGTGCAGCTTGCCGGCCGGTACACACGACTATACGCGAGAAAGCTCTCCCTGCAACCGCGCGGGGACGTCCGGGAGTACAATGCGCTCGGGAAGATACGGGTGACATAGCCGGTTGTCGCCAAGTTTCAGTTGTCAGAACCCCCGTGCGTGCTATGATCAAGCTGCTATTTCCCATCCTTTCACCCTAGTCCCTAAAGGAGCGCTCCGAAAATGCCAATCTCTTATCTGCGCTACGATCTCCAAAAAGGTTACATCCACAATTGGCTGGTCGCCGGCCCCCAGAGCATCCCGATAGCCGGCCCGACCGAATTCAGCGGCGGTGATTCCCCGGTGGAGATCGCACGGCAGTACCATATGGAGACTTCGGGCATCACCGAGATGCCGGTCGAGCGCGGACCGCTCAGTGCAGGCAGGTTCAAGATAGGCGACTATGAGGGGGCGTGGACCTACGTCCGGTGTCAAGAGGACCACTTCGTCGATCTCAGCGACATCTACCCCACCGGTCGCTATCTCCGAGCATGGGCCTACGCACAGGTGGAAGTAGAGGCGGCCCAGACGGTCCGGCTCGTTCTCACGACGTATGGCCCAGTCGATCTGTGGGTGAACGAAACGGAGATTCACCGCCAGGTCCACTTTGAGGCGCGCGCGCAGAGCGTTGCGGTCGAGGTGTCGCTTGCGGAAGGGCGCAACACCATTCTCGT
>SLDA01000001.1 GCA_007125545.1 Thermoflexales bacterium | reverse complement strand
TTGTCGAGGTCCCTGCGATGGTGGACGCGGATGGCGTGCACGGAGTGCCCGTGGGCCCGCTGCCCGAGCCGATCGCCGCTATGTGCAGGACTCAGGCTGCCGTCATCGACCGCGTTGTCGATGCCGGCGTTCACGGCGACCGCACACTCGCGCTCCAGGCTCTGCTCCTCGACCCTGTCATCACGAGCAGGACCCAGGCGGAGGCCATCCTGGACGAGCTCTTCGCCGCGCACAAGGACCTGCTGCCACAGTTTGCGTAGGGCGAGGCTGACGTGTAGAGGGCAAGGGCCAGTTCGCGTTGCGGAAAGGCCTGGTACTCGTCCGCGTCTCTGCTATCATACATACAATCGTTGTCTTCTTTATTGAGTGCACGATAGTGTAGGGTGACAGGCGGCGCCGCGTGAGAGGGCCGGGCGTGCCGCGCGATCCCGGAATCGGAACAGTCTATGGTAGCTGTGGATGAGAAGTTGATTCGTCTTTTCCTGCTGGGCAGCTTCGAGGTCAGGAGGGGTGAGTCTGTCGTGGACAACGCCGATTGGCACCGGCGCAAAGCCGCTCATCTGCTCCAGCGCCTGGCACTGGAACGGCGTGTGCTCAAGGAACAGGCCATTGAGTTCCTCTGGCCCGGATGGGACCCGGACCTCGGCGCCAACAACCTCTACCGCACGCTCTATGCGCTGCGCAGCACGCTTGACGCCCGCCTCGGAGAGGGTGCTGCGGATGCGACGTTCAGTTTCCAGGCGGGCGTTCTCAGTTTGGACGAGTCCGTCTGGGTGGATGCGGAAGCGTTCGAACAGCTCATCTCCCGGGCAAAGCGCGCCCTGCCGGACGAACGCCGCGCCCTTCTCGAGCAGGCGTTGGCGCTCTACACCGGTGAGTTGCTGCCGGACGAGCTGTACGCGGAATGGACCTTGGCCTGGCGCACCCGGTTGTACCGCCGCCAGCGCCAGGCCAGGCTGGCCCTCGCGACCCTCTTTAGTGAGGGCGGCGCGTACGATCGTGCTGTCGAGCTCCTCGTCCCCCTTGTGGACGAGGAGCCCACGGACGAACCCATCCAACGCGCCTTGATGCGCAACTATGCCATGGCAGGAAGGCGAGATGCGGCGCTCCGCCAGTACGAGAGATGCGTGGAGGCCCTGGCTGCAGAACTCAACGTGCCGCCCAACGATCAGACCGTCACCTTGCACACTCAGATTCGCAACGGCGAGCTCGCACCTCCCGCACTCCGGGCAGCGGACACGCTGCCGGCGGTGTCGGCCCCGCTCTTCGGCAGAGAGAAGGAGTTGCGCCTTATCGGGGAACGGCTCGATGACCCTCTCTGCCGGTTGCTGACCCTCACCGGCCCGGGCGGCATTGGGAAGACGCGGCTGGCGGTGCAGACGGCGGCGGAGAAGCACACCGCGTTCAAGAGCGGCGTGGTCGTGGTCTCTCTGACGTCGGTCTCCGCTCCGGATCTCCTCGTGCCGACCATTGCGGACGCGCTGCAGCTCACCTTCCCGGCAGGTAGACCACCGGAAGCCCATCTGATCGCCTATTTGCGGGAGAAGCAGCTGCTGTTGGTGCTCGACAACTTTGAGCAGCTCACCGAGGCGGCGCCGCTCCTGCCACGACTCCTCGCCCACGCCCCCGGGCTGAAGGTGCTGGTGACCTCACGAGAGCAGTTGAACCTGCAAGAGGAGTGGGTCATCGAGATCGGAGAGGTGCAGTATCCGGAAGATGCAGCTGGCCCTGATCTCGAGATCTACAGCGCGGTACAGCTCTTCGTTCACGCCGCCCGACAGCTGCTGCCGGATTTCGCCCTCTCCAACCGGAACCGGGAGGCCGTGGTACGGATCTGCCGCCTCACCGGCGGGCTGCCGCTGGCAATCGAGCTGGCAGCCGGCTGGATCAGGACGCTGCCGGTCGCAACGCTCGCAGATGAGATCGCACAAAGCCCGGACGTACTCGCGAGCCCGATGCGCGACGTGCCCGCGCGCCACCGCAGCCTGCGCGTGGTCTTCGAGGAGTCGTGGCAGCAGCTCACGCCGGCTGAGCAGGCAGTGTTCAGCCGGCTGTCGGTCTTCCGGGGCAGCTTCTCGCGAAAGGCCGCGGAGCGGGTAGGCGGCGCGACCCTGCCCATATTGTCCGCCCTCGTGGCGAAATCCAAGCTGAAGCCCACCTCTGAGGGACGCTATGTCCTTCACCCTCTCCTCCGCCAGTTTGGGCAGGAGAAGTTAAGTAGCGGCGATAGGGAGGATGTGCTCGACCGCCATTACCGTTGGTACATCGACCTACTCGAGGCGATGGCAGCCCGGCTGAGGGGCGGTCACGATAGCGAAGCGCTCAGACGCCTGGAGGCGCAGATCGATGACGTGCGGGCGGCTTGGCGCCGGGCAGTGGCACGCAGGGATATCGCGGCGGTCGGACGGGGCGTGGAGGGGCTGGCCCTATTCTATCAAATACGGGGACGGTATGACCAGGCACAAAACACCCTTAATGCGGCTCTGATGATGGTTGACGACGCGACCGAGCTAACCGGGGCGGCAACCGCGCAGCGCACCCTCGTTCGAGCCAAGCTCTTGGCGCGACTGGGCAGTATCTACTTCTGCCTCCGCCGTTACGATGAGGCACAAGCACGACTGGAGGAAGCGCTCCCGGTCTTCCGCGCCGCCGGAGCCCGCGAGGACCTGGCTCACGCCTATCAGGTTTTGGGGGATCGAGCTATGCTGCAGGGAGTGCCGGCCGAAGCAAGAGCGCGGTATCAGGAATGTATGGCGATCCATTCCAGCTCCGGCGACCTCAGCGGCATCGCCTGGGCCCACAACCGTCTGGGATGGGCTCTGATCCAGCTGGGCGAGTACGAAGAAGCCGAGCATCACCTTCTCCGGTCGCTGGCAGAGTTCCGCGAGCTGAATCACCGGCGCGGCATGGTCGGGGCCCTCAGCGATCTGGGCTTGCTTGCCCACCGGCGGGGCGCCTACCGGCAGGCGCAGCGGAACTATCGGGAAGCGATTGAGCTCAGCCGCGAAATCGGCTACGAGGACGGCGTCGCCCGCACCCTCTGCGAGCTGAGCGACGCGAACCTCGCTCTGGGACAGCTCCTTCGCGCCCGGGAGCATCTGTCTGAGAGCTTGGCGATCTACACGGAACTGGGCAGCCTGGACCGGCTCCTGGCCCTCTACCGGTTAGGACAGATATCGACCCTGCTCGGAGACTATGGGGCGGCGGAACGCCGGCTGCAGGAGAGCCTGGCCCTCGCCCGGGAAGCCGAATCACCCGAGGGTGTTGGTCGCACACTCCATCTACTGGGCGAGCTGGCGCTGGCCCACGACGACGCCCGCGAGGCACAGGTCAGGTTCAGGGAAGCCCTGGCGCAATTCCAGGAGATTGGCGACACGGGCGATCCTTGGGGCAAGGTCGACGCGCACCGCGGCTTGGGCAGAGCGGCTGCCGCGCTCGATGCTCGACAGACCGCTCGCCGGCACCTGCGCGAGGCGCTGCTGATCGCACGAGATTTGCCCTCGATACCCCACATTCTCGATCTGCTGATCGAAAACGCCGTCCTCCTGGCGCGCGAGGGAGCCGATGCACGCGCGTTGGAGCTGATCACGTTCGCCCTCGACCACCCCGCGGCCCGTAGAACGACGCAAGAGAGAGCGCAAGATCTCTTCGCTGAATGGACGGCGCATCTGAACTCAGACGACGTCGCGGCCCTGCGCGAACGGGTTCTGGCCCTAGACCTCACTCAGATCGTGCGTGGTATCATCCGGACGTAACCTCGAAGTGGGAGGTGCAGGTAAGATTTCTGGGAGGTCGCCATGGTAGACTCCATGGGTGTTAGGCTGTTGGTAAACGACAAACGAGATATAAGGAGGCTACAATGACTACCAAGATGAGGAAGAACATCAATGGCGTTAACGTCGATCAGTTGATGCAGACTATCAACGCTATCGAGGAGAATCCCAGCCTGGCCCACTTCACGTTCAAAGCAGAAAATGAATGGATAGAAGGAGGCCATTCCCGGACCACAATCAAAGAGTTCCGCGGAGCCGGCGAGGATGGCAGTTCGCGCACGCAAGCGTTTGAGCTGCACGGGGACGAACCCCCCGTCCTCTTGGGAGAGAATAAGGCGCCTAACGCGGTCGAGGCGGCGTTGCACGCGCTGGCGTCATGTCTGGCCACCGGATTTGCCTACAATGCTGCGGCTCAGGGCATCGAGATTGACCACCTAGAGTTTGACATCGAGGGCGAGCTGGACCTACGCGCCTTCCTGGGCCTCTCAGAAGAGGTACGCCCCGGCTACAGGAACGTCCGGGTGCGCTACCGCGTCAAGGCTGACGCACCCCGGGAGAAGCTGGAAGAACTGTGTGCGTACGTTCAGAAGACGTCGCCGGTGATGGATATCTTCACCCATGCAGTGCCCGTCTCCGTCGAGATGGAGCAAATTAACTGACGTCACGGGCAACCTATCTTCTTCACTCAGGCGGCGCCCCGCACGTGCGGAGCGCCGCCTGTCACGTCCAGTCGAGTGCCGCGCAACACCGGTTCGCTCATCGAAAGGCGAACCTCTAGCTTCCCGAGAGCAACCCCGCCGCCACCAACACCGCGCGCAGCATGTCGCGCTCCCCCTCTGTAAGATCCAACAGCGGCGAGCGCACGGGACTTCCGTAGTATCCCAGCATGTCCAGCCCGGCCTTCAACCCGGCGACACCGAAACGCGCGGTGACCGCCGTGTTGACCGGCACCAGATGTCGCTGCAACGCCGCCGCATCGGCCAACTGCCCGGCCTCGAAGAGCCGATGCAAATCGACGCAGGCGTGAGGCGCCACGTTGCCCAGCGCCGGCACGCACCCCACGGCGCCCACGGCGAGGGCGGGCAAGAAGAAGCCACCGGAGCCCGCCAGTACCTGGAATTGAGGGTCGGCCAAACGCACGATGTCGGCCATCTTGGCGATGTTGCCGCCGCTATCCTTGGCCCCGATGATGTTGGGGTGCACCGCCAGCTGCGCAATGGTCGTGGCAGCGAGATCCACGTTCGTGAACTTGGGCACGTTATAGACCAGCACCGGGATCGGTGAGGCGTCGGCTACCGCCTCATAGTAGGCGATCAAACTGGCGGGCGTCATCTG
>SLDA01000200.1 GCA_007125545.1 Thermoflexales bacterium | reverse complement strand
TGACTTGATCACGGTTGTATCACTTTCGTTGGTAGAGCGGGATGCCCGCTGTACGAAGATGCCTGAAAAGGTCTCTCTTTGGCTCACGAAAACTATACGTCAGAGGCTGAGCGATGTCAAAGTCGCGAAAGTGGATTTGTGCATAATCTCGAGCGCGGAGTTTGAGTGCTATAATGCTGGTAAATATCGTGGTCGTATCTCAGGGAGAGGCTCTATGTTCAAGAACCGGTTATATGGTGACTCCGAGCTCAATCGACGTTTTTCCAGGCTGTGGAGTTTAGGGGTCATTGCTGTCGCCCTTCTATTGATCGCCTGTAACGAAGTCTCCAACCAAGGCGCCGTCGTCGAAGTCACCGTCCCGGAGGTGACGGCGACAACGGTTGAAGCCGGTCTTACGCCCCTGCACGACGTAGCCAGTGCCACTCCTGCGCCCACTGCGACACCAACGATACCCCCTACATCGTCGCCGGCGCCCACACCAACACCGACGATCGTCGCTACCCCGACGCCGGTCCCTACGCCTACGCACCCGCTGATGATTGAGGTGATGCGCGAGGACTCCTATCCGGGTAGCGATCTTATCATCGAGGAGGTGCTGACGCCGGGCTCGAATTACGACCGCTACCTCGTCTCCTATCTCTCGGAAGGGCTCAAGATCTATGCCCTGCTCACCGTGCCGCGCGGGGAAAGGCCCGAGACGGGATGGCCCATCGTGATCTTCAACCACGGCTACATTCCACCCGCACAATACCGCACGACGGAGCGCTACATTGCCTATACCGATGCCTTCTCGCGCAATGGGTACATCCTGCTCCGTTCGGACTACCGTGGTCACGGCAACTCTGAAGGCGAGCCGACCAACTCGTACACCTCGCCTGCCTACACCATCGACGTGCTCAATGGGATGAGTGCGGTGATGCGCCACCCCGACGCCGACCCCAACCGTGTGGGTATCTGGGGACACTCTATGGGTGGTTCGATATCGTTGCGCGCGATGGTCGTTACGGACACGATCAAGGTGGGCGTGATCTGGGCCGGCGTGACGGCGCCCTACCCGGTCGTAATGAGACGTTGGGTTGAACGTTGGGCGGACCGGCCAACGCCGACCCCCAGTCCCGACGGGGCAGCCGATCCCTGGCACGACGCCCTCTATGCTCTGGATAATCTCGAAGCGCACCAGGCCTTCTGGGATAGCATCGATCCCTTTGCATACCTGGATGACATCTCGGGTCCGGTTCAGATTCACCACGGGACCGCGGACGACTCTGTGCCGGTGGAATACTCCGAGATACTGCACGCCAGTTTGCTGGAAGCCGGGCAGCTATCGGAACTGTATATCTACCAGGGAGATAACCACAATATCTCCAATAACTTCAGAGCAGCTGCCCAGCGATCGGTTGACTTCTTCGATCGGTTCCTCAAGAACGACGGGGTTGAGTAGGCGCGAGCGGTTCGTTGTTGGCCGCCCTATTTGCACAGTCTTTCGCTGCGTCGATGAAGCTACGTACTTTCCTAGCATCTGCCGGCGTGGTCATGCCGCGCAAGACGTTGCAGAAGATGCCCGAGGCACCGTCCGCGACGCTGGCAAACACAAAGCGCCGGATCTCTTCGCAAGATAGGTCTCGCATCTGCATCGGCGTGAGGCGCCAGTAGAAAGGAACCTGACAGTGGTCTCGCACATCGGCAGGGGTGAGCTTGGTTACGACTGACGGATCGAAGCTGTCCAGCGCCAGGAGGTCCAGGTACGGCAAGTGCTCGGGGACAAGGTTCTCGATATGGGCGTAGCGCTCTCCCGAAGTCTGGTTCTGGAAGTATTGCTCTGCATACGGTAACACGAACTCGGGCCATAGCCGTGGATGGATCAACGAGGCGATGTCATCATACAGGCCCACCCGCTGCGCCCGTGCGGACTCGCCGTTCAGCCTTCGTACGAAGATAGCATACTCGGTGATGCTATCGGTCAGTCGCCTCAAGAACGCTTTGCATCTGTCCGGATCGTCGTAGATGTCGAGGAAGAAGTCGTGTCCCCGCAGCTCCCACGCGGTTGTGAGAGGGCCTTCGTAGCCGAAGCCTGCAAATGGGATATCTTTCTCGGGAAAGGCCCTTCGGACCGCCTCCCATAGGTCGAGATAGAACGGCATCATCCCCGCTTCAGCCCAATCTACAGGCTGCTCGAGAGCCTCGATGCCTTCACGTAACGACCCGTAGATCGGTGTGTGTGCGACCTCGCTATCTTGGGGGAAGTGCAACGGGGCGCCGAGGCAAGATACATGCCCGTAGCTAATGCCGGCCCATCCGGGTCCGGCATACGTCACCTCGGGTCCGAACAGGGCGCGTGCTCTGGGTTCCCCAACGGCGAAAGCGTCGATGATCGCATCGGCCTCGCGGAAAATGCGGTCGAAACGAACGCCCGCTAACTCGGCGTAGACGGGCATCCCGCATGTGACATACCAGTGGAAGGGTGTCTCATCCCGGCTTGTGCTCATAGCACTGACCTCCTGAAAACAGGGTGTGGAGTATGCTACAATCTCGCTGTAGTGACCACCGCGCCCTGTTGTGCTTTGCTCGCCTCGGCAGCTTCCAGGAACGCGATGATATCCCAGGTCTCGCGGATGTCGATGGGCGAGATGCCGGACTGGAAGAACGCCATCACCTTCTCCAGCATCATGGCATAGTAGGGCGGCGTGCTCGCCGCGATCCCGCAAGCGGCGCCGGCGCCGGTATGGACCACGCAGCCAAACGTACCTCCCTCGAACCGGGTCCCGCGCATCACGCCCGTGCGCCCATCCTCCCATTCGCCGAGGACGATGTCGGTGACGGGATGCTCGATGCACCGGACCCTGTCGCACCCGGAGCCCATCTTGGCGAAGAGCATCTCGGCGCTATGAATGCCGTACCAGAATAGGCCCGGGAAATCCTCCAGAAGCACGGCGGGTCCGAAAGCCTCGCAGGAGATGACCTCAGTACCCGGCTCGACGACGTCAGCGATGCCCTTAGCGTAGCGTAAGGACGAGCACGACATCAGCGGCGTCGCCGTGTCACGCGCCAACTCGATGATCTGGCCGGCCTCCCTCGTGGTGGTAGCCAGCGGCTTGTCGACGAACACCGGCTTGCCGACCGCCAGCTCCTTGAACTGCGCCAGGTGCTGGCGCCCATCGGCACTTTCCAGAAGGATGGCGTCGACGTCCTGTACCAGCGCGGAAATAGAGTCATAGAGGGCAACGCCGAACTCATCGCTCATCTGTCGCGTAAATCCATCCACCCGGTCGCGGCTAAGCGAGAACAGCTCCGATCCCCCGGGATAGGCGCCGACCACACGGCCACCGGGGACGTGGTACGCGTTGTCGGGATCGTTGAGAATGCCCGTGAACGCCGGGCAGTGCGAGGTATCGAGCCCCACCATACCGATTCTGATGAGTGTTTCCATCCTGACGCCTACCTTTCTTTCTAATGAGGTGCGTTGGTGAACTAGCCCAAGCCTACTCCCGTTTTCACTTCCCGTCCAGGCGGATCCATTTCAACTTGGGGGCAGATGCCGCAGTTTTGGCCCCCGGTTGCTGCCTTTGTGCCCTGCGAGTTGGGGGCCAAAACTGAGTAAGTGCGTTTCACGATGGGCGATGAGCCATCTGTGCTCTCGCCATAGTGTCCTTTCGCCATGTTTCCCCCATCGTGAAATGCACCCGTCCAGGCTGCGGTTGCTGACAGATTTCCCACCCTGGTGTACACTGAGGGTAGTGTCATCACGAAGGAGGGAAGCGATGAACCTGTTCCAAGGATGTGAAGGCCAGCAATTGGCGAATGATCTGACGTGGTCGTGCGAGCCACCGGAGTGGCGGTTTGGTGACGAGGGGCTCTTCATCGTGCCCGAAAAAGGGACCGATTTCTTCCGGCCCTATAAGGGTCCGGCCAAGGACAATGCCTGCTTGCTCTACGTGTCTGTAACCGGCGATTTCACTGCCGTGACGCGAGCCAAGGCGGAGTTGGTGGCTTTTGGCGATGCAGCGGCCCTAACTGTGCGCTATGGTGAGGCGCAGTGGGCCAAACTGTGCCTGGAACGCAGCCCCATTGGGGATATATCGGTCGTGTCCGTTGTAACCAACCCCTATTCTGACGATGCGAATAACGAACTCCTCTCGGAACCGGAGTGCTACTTGCGTATTACGCGGAAAGGTGATGTCTTCGGCATGCACTTCAGCCTCGACGGTAAGATGTGGCGGTTCGTGCGTACCTTCGGCATGGCGCTGCCCGACACGGTGAAGGTTGGGATTCACGCTCAGGCGCCGTTTGAGGGTGGGTGTCAAGTATGGTTCGCGGGCCTGGCCTTGCGGCCCGAACCGGTGAAGGATTTCCGCTCGGGCGAGTGAGCGTGGGAGCCTGCAAGGGGCTTCGGGCGATGCTTCCCTGTTTGACCGCTTTATAAACCGACAGCGAGTAGCAGACATATCAACTGAGGAGGATGCGCCAATGTCAGAGAATGCAAAGAAGGTACCGGTCGGCCTGCAGCTATTTTCGGTACGCGGAGAGGTATCCAAGGATCTCCCCGCCGCACTCAAGGGTACGGCCGAGATCGGTTACGTCGGCGTCGAGCCCTGGGGCTATGGCGGCGAGGCGGTAGAGTGGATGGGGTGGCCTGCGAAGGAAATTCGCAGTATGCTGGACGACAATGGCCTCGCGTGCTGCGGGATTCATCTCGCTACCGATGCGCTCATCGGTGATAATATGCAGCGCACGATCGAGCTGAACCAGATCCTGGGTAACAATTTCCTGATTATCGCTGCCGACCAGCGGCGCATGAGTGAACTCGAGACGATCATGGAACTGGCCGGCATCCTCAACGATGCGGCTGAGACGCTCAAGCCGTTGGGAATGTACACCGGTTATCACGCGCACCCCTTCGACTTTGTCAAGTTCGGAGAGGAAACGGCCTGGGAGATTCTTTTCAGCAATACGCAGAGCGATGTCATTATGCAGATGGACATCGGGAACTGCGCTAATGGCGATGGCGATCCCATCGCGATTTTGGAGAGGTTCAAGGGCCGCGCCCGCTCATTGCATCTCAAGGACTACGGCGGTGGCTCGGACTCCGTGATCGGTGAAGGGAAGGCGGATTGGCCCACGATTTTCCGCCTTATGGAGACCTA
>SLDA01000293.1 GCA_007125545.1 Thermoflexales bacterium | reverse complement strand
TCTCCGCTGGGTACAGGTCGACTTTGTCGTTTCGATCCAACGGTTGCCGAGTGCGTCGTGGATCAGCGGGATGTTACAAATAGACCTATTCTGGCACTGACCATCGATCCGCAAGGGCGTGCTATCTATGGCACGAACGCAGCTATGTACATCTATGACGAAGCGAGAGATCAGCTTGAGCCGTACATCAACGACGTGGACCAATTGGCGAGCAACTTCGTGGATGCACTGACCTCTGCGCCGGACGGCATGCTCTGGGTAGGGACGGATGCGGGTATACATCGCCTCGATCCCACCCATCCCGACGCTGTGTGGGAAACCTATACCCGGGAAGATGGTGTGGGCGGCTCCAGCAGTTGGGCAACCGCCCTCGCTGCCGCTCCCGATGGCACGGTTTGGGCTGCCATTACCAATGGTGACGCCAGCCGCTTCCGCGACGGCACCTGGACGAGTTTTGAAGGCCTGCGTTCCTATGATAGCGTGGTCGTCGATGTGCAAGGGCGTGCGTGGTTTGGTGATGCTGGCGACGGTATCGTCGTGCTCAACGCCGACGGGTCTCACGCTATGGTTCTAACTACCGCCGAGGGATTGCCCAGCGATAACGTGCAGATGCTTCTGGCCGACGGCGACACGATTTGGATCGCGATGAACAACGGCGTCGCGCGATATAGCAATGGCGAGGTGGAATGGCTGCTGGATAAAGACACCCTGCCGCACGCTTATGTTCGGGCGCTGGCGCTGGACGCCTCCGGCGCGTTACTCGTTGGTGCGAACCTGAGCATTGTGCGCTATGACGGAGGCCAGCCGGAAGTGCTGGTCAACTTGCAGCAGAAGGGCTATAGGGACTGGCTCACCAGCCTGGCAGTCGCCCCTGACGGCACCATTTGGGCCGGCACGGCTAACGGTATCCTCTACTCCAAGGATGGAACCGTCTGGAACCACGTGACCACAGAGGACGGATTGCTGACCGATTTCATCGCGGCGCTACACGTAGACCAGTATGGCGCCGTGTGGATCGGCGGTGGCTCGAACTTGTCCGGTGGTGGCCTACTCCAGATCGTGCCCTAGTTCAGGTAGTAAGTCACGGATCACAAGCCCATGGTGAGTGATTCGTGAGTCGATCCATACGTTAACGTCATTTCGTTTATCTGTGAAAGGAGAGTCAAGATGATTCGCGGACTAAATCGTTACTTGGGTGGAACCTTGGTAGTTTTGATGGTGCTGGCGCTCTTCGCCGGCAACGTGGCGTCCCCGGTACGAGCTACACAGTCGTTAGCCCAGACGCCCGTTACCATTATCACGGTGAATAGCGGCACCGATCCTGACACCAGTAATAGTACTACGTGCGCGACTGAGCCTTGTACCCTGCGCCGCGCTGTGATTCAGGCTCGCAACCTGCCGGCCAATGAGAAACCGGTACTTATCAACTTCAACATTCCGGCCAGTGCAGACCAGGGCTACGACAGCACTCTGCAGGTCTGGAAGATCCAGTTCAGTGGCATCTCGAGCATCGCTCAAGCCACGCTGCGACAACTCAATGGCCAAATCATCATCGACGGTAGCACCCAACCGGGCGGACGCAGCAATGGCCCCAAGATCATCCTGGTTGGCCCCGGCACAGGTCAATGGGATGGGCTGAAGCTGGGCGAAAGTGCTCTTCAGGGCGCCAATGAGATCCGTGGGCTTGGCTTTCAGATGTTCAGGACTCACATCTACGCCAGCTCCAGCAGCAACATCATCGAGGACAACTGGTTTGGGTTGAGTGATGATGGCACAGATATCGTGCTGCGTGGTGGAGGCGCGAACGATGGAAGTGGCAACACAGGGATCTCGGTTGGTGCTAACCTCACCGGCAACATTATCCGCGACAACGTTTTCGCGGGTCTCGCTGGCGTAGCTGCGGCAATCAACGGCAACAACACGACGTTCGCTAACAACTACGTGGGTACGATTGCTGATGGCACCGTGCCTGACAAGGTGACCGATCCCGGCCTGATCTGTTCGCAGTGGGATTGGTTGGGAGGGAGCGGTATAAGCCTTAGCGGCAATGGCAGCGTCATCGAAGACAACGTCTTTGCCGGTCTGCGCATCAATGTGTCACCTCCTACGACCCAGGCAGACACCATTCGCATGTCAGGCAGCAATCACATTATCAGAAACAACAGGATCGGCCTGGACGCAGCGAATACGGAGATCGGTGTCTGCGGGCGCGGCATTTACCTGCAATCAGGCACCAAGTTCAACCAGATCACAGAGAATCGGATCGTCAGACCGGGTTTGTCGGCTATCTCCCTGAACGATTCGCCGACAGTCTCCACCTCTGATGCGAACACCTTGCGCGGCAACGTGATCAAAAGACTAACGCCGTGGGGCCAGATTCCGGGCAATCCCAGCCCTGAAGATGCCATCCAGCTGGGCCCTGGAATACACACGGCTTTCCGCAATTTCAAGCCCGCACAGGTAACCAGCATCGACGGGACGACGGTGATGGGTACCAGTGGTGCCGGCAGCCCTTGCCCGAACTGCATCGTTGAAGTCTTTCTGGACAACACCGACGCCATCACCGAAGCCCTGCAGTCGTTGGTGGTCGTGACCGCGAACGGAAGTGGCAACTGGACGGCTACCTTACCCGGGGCGCTCACCACGGATCAGGGGATACGGACCACCAGTACGACGGCAAGCCCTAACACCATACCTAACATGAGCGCCGGTACCACGACCGGACTGTCAGAGTTGTATGTAGAGGTTGTGCATACGGAGGATTACAGAGTGTTCTTACCTCTCGTTATCGGGAGGTAGATCGGGGGATGGGGCCTCACTTGTAGTGCTCGCTCCAGGCGAGCACTACAGGCCCACATAGTTCCGCTCCTCGAGGATGCTTCCTCGTATAATCAACCCACGCTATTCCATTTGTCCCCCTGTAAGCCAGATCAAGTTACTGGAGGACCTGAGGGTCGGTGCTATAATCACAGGCGAGTGTAGGGGTCGTTGAATGATGGTAAACAAGCTATCTAGTAAGAGGAGGGTCAGAGATGCGTGAAGAGATTCGGACGGAAAAGGGGCCGAAGCCCTTGGGCGCTTATTCCCAGGCCATCGTCGCCCAAGGGCGGACGGTCTACCTCTCCGGACAGGGGCCTATCAATCCCGAGACTAACGACTTCGAGTTTGGAAGCTTTGCAGAACAGGCGAAGCTCGTCTTCGACAACATCGGTATCCTTCTGGAAGCTGCTGGAGCGTCGTGGCGAGACGTCGTCAAGGTAGGCATTTACCTGAGCAGTCTGGAGGATTTCTCGGAGATGAATGAGATCTACCGGCAATACTTGACGCCACCTTATCCGGCCCGCACGACGGTGGCGGCGGGGTTGCCGGCGCAGATGCGGATCGAGGTGGACTGCATTGCAGTAGTCCCCGAGGACTGACATCACGATGGATATAGAACAGCTTGACACCCCGGTTCCGGTCATCGATCTCGACCGTCTGGAGGCCAACATCGCCGGCCTCCAAGACTATATGGACCAGCATGGGATTGCTAACCGGCCTCATATCAAGACCCACAAAGTGCCGGAGATTGCGCGCTTACAGGTGGAGACCGGTGCCGTAGGCATCTGCTGCCAGAAGGTGAGCGAGGCTGAGGTGATGGTCGAAGCCGGACTCGATGACATCTTCATTCCCTATAATGTTATCGGGCAGGCCAAGCTGGAGCGGTTGATTGCATTGGCAGAGCGCGCACGCATCAGCGTGGTTGCCGACTCAGACTACACAGTACGTGGCTATGCGCAGGCAGCACAGCGGGCCGGATTAGAGTTTGCGGTGCGCGTAGAGTTTGATACCGGAATGCACCGGTGCGGCGTTGGGACGCCGGAACAGGCTGCAACCTTGGCTCGTTTGATCGCCGGCTCTCCGGGCCTGCGATTTGAGGGATTGATGACCTTCCCCCAGAATGCTGCGAGTGACGACTTTGTCCGAGAGACGCGGCGCTTGTTGCAGTCCGAGGGCATAGCGATCGGCTGCGTGAGTTACGGCGGCACGCCCGGGATGTGGGAGGCGCACCTGCGTTCAGAGGTCACTGAGTATCGCGCCGGTACCTACGTCTATGGGGACCGCTCCATTCTGGCCTCCGGTGCCATGACGCCGGACCAAATCGCCTTTACTGTGATCACGACCGTGGTGAGCCGTCCCACAGACGATCGCGGCATTCTTGATGGCGGCAGTAAGACCTTTTCATCCGATATGTCGGGAATGACAGGGCACGGCCTGATTTTGGAGTATCCGGAGGCCCGCTTCTACGCAATGTCGGAGGAGCACGGGAATGTCGATTTTAGCGAGTGCTCGCGTAAGCCTGAGATCGGAGAACGTGTGACCGTGATTCCTAACCACTGCTGTCCGGTGAGCAATCTCTTCGACCGGGTCGTGGCAGTGCGAGATGGCGCAGTCGAGGTGACGTGGCCGGTTGCTGCGAGGGGTACCGTCACGTAGGAGGACGTGTAGGGACGCCAACCGTGCCCAAGCAGGGCGGTAGAAAAAGCTTAACAGGCGCTACTCAGGTTCGAGGAGTGGCTCTCCAAGCAGGGCACGGGAGAAGATCATATACCCTGTGTGAGCAACCATGCGATCGACGGGGCGGAGGCGTTCGGCAACGGCCTTGTAGGGCCGCAGCAGCAGTTCCTCTACCTCGGTGAAGCCAAAGGGGTGCATAGCCAAATTGCGCAAAAGCACGCCCACCTGATTGACGGTAGGGAGCAGGCTTCCGAGAAAGCCCCCGCCTCGTAACGCTTGATGCACCTGAGACAGATAGAGCCAGGGCTCGCGCACATCGAGGAAAGCGGCGTCTAGCCCCTCCTCATCGAAACCCTCGTCGATGTCCCGAAGGCGGAAGGTGACGAAGCGATCGAGTCCTACGCGAGCAAGATTCTTCTCCGCGAGCGCCTTCATATCCGCGCGGACTTCATAGCTGAAGACGTGTCCATCTGGTTGGACCATTCGAGCGAGGGCCAGTGTTAGCGCACCGCTCCCGGTACCCGCTTCGAGAACGGTACTTCCAGGCCCAATGTTCATCTTCATCAGCATGTATCCGATCTCTTTAGGGTAGATGATCTGTGTGGCACGCTGAACATCACGAATCAGCTGGTCGAGCGATGGTGGCAGGACCATGTAACTATAGCCGAGGTGTGTATCGACGCTGCTGCCCCAAGGGATACCGATCACGGCGTCGTGATTAAGCACACCGTGGTGGGTCTGATACTGACGGGCCGGCTGCATACGTACGATGGCAGTCTTGCGATCGCTGCCCACCAGCAGCACAAGATCGCCGGTGCGGACGCAACGACGGGCCGGTTCCATCTCAGGTTCAATTGTCTGCACGCCTTGTCCCTTCATTCCTGATCGTTTTTACAAAACACTACAAAGGCATTATAATCAATGAAGTACAGACCAGCAACCTTGATGAGGGATACGCATGCGTGACAAAAGCATCGACCGTATGGCGATAACCATTGTGGATGGTGGGCAATCCAGAGATCTTCTGAAAGCCCTCAACGCAGCCCAGTTTCCAGTTACTGTCCTGGATGCTGTTGGTGGGTTCTTGCATGAGGCGATGGTGACACTCATTGTTGGGGTTTCGGAAGAACGTCTGCCGGAGTTTTTCGCGCTTGTGCGCAAGACGTGCCCCAGTCGCACGCGATATGTGCCGATGGGGGTCGAGCTATCCCTCTCTCCCGGGTATCCCATGATGATTGAGGCTCGTGTTGGGGGTGCCACGGCTTTTATTCTACCCGTCGAGCGCTTCGTACAACTGTGAGGAGAGCAGATATGAAACTGGTTGTCGCTATCATTAAAGATTCTGATGCTATGGATGTTTCAGATGCCCTCGTGGAGGCGGATTTTCGTATGACGCGCATTGCAAGCACGGGGGGATTCCTGCGCCGGGGCTACGTGACATTGCTCATTGGCGTGGAAGAGCAACAGCTAGACTTGCTGTTCGCTACAATCCAGGCCGCGTGCCGGACGCCTGACAACCCGAGCGAGCACAAAGCTACAGTGTTCGTGTTGCCCGCTGAGGACTTTGTCCAGCTAGGGTAATCTGAAGCTGAGGCAGTTCAGAGGACTATTCAGAACTACAGGCTACGTTACCGCGGATAAGCCTCTGAAAATGGGGTGCTCCAACTCTCTGTCTCTATTCTCATGAGTTCTTGGAGGCACCATGACGACTGAAGTTCTTCTTGTTCGCCATGGTCAGACCGTGTGGAATACGCCGGGTGGACCGCGCGGGCGCCCTGAAGTGCCGCTTGATCCTGTGGGGATGCACCAAGCGGAAGCTGTTGCTTCCCGCATCGCCGACCACTGGTCTCCCCTATTTGTCTACTATAGTCCCCTCAGGCGGACCCCTGAGACGGCAACGCATATCGTCACGCGTACTGGTGCTTCCCTATCCCCGCACGCGAGATTCATCGCCGTTGACTTTGGTGCCAGGGAAGGACGCTTGCCGGGCAATCTTTTACGGGAGGGGTTAGTGTGGATATAGGTAATGAACAGGTCATTCGTGTGCTGATCGCGAAGCCCGGGTTGGATGGACACGACCGTGGCGCCAAAGTGGTGGCTCGCGCCTTGCGCGATGCCGGTATGGAGGTGATTTATACCGGATTGCGGCAGACCCCTGCCATGGTCGCTGAAGCTGCACTTCAGGAAGATATCGATGTTGTCGGCCTTTCTATTCTTTCCGGCGCGCATTTGGCCTTGGTGCCACGGATTATGCAAGAGCTCAAGGAGCGTGAGATCGCCGACATCCCGGTATTCTTGGGTGGGATTGTGCCCAAGGAGGACATTGCGGTGTTAAGGGACATGGGGGTCGCTGGTGTGTTTGGACCTGGAACGGAGACTCGAGCTATCATCGCTGACATTCGCGAAGCGGCGGTGGCGAGACGGAAAGCTAGCCGGTGACGCAACGTTCTGGTTCTAGTGTAGCTGAGGGAGACTCGCCATCCTCGTCGCTTGGCCCTGATTTGGCGCGCTCTGCCCTCGCCGGTGACCGGCGGGCGGTGGCACGGTTGTTGACGCTCGTCGAAAATGGAACTGAAGAGGGCGCCGCTGCCCTTACTGAGCTGTATCCACACACCGGCGGTGCGCACGTTATTGGATTTACCGGTTCGCCAGGCGCCGGCAAGAGCACGTTGCTCAACTGCGTAGCGCAGGCTTTTCGGCACCGGGGCAATACTTTGGCTGTGGTTGCTGTGGATCCGACAAGCCCCTTCTCTGGCGGCTCTGTGTTGGGGGATCGCCTCCGAATGCGTGATCTCGTGACGGATTCCGGGGTCTTCATACGCAGTATGGCTTCGCGGGGCCATCCGGGCGGCCTGGCACACGCGACACGTGATGTCGTGAGCGTGCTGGACGCTGTGGGAACCGGCTTCATTTTCGTCGAAACCGTGGGTGCCGGGCAGGCCCAGGTGGATATCGCTCGTTTGGCCCATACTGTGGTTCTCGTGGAGGCACCCGGCATGGGAGACGAAGTGCAAGCCCTGAAAGCTGGGTTGCTCGAAATCGCCGATATCATTGTGGTGAACAAAGGAGATCGGCCTGAGGTGCAGCAGACAGTGCAAGCGATTCGTACCGTGATAGCGGGATCCGGCAGTGTGGCAGGCGGATGGGAGATCCCGATTCTCAGGACCAGCGCTACGGAACGAACCGGTATCGAGGCGCTCGTAGAGGCCATCCTGGCGCATCGACAGCACATGCAAGCGACAGATCTCTGGTCTGCGCGTCAGGCCCGCCAGGCCTATGCCGACATTGAGGGTTGGTTGCGGCGTTATTTCGATGAGTGGGTAGCGCAGTGTATGGATACGCGCGACTACGACGCCCTCGCGGAGGCTGTCGTACGGCGCGCATGTGACCCCGCTACCGCGGCGCACAGTCTCCTTACACGTTTCACAGAAGGGCTCTGTTCCAAGCTGAAAGGCTAATCACCAGCACTGGGGGAGGATTATGGTCTACGTTGGATGCTATGGACAAATCGTGCTCTATGGCGGGACGGGATCGCCGGATCTGGCTGCGGAGATCGCGGATAATCTGGGCGTGCCTCTATGTGCGCGGGAGGTCATCACCTTCGCAAACACGAATACGTTCATTCGGTTGGGGGCAAGTGTTCGCGGTCAGGATGCATTTGTCGTGCAGACGACCTCGGCGCCGGCCAACGACAATTTGATGGAGCTGCTCATTTTTATCGATACGCTCAAGCGCGCCTCGGCGGGGCGCATCACGGCGGTCATACCCTACCTCGGATATGCACGCTCAGATAAGAAGGACCAGCCGCGGGTGCCGATCACGGCTCGCCTCGTTGCAGATCTGATCCAGACGGCAGGTGTCGATCGCTATATCACACTAGATCTGCACTCGGGACAGATCCAGGGTTTCTTTGGCATCCCAGGTGATATGATTACGGCTTTTCCTTTGCTTGCCGACCATATGCGCCAGAAGGATCTTCGTCGCGCCGTCGTGGTGGCTGCAGACTTGGGTTTCGCTAAAAAGGCGCGCGCCTTCGCCGAGGAGTTGTCTCTACCGGTGGCCTTTGTCGAGAAACGGCGGGTTGATAGCACGACCGAAGCCCTTACCGTAATCGGCGATGTCAAGGGAAGAGACGCGATCATTGTAGACGACGAAGTGGACACTGCCGGCACCATGTGTGACACCGCTTCGGCTCTTGCCGAAGCGGGCGTCCGCGACATCTACAGTTGTTTCGTCCACCCGATCCTGTCGGCCAATGCGGCGGAGATGCTGCGCGAGCAGCCCATCAAGGAGATTGTGACCACCAACTCTGTTCCGATTCCGGAGGAAAAGCGTTTGCCCAACATGTCGGTGATCTCGGTCTCGTCCCTACTCTCGGGGGTGATCGAGCGGGTCCACTCCGGGCATAGCGTGGGTGAGATGTTCGACCCCTATCACGGCTACAGTTAGTGCTACGCCTATAGGACTACAGTATGGGCTTTTCGTGAGCGCGCGACCTGGGCCGCGCGCTCTTTCTTGAGGTCAGCTCTGTTCGCTCACCATAGCTTCGGCAGCCGCACGGATCGCCTCCAGCTTATAGACTCGGCTCCACCGGTTGACAGGTAGCAGATCCCAGGTTCTGGCACGCACGTGCTGAATCCACCGCTCCATGCTGAGCAAGCAGGTAATCATGCCGCCGCCGCTGCCCCCCGCCGCCGCTACTGCCAAGATCGGTTTGCCTGCCATGCAGCTGCTTTCACCTTGGGTAGCCTCGCAGCGACGGAACCGGTCGGTAAAGGCCTTGGCCGACTCACTCATCTCACCCCAGTATACCGGTGTCACCAGTATGAGGGCATCGGCGGTGCAGACCTGACCGTGTAGTGGCTGGAAGTCGTCCTCGACATGGCATTCATGCTCGGTCCGGCACGTACCCCATCCGTCGCCGCATGCCTCACACGAACCAATCGCCAGGTCGTTCAATCGCACTTCCGCGACTTCGGCTCCCCCTGTTCGGGCTCCCTCTGCCGCTGCAGCGGCACACGCTGCGGTCAAACCGTCGCGGTTCGGACTGGAATAGATGACGCATAGTTTCATAGTCTTCCTCCTCGTGGCATGATGTGCGCGGGTCCGGTGACATACGCCCCCGCAGATGAGAGCTTGCCGGTAGTGTACAGGAACTTGATGATATCTCAAAGCACAGACTTCACGCCTCGCGATCGAGCTCTGCCCGCAGCGCGGCTACAAACGCCGCCGCTGCGGTCTCGGGCTTGGGGGAGGTTCCGATTTCCTTGACCAGCGCGCTCCCAACGATCACACCATCGGCAACGCCTCCGACCAGGCCTGCTTGCTCGGGCGTACTGATTCCGAATCCAACAGCGAGTGGTTTGTCCGTCAGGGCACGAACTCGTTTCACGAAGTCCATCAAGTCGAGTGACAAGGTATTCCGTGCCCCGGTCACACCGACAAGGGAGACCAGGTAGACAAATCCGTGGCTGTATCCGGCGACGATCCTGATGCGCGACTCATCCGCGGTAGGGGCGAGTAGAAAGATAAGATCGAGCGCCTCGTCTTCGAACGCGCGCCCTACCAGTCCTGCCTCTTCAGGAGGCAGATCAGGGATGATGAACCCATTGATGCCGGCTGCCGCAGCTTCGCTCGCGAGGGACTGGATGCCGAATTGAAGCAAAGGATTGTAATAGCCCATAAGGATGAACGGAACGGTGATGCCCTGCCGGCGCAAGATGGTGGCTTGATCCAGACAACGTCGCAGCGTCATACCATTCTCCAGCGCGCGCTGGGATGCCGCCTGGATAGTAGCACCATCGGCGAGCGGATCGCTGAACGGAATCCCGAGCTCAACCATGTCCGCCCCAGCGTTGACGATTGCCGGTACGAGGGAGAGCGCGCTGTCGCGGTCTGGGTATCCGAGCGTCAGAAAGGGCATCAGGGCGGTGCGCCGGGATCGGCGCAGTCTCTCAAAGGTCGCCTCGATCGGATTCATAAGCCTAGCACCTCCGCCACTGTGTGCATGTCTTTATCTCCACGCCCACTAATGTTAATGATAATAAGGTCGTCGGGTGAAAGCTGAGGCGCTTGCTTGATGGCCTCAGCTACGGCGTGGGCGCTTTCAAGTGCTGGAATGATGCCCTCAAGGGCGGCGAGCCGCTGCAGTGCTTCTAGAGCCTCGTCATCGGTCGCGTACGTGTAGGTGGTGCGATGGATTTCCTGTAACCACGCATGCTCGGGGCCAACCGCAGCATAGTCCAGCCCGGCGGAGATGCTGTGGGTTAGCGCAATCTGCCCGTCAGCGTCCTGGAGGACATAGGTCTGCGTGCCGTGAAGCACGCCAACCCGGCTCTGAACGTGCGCGCTCCTGCCGGACGTGGCGAAGCGCGCCGCGTGTCGTCCACTCTCAACGCCGGTGCCTCCAGCCTCGACGCCGATCATGCGAACATCCGCATCCTCCAGGAAGGGGTGAAAGAGCCCGATGGCATTCGAGCCGCCGCCGACACAGGCGATGAGCAGATTGGGGAGCCTGCTCTCGGCCTCAAGGATCTGTCGCCGGGCCTCTACGCCGATGACACGTTGGAAGTCACGAACGATGCGGGGATAGGGGTGCGGACCCAGGGCCGAACCCAAGAGGTAGTACGTCGTTGTGACGTTCGTGACCCAGTCCCGAATGGCTTCGTTAATCGCGTCTTTGAGTGTGCGACTGCCCGCGTCCACGCCCCGTACCTCAGCGCCCAGCAGTTCCATCCGCAAAACGTTGAGTTTCTGGCGCTCGATATCGGTTGTGCCCATATAGATGATGCAGTCAAGGCCTAGTAACGCACAGGCTGTTGCTGTTGCGACCCCGTGCTGACCGGCGCCCGTCTCTGCCACGATGCGGTGTTTTCCCATCCGCTTGGCCAGCAGCGCCTGCCCCAAGGCGTTGTTGATCTTGTGTGCACCTGTGTGGGCCAGATCCTCGCGCTTGAGGTAAATCTGTGCCCCACCCAACGCGGCGCTGAGCCGGCGTGCCGGTGTCAGCGGGGTAGGACGACCGGCATATGCTGTCAGCAGGTTGTGCAGACTCGTCTGAAACGCCGAATCGGATCGGGCTTCGTCGTATGCAGCCTCCAGCTCCTCTACTGCCGGGATGAGTATCTCGGGGATGAACCTCCCCCCATAGGGCCCGTAGTAGGGCCCATTGCTAAATAAGGTTGATTTTTGTGATTGTGTCATAGTGTTCGCTCCATAGATAGTGAGCCTCTCGCATCCAACGGAAGGCTTGGGTGCGTTTCATTCGGCTTTCCTCACCGCCTGAACAAAAGCGTGCACGCGGGCGTGGTCTTTGAGACCTTTGGCACGCTCCACACCACTCGAGACGTCCACGCCCCAGGGCTGGATGATGGCTAGAGCCTCGGCTACGTTTTCTGGGGTGAGGCCACCGGCGAGCATAAGCCGGCAGCGCGCAGCCAGCCAACCAGCGATGCGGCTGTCTACTCTCACCCCCGTGCCACCTTTCTGCTGCGTATCGTAGGCATCGATTAGCAGGTGGGGCGTGGTGCCGTTTGTCTGCTCCGCATGCCATATCCCTGCGTAGCGCTGGTGCTCCGCTTGTGCCTCTGATAAGGTACGGGGGCGGAGCGCTTTGAATGCAACCGGCTGTAGGGCGGCCACGGTCGCCGGCAACTCCGAGCCATGAAGTTGGACCAGGTCCAGGTGTGCTTCGTCGATCACGTCACGCACTGTCTCAATGGGCGCATCGACGAAGACGCCAACTAGACGAGGGCCCTGCGCATCAAACTCGGCGTGCAAGGCGTCTGCGATTTGCCCGGCATCGCTTGGTGCGATGTAGCGGGTGCTGGCGGGGTAGAAGATGAAGCCTAGAAGATCGGCCCCCGCGCGAGTCGCACACCGGGCATCATCCAGATTCGTAATTCCGCAGATCTTGACAACAGTCATGGATCGCGCTCCAGTTCATCCCTGCGTGCCTTTGGTGCACCCGCTTTCACCATACGCTGGATCAGGGTGCCAGGGTCGCGAGAGGTCACTAGCGCCGTTCCGACCAAGACGGCATCCACGCCTACGTCCGCCAGGCGGGCAACATCGGCTGGTGTCTGAATGCCGCTCTCCGCTACTAGCAGAGTGCCCGCCGGGACGTATCGGCGCAAGGCGCACGTAGTCTCCAGATCGACTTCAAACGTACGTAAGTCGCGGTTGTTGACACCGACGATCGGCGTTCCGGCCGTAAGTGCGCGATCCAGTTCTACACGATTGTGAACCTCTACAAGGGCTGCCATGCCTAGCTCCTGGCTCAGAGCCAGCAGTCTCCTGTAACCCTCATCTGTGAGTATCGCCATAATCAGGAGGATCGCATCTGCTCCGGCGGCGCGGGCCTCGTAGATCTGATAGGGATCGAGGATGAAGTCCTTGCGCAGAACTGGTAACGGTACGGTATCCCGAACTTCTTGCAGGTCGTTCAGGGTTCCTCTGAAGAACTGTTGGTCGGTCAGTACGCTCACGGCGGCCGCGCCCCCCTGTGTGTAAGCACGGGCCAGATCGGATAGATCGAGATCGGAGGCGAGCGCGCCCTGGCTGGGTGAGGCGCGCTTAATCTCGGCGATGAGTGAGATTCCCGGAGCGCTTAGCGCGTCTGCGAAGGCGCGCGCGGGTGGCACTTGTGCCACCCGCGCGCGTACTGCGTCTAGCGGGCGTGAACGTTTGCACGTCTGAATCTCCTGGCGCTTGTGAGCCACGATTTTGTCAAGAATGGTTCCCGTCTGCTTGACGCCACTTTCATCTCTGGATACCATCGTGTCCTCCGCTAGGCTGCTTCCCGGCACCGGATGCTGAAAAGTACGAGGCCCTCGAGCTTGCTCAGCGCTGCGCCACTGTCGATGCTCTGGACTGCCCGGGCGACCCCATCCTGCAGACTGTCAGCGGCTCCGCCCACCAGTAGAGCGGCCCCGGCATTAAGAAGGACGATGTCGCGCCGTGCTCCGCGGTCCGCACCTGAGAGAATCGCGCGGGTGATGGCGGCATTCTCCTCCGGCTCTCCACCACGAAGCGCCTCCGCCGGCGCGATCGAAAAACCAAAGTCGCGCGGATCCAGGAACTCGGTCACTACCTCATCGCCATCTATGCCTAGCCCGAAATGGCTGACCTGATTGGGTCCCGTGACGGTCAGCTCATCCACGCCACCGTCGCCGTGGACCACGAACGCAGCACGCGATCCCAGTTCCTTCAGCACGCGCGCCAGTACCTCGGTAAGCCCCGCGTCGTAGACGCCGAGCAGTTGAGTGTGGGCATTCGCCGGGTTGGTTAGAGGACCTAGAATGTTAAAGATGGTGCGCACACCGAGTTCCCGTCGTGCGCCGCCGGCGTATTTCATGGCAGGGTGCAGATGTGGCGCAAACAGGAAGCCGATGCCGACCTCGTCAATGCAGTCAGCCACCTGGCTGGGGCTTAGCTCAAGATTCGCGCCCAGCGAGGTGAGGACGTCCGCACTGCCCGACTTGCTGCTCACACTGCGATTTCCATGTTTGGCGACTGCTAGTCCGGCTCCGGCGACGACGAAGGCCGTCGTTGTGGAGATGTTGAAGGTGCCCGTCCCATCGCCACCGGTGCCGCAAGTATCGACAAGCACACGCGTCTTCGGGCTCACGCAGATCGCCGCACGTCGCATCGCCCTGGCGCACCCGGTGATCTCGGCCACGGTTTCGCCTTTCGTGCGTAGGGCGATCAGAAATCCTGCGATCTGCGCGGGCGTGGCATGTCCCTGCATAATCTCATCCATCGTCATCTCGGCTTCCTCGAGTGAGAGCGAGTGACCTTCTAGCATCTGTTCGATCATATCTCGGATCATTGTAGCCTCCTTCACGACCTTAATCAGAGTCGTAGTTCAACTGGTCGAGTATCGGTGCAGAAAGTTCTCCAGAAGACGCTTTCCATACTCAGTCAGAATACTCTCGGGGTGAAACTGCAGCCCTATGACGGGTGCGTGGCGGTGCTGGATTGCCATAATCTCCCCCTGTGTGGTGAACGCAGTCACCTTGAGGCAGTCGGGCACCGGCTCCCGCACGATGAGGCTGTGATACCGCATCGCATTGAAGGGGCTGGGTACACCGCTAAAGGGCGGCTGATCGTAATGGTAGATAGAGCTCGTCTTGCCGTGCATCAGGCGCGGAGCGGCGGCGACGGTGCCCCCGAAGGCCGCGCCGATGCACTGATGTCCCAGACAAATACCCAGGATCGGGACAGTTTCGTACATCGCGCGAATCAGCTCGACCGAGATGCCTCCATCGTCCGGGGTGCCCGGTCCTGGCGAGATGACGATGTGGCTTGGCTGTAGTGCCTGCACCTCCGGTACTGTAATGGCATCATTGCGCCGCACCTGCACGTCCGCGCCCAACTCGCCAAGATACTGGACGAGATTGTAGGTAAACGAATCGTAGTTATCGATCACGAGAATCATGTCAAACTCCTTTCTCTGCCATCTGAATGGCGACACCTAACGCCCTGGCCTTGTGCAGGGTTTCGTGGTATTCACGCTCCGGGTCGCTGTCGGCGACGATGCCCGCGCCCGCCTGGAAGTAGGCCGAATCGCCTTGCATAACGATCGTCCTTATCGTGATGCACGTATCCATATTCCCATTAAATCCGAAGTAGCCGACGGCTCCCGCATAGGGCCCCCGACGGAGTCCCTCAAGCTCGTCGATGATTTCCATAGCCCGGATTTTGGGTGCCCCGCTTACCGTTCCGGCAGGGAAAGTGGCGCGCAGTAGGTCGAAGGCATCGAGGCCTTCGCGTAGTTGCCCCTCGACATGACTGACCAGGTGGATTACGTGAGAGTAGGTCTCGATGGTAAGGAGTTCCGGCACGTGAACGGTGTTGTACTCACAGACTCGCCCCAGATCGTTCCGCCCGAGGTCGACAAGCATCACGTGCTCGGCGCGTTCCTTCGGATCCGCCAGAAGCTCTGCGCCTAGAGCACGATCCTCGCTTGGGCTTTTACCACGCGGCCGGGTTCCGGCGATAGGGCGGACGGCGGCGGTGCGATCCTGAAGCCGTACCAGGACCTCGGGTGAAGAGCCAATGATCTGGGTGGGCAGCTCGCCGCCCAAGTCAAGGTAGAACATATACGGAGACGGATTGACGCGCCGTAAGGCGCGATAAATGGTGAAAGGATCGGCCTCTGTCTGCAAACGTGCACGCTGTGAGAGCACGACCTGGAAAATGTCGCCCTGCGTAATGTAGCGCTTGGCCTGCCGCACACCTTCTTCATATTGCTCCTGCGTCATCGTCGACTGAAGCTCGTGCCCATTCTCGCCGGGGGCCGGCGCAATGTCTGGTAAGGGTTGACGGACGCGATATTCCAGCGCGTCGAGACGCGCCACAGCTTCGTCGTAAACGGCATCGAGATCGCAGCCCGTCGGAGTGTGCGCGTTTGCAAAGAGCAGTAGTCGATGCTGAACATGATCGAAGACAACGAGGGTGTCTGTAATGAGTAGATGCATATCGGGTAGTCCGAGGGGATCCGCCGGCGTTGCCGGGAGCCGCTCGAAGAACCGCGCCAGGTCGTATCCCAGGTAGCCTACGGCGCCCCCGAAGAAGCGTGGCAGGTCTGTGGATAGAGCATGAGTGGGAGCTACCGGCTGGTAACGCTGTAGTTCCGCCTTGACGACGTCGAGGGGGTCCTCGCCTGGTTCGAGCCGTCGCTGCTCCACAGTGTCTCCATCGATCAGACTTACCGCATCGCCACGCGTGACGATTTGCCGGCGTGGCTTGAATCCCAGGAAGGAGTAGCGGCCCACCTGCTCCGCCCGCTCAACGCTTTCCAGCAGGAAGCTGGGCTCCTTATCTCGCAATTTCAGATAGACGGAGACCGGTGTCTCCAGATCTGCCGGCAACTCGCGATAGACGGGCACCAATGCTCCCTCGGCTGCACAATCATAAAACTCTTCTCTTGTCGGTGTGTCCATCCTTATCCCCCTTTTTTCCTTCTGAGAACAAAAAACGCCTCTCATCTCCACCAGAGCTATCTCTGATAGGGACGAGAGGCGTTATGCCACCCGTGGTGCCACCCTTGTTGAGCTGAGAACAAAAAAGCCACGTCTGTGACGCGGCTAGCCAGCTCCACTCTTGCAGGTACAGGTCAGACTATAAAGGATCCTGACCGATACCCTCTGCCGTGATAACGGTGGCGACTCCGGCCAGCCCTAGCCAAGCTTTCCCTCAGGAAACTTGTTCGGCCTGGCAACTCCCCGGTCCATTCACGCTTGCCGTTTGCGAGTGGGCTTTCACCACATGGCCCACCTCTCTGTCGCACGTACCGGCGCTACTAGTCCGGATCAAAGTTGTTCAATATTCTCAATCCCGAGTATCATATACGAAGATCGCTTTCTTGTCAATCCCCAAAATCGAGCGCAAGACCTGGAGTCACTAATCCCAAGGGGCAAGCGGTGACTCTTACGCCTGCCCCTTTTCGTAAGTCCGCAATGAAAAGGGTGAAAAGCTTGCGGCCACCCCGTGTAGTGGGATCTCCGCTCAGCCGGTCCGGTCATAGACAGGATCTTGGCCGACCCAACGCCCCGGAGCTATAGACGGGATCGTCTCTCGCTCGGTGGGTGTCAAAGAAAAGTCGAGGCGACCCAGTGTGTCGTTGAGCTGATCGAGGTTTCGTGCGCCGATAATGGGCGAGGTGATGCGGGGCTCCCCAAGTACCCACGCTAGTGCCAGTTGCGCCGGGGTCACCCCATGCTCATCTGCAGCACTGACAAAGCGCTCGACGATA
>SLDA01000049.1 GCA_007125545.1 Thermoflexales bacterium | reverse complement strand
GGTCTGTTTGCGAGTAGCCTTTCAGGACACGATCTGGTCCTCTTCCTGCCCCGTAGTGTATGGGCGGCTCCGCAAATGCAGGCCATTGACGCCGGGGAGATTCGGAACGTGCTTCTGATCACCTCCTACCATGATGGGCTAAACTGGACCGACGACATTGTCACCGCGGTACGATCGGTCTTGCTCGATCCGGAACGCAATCCGTTAGCCGCGAACACGGTGTTGTATGTCGAGTATATGGACAGCAAGCGGTTTCCGATAACCGAGGCGGTTCAAGCCCGATGGCACGCGTATCTGGCGGAGAAGTACGCGTCCATCCCGCTCGACGCTATCGTGGTCTCGGATAACGCGGCATACGACTTCCTGCGCCATAGCGCCGCTGAGCTCTTTCCGGGGACGCCCATCGTCTTCTCCGCTGTCAACTTCTTCACCGATGATGACCTTGCGGTCGACGGAGCGGACGGGGTTCTCCTCTCCGAGCGTTTCACAGGAGTTGTAGCGAAGGTGGATTTCTACTCCACGATCCACGCGGCCGTGCGGATGCATCCGGATGCCCGGCACATGATCGTGGTCAATGACATAACCAGGACAGGTCAACTCTTGCAGCTTGAGCTAGAGGAGGTCTTGGATTCGTTTCCGACGATCACCTTTGAGATGCTGCTCAATCCGACTCTCGCCGATCTGAGCGGCTTGCGCGTTTTGCCGAACGACACATTGGTGTTACTGGTGCTTCTCGACCGCGATGGGGAGGGACGCGTCTACACCTACGAACAGAGTATCAACCTGCTCCTCACGCATACGGACCGCCCGATCTACGGGGTTTGGGACTTCTACCTGGGGCACGGGTTGGTGGGTGGGATGCTGACGAACGCTACCCTGCAGGGAGAAGTGGCGGGAGAGATGGCCATCCGATTACTCAACGGCGCGAGTATCCGTGATGTGCCTATCGTTCGTGACAGCCCGAACCGCTATATGTTCGACTATGACCAGTTGCAGCGTTTCGGCCTCTCGCTCCACAGCCTGCCGGATGAAGGTCGGACGTTGGGTCTGGCTGAGACCCTGGTATTAGGACGCCCGGCGCCCCCCGTGCAGATGTACGGATCGTGGATAGGAATGGGACTCGCATTGGTACTCCTCGCCGTGGGTTTCTTGCTACTGCAGCGTAACCACCTAGCGAAGCAGGCTGCTTCCGACAAAGCGCTTCATATGGCACACGTGGCGTTGGAAGAGGCACGCGCCACAATGGAAGCGCGAGTGGTGGAGCGTACCCGGCCCCTAGAACGACGCACGCGCCAGTATCAGATCGCGACAGAAGTAGCACGCGAAGTAGCGGTGGGGGCGCTTGGCCTACGCGATGCTGGGAGCAAGGAAGGTGCGGAGGGTGTTCGCCCCCTGCTGGATCGCGCAACACGGCTGATTTCCGAGGCTTTTGGCTTCTATCACGTGGCCATCTTTCTCGTGGATGAGGTGGGCGAGAACGCTCTCCTCCGGGCCGCCTCGTCTCCTGGTGGGCAGGCTATGGTGGCAAGAGGTCACCGGCTGCGGATTGCGCAGCCCAATCGTCATGGTGGCGAAGGGATCGTCGGCTACGTGGCCGGCGTGGGTGAGTCACGCATCGCACTCGATGTGGGGAGGGATAGTCTCTGGCGCGACACGGCTGAGTTGAACCATACGCGGTCGGAGATGGCGCTGCCCCTCCAGATCGAGCAGAGCGGCGGTGATGGGCTGAAAGCCTGGACCATAGGTGTTTTGGACGTGCAGTCGCTGGAACCCGGGGCTTTCCGGCAAGACGACGTAGAAGCCTTGCAGATTGTGGCCGATCAACTCGCCTTGGCTATCCAGGCATCCCGCCTATTTGAAGAAAGCCGCCGGGCCGTCGAGCGGCTGGAGGAAAGAGTTGGCGAGCATATCCGCGCCCCGTGGTACCGGACACGTGTCGCGCGGGCGTATGGATTTGATGGCGTATCCGTACGGCGCATAACTGAACTCGCAGCCGGTGACGAAGCAGGCGCAGATGCTGCCTCAGCCGATCTCGCCCCAGGGCTCCGTGAGCGACTGGAAGTGCCAATTCCCATGCGCGGTGAGGTGGTGGGGACCATCGTACTGGAGCGGGATGTCCATACGCGCCCGTGGTTGCCCGAAGAGCGCGCTCTGGCAGAGGCTATTGCCGTGCACGCTGGGCTATCGCTCGAGGGGGCTCAACTGCTGGACGAGAGCCAGATACAGGCGCAACGCCGGCAGGTGCTCAGCGATATCACTTCGCGCATGCGGGAGACGCTCGATGTCGACATGATCTTGCAAACAGCGCTGCGTGAGATGGGGGAGCGCCTGGGCATAGCGGGAATCGAGGTGCGAATGCGCGGAGGTTCGAATGACTAGCGGCGATTTCCGGCGCGATCCTGTCCCTGGCTCCGCTCGTCCCAGGGGCCTGAGCCGTCTCATGCCCCACGCTCCGGTCTTTGCTGACGAGGAGAAGGGGCGCGAGGCGCGCTTGGCCTATCTGGTGGCCTGGGTGTGTTTTACTGTTTCCCTCGGTTACGGGTTGATACGCTTGGTCGTCTATGGCGAGCCGGGACAGATGCCAACCTCAGGTATGCCGCTGGTGGCCTTTGTCATTTTGCCGTTGACGATGGCCGGTATTAGCCTGGTCTCAATGGCCATTCTGCACCGTGGATCCGTACGATTCGCCGGCTCGATACTGGTCGGCGGAGCGTGGCTGGCCCTCGTGTTGCTGAGCGTTGGATTTGGTGGTGTGCGTGATGTCAGCTTCGCGGGGTTGTTGGTGGTTCTTATGCTTGCCGGACTGCTGCTCGGCGGGCCCGCGAGTGCTGTAGTTGTTGCTATCAGCCTCGTCGCAGCGTGGGCGTTGACAGATGCGGAGAGTTCGGGGCTGCTAGCCATAGAGCCTTATGTGCCTCTGGAACTCCTGATCGGCTATGCTGCGTTATTCTCGGTTGCCGCGGGCCTGGTAGCTGCAGCCAATGCCGGACATAGGCGCCTTCTCACACGCGTGTATCAGAATGAACGTGAGATGCGGGCTCAGAACTGGGAGTTGCGACAGATGCGGGAGTCGCTGGAAGAACGGGTGAGGGAGCGCACGGAGGATTTGAGCCGGCGTTCGGGGTATCTAGAGGCCGCGGCGCGCGTTGCTTATGCGGCGGGTGAGATCCTCGACGTGGAGGATCTGCTGCGAGAGTCAGTGGATCTGATCCGGGACGCCTTCGGACTGTACTATGTCGGGCTGTTTCTGGTGGCGCCGGGCACGGAGGATTGGGCCACCGGTGATGTATTCACAGCCGACGAAGTCCGGGCGCACGCGGATCGTCCATGGGCTGTCTTACGTGCAGGGACGGGTGAAGCGGGACGCGAGATGCTGGCGCGTGGGCACCGGATCCGTGTAGGGGAAGGTATGGTCGGATGGTCGATCGAGCAGGGAGAGAGCCGGTTTGCCCAGCAGGCGGCAGAAGACCATGTCCGCTTGCGGGTCCCTGAGTTACCCGGGACGCGTGCCGAGGCGGCGCTGCCGCTGCGAGCCCGTGGCCGCGTGGTAGGCGCCTTGACGGTACAGAGCGCGCAGCCGGACTTCTTCGATGAGGACACAGTGACTGTGTTGCAGACGATGGCCGACCTGACGGCTGTTGCGCTGAGCAATGCCGAGCTCTTTGAGGAGAGTGAGATGGCGATGGAGGCGCTACGGCGCGCCTATGGGGAGATCTCTGCGGCTGCGTGGGAGGAGCTTCTGCGGCAGCACAGGGACTGGGGTTACAGGTACGCGGACGGTGTTGTGCAGCCTATTCAGGAGACATGGACTGGTGCCTTGTTGGCACAGGTTGCGGACGCTTCAAATGGGGAGGCGATAGAGGCGTCCGAGGGGACCGCGGTCGTTTCTGGCTCGGTGGCGCGTAGAACGGAAACTGAGGTCATAGTCCCAATGGAGGTGGGCGGTACGGTCATCGGCAGCATTCAGTACCGACGGCAGGCTGATGAGACGGCCTGGGACGAGGATGACGTCATCATGTTGAATGCGTTGACGGAACAACTCGTGCAAGCGCTTGATAGCGCTCGTCTGTTGCAGGAGACACAGCGCCAGGCGGCTCGCGAGCAGCAGGTGAGCGAGATTGCAGCCATGCTTGCTAACACCGTTGATGTCGACACGATGCTACGGACCACGGTGCAGGAGCTGGGACGGCTTCCCGGCGTTCTGGAGGTATCTGTGCACTTGGGGACCGTCCAGGGCACGCCTTCGCCGGACGAGACCGCTGGGGATAGGGGCAATGGAGACTATGGCTGATGCACCGGGCTGGAGTGATGATGAACGCTGAAAGGATGCCCCAGATGGCTGAGGTAAGCAGTCGCATACGCAAAGATAGGCGCCGTAGGATCGGACTGCTGCTGGTACGGCCCGACATCGAGGGTCACATTATGCAGGGTGTGACGTCCGCGGCACTTGGTGCGGATATCGACGTGATCTGCTTCGGAGGTGGTTATCTGGCCCACCGGGGACCTTCGCATGCGGTTTACAGTCTCGCCAACGAGGTGCCGCTGGATGGCATCATTGTCTGCACCGCCCTCGGGACCGGCTTACTGGAGGATGAGATAAGGGCTTTCTGTGCCCGTTTTGCAGGCATCCCCATCGTGACGGGCGCGCTGGGTTTGGCGGAGTATCCTTCGGTGGCAACGGAGAGCTTTCCGGGCGTATACGATGTAGTTACGCATCTAATTGAGGTTCATGATTGCCGGCGGATCGCTTATATTGAGGGACCTGCCGGACAGTCGGAGGCCACCGAGCGCTTTGAGGCCTATCGCGCTGCTTTACGCGACCACAGCATTCCGTTCGAGTCCGAACTTGTCGTGCCCGGTGACTACAGCCCGGAGGGCGGTGCTGCCGGGATGCGTATGCTATTCAAGCGCTTCTGGTCCGACGACAGAGGGCTAGACCTTGACGCAGTGGTGACGGTTAACGATGAGTCGGCGGTAGGCGCGCATCAAGTGCTGACGGGTCGTGGCGTACAATTGCCCCAGGACGTGGCGCTGGTAGGCTTTGACGACGCGGAGGAAGGGTGGTCCCTCGTCCCCTCGCTAACAACGGTGCGCCAGTCACGTGAGGCGGTGGGCCAGAAGGCTGTGTCGATTATGCTTCGACTGCTGGAAGGGGGAACG
>SLDA01000203.1 GCA_007125545.1 Thermoflexales bacterium | reverse complement strand
TTTCTGCGTCAAACCAAAGAATTGTGTCACGTGTTTGTTTTCCTGGTATGGACAGTTGAAACAGGCTGCCCGTCGACAGCATAAGCTCTCTTGCTAGAGGGCTCTTTGCTGCCGCTGCCTGAGCGAATGCCCACTGTGCTTATCTCTCCATCGAGATTTCAGGTGGATGCAGAGGTAGCCATCAGTGGCATCGCATCAGCGGCGTATCATCCTTCTCCTAACCGTTGGCGTTCCCATTGATTGCAGTGGCGCGTGTGTAGATAATCAGGGCCGCCCAGATCACGACATAGACAATCCACAGCCATCGTTGCAGCGGTACCGCCGTATAGTATCCGACGCCGAGGATGTGGTGAAGGGAAAACCCAATAATGGCCACTGCGGTAATATCGTGCAGCCAGATCCACGGGTTCCGGCGCATCCCCAGTTGGGCACGCCAGACGCAAGTGCCCACGATGATCATTGTCAGGATGACAGCGATAACGCCCGTGCGCATACGCCAGACACCGGTGAGGAGATTGAACGTAACTATGTAGCGCGGATTGCCCAGAACCAGGACCAGTGGGTGCGCAAGAACGAAGCAGAAGGCGACCAGAGATACGTCAATGTGAAACTTGAGCAGCTCTCTGCGTCTGAAGGTGTCCGTCAGAAAACCCATATTGGACAGCGGTACGAATTGCCATCCCATCAGCGCAAGCCCTATGAATCCGAGTGCGACCGAGAGCTCCCGCCACCACTGCCGGAGCGCGGGTTGGGGTGCGAGCAGCATGATCAGGACTGGGGCCACCGTACCTAGGATGAAGAGCGCCACAAATACCGGCTTGTTTACTCGATCCATTAGGAAACTCCTTCTTCGCTGGTGCGGAGCGTTAGCTATGTTGCCCATTTGCCTACTCCACAGATCTACCTTATCATTAAATATAGGCGGCAATTGGGAAATGGCAATTTCATGGAAACGGTCAAGCCAACTTTTGGCCAAAGGACCTTAGGGAGGAGCATAAGCTGATGAATTGGGCGAAGATTGTCTTGATTGTAGCGGCGGCAGCGCTGGTGTTTGCTATCGTGTGGGCGTCGGTACCTCTGTCTGGTGCTGCCGAGCCGGTACAGGCTTTCCCTGAGAGGTGGAGCCAATCCGGCCATGCAGATACGACGTCGGTGTCTTTCACCTATTGGGATGACGATGATCCACCGGTGATTCCGGTTGGATGTGCGCAGTGTCACAGCCTCTACGGCTATCTGGACTACCTGGGACTTAATGACCGGACCCCAGGACAGGTAGACGCACCGGCTCACATCGGCAGCGTCATCTACTGCTATGCCTGTCACAATGAAGTCGCACAGAGCCGAACCAGTGTCGTCTTCCCCGGAGGTGCGGAGATAACCGGTCTGGGGTGGGACTCCGCATGCATAAGCTGTCACTACGGCAGAGCGTCGACAGTGAGTGTTAATCAGGCCACGGAGGGGATCGGCGTTGATGAAATCAACGAGGATCTGACATTCATCAACGTTCACTATGGGATTGCGGCGGCGACACAGATGGGCAGCGATGCCGCCATAGGCTATCAGTACGACGGCAAAGATTACGTCGGACGCTATCTTCACGTTCCCGACTTTGTGACGTGTATCGATTGCCACGACGCGCACACCACTGCGATTACCGTGAACGACTGCGCCCCCTGTCACGCCAACGTCGTTGTCTATGATGACATTTATGATATCCGTGAATTGACGACAGACTTCGACGGTGATGGAAACGTGACGAAGGGTATTCTGGCGGAGATTCAGGTCTTCCACGACACGCTCTTTGAGGCGATTCTGGCCTATGCCGAAGAGATCGTCGAGGTGCCCCTGGTCTATGGCGATAGCTTCCCTTATTGGTTCTTCGTGGATGAGGACGCTGACGGCGAACCCGACCCGGCAGAGCTGACCTTTGCGAATCGATATCGGTCCTGGACGCCACGGTTGCTCAGGGCAGCCTACAACTATCACTTTGTGTCACAGGACCCAGGCGCCTTTACGCATAATCCGCAGTATGCGCTGCAGTTGCTCTACGACTCTATGGAGGATCTCGCTGAGCGGGTGACGGTGGATATGGAGGCCTTTACCCGGCCCTGATCGGGGGCCCATCAGGCGCTCGCGCGGGTAGGCTCACGGAGGATCAGGTCTACGGCAACCCCGATGAGCCTGCCCATGCCCGGGGTTGTTTAGAACCATTTCTATTTCTGGCACGCCCAATCGATTTCGAAGCGACGCTCGAAACGCTGGACGTGGTGGCACGGGAGGTGATATGGCGCGCTTGGATGGCAAAGTCGCGTGGGTGACGGGCTCGTCGCGTGGGATCGGGAGAGTCATCGCGGATCACCTCGCAAGTCTGGGTGCCCGAGTTGCGGTCCACGGCACGAGCCCGACGTCGACCCGGGCATTTGACGAGGCTGACTCGCTCGAAGCCGTAGCTCGCGCGATCTTCGATGCTTACGGAGCTGAGGTGCTGCCCGTTTGGGGCGATCTCACAGACGAGGTCCGGGTCAAGGAGATCGTGGCGGAGATCGTAGCACACTTCGAGCGCATCGACATACTGGTGGCCTGCGCGGGCGGCGACATCGGCGCACTCGGTACGATGGTTCCTGGTGGGGGCCGCCCTGCCGGCAACGACGCTTTGCATATCTCCCTCGAGGATCTCCGGACCGTCCTCGACCGCAATCTGCTCACGTGCATCCTGGCGTGTCGCGAGGTAGCCCCGGCGATGATCGCGCGGAAGTCCGGCTGGATTGTAACGGTCGGCAGCATCGCGGGGATGGCCGGACACGCTGAAGGCGCGATCTATAGCACGGCCAAAGCGGCGGTGCACGAGTACTCGCGCTGTCTGGCGGCGATGCTGCGCCCGCACAACGTTTACGTCAACGTCGTGGCGCCTGGGCCGATAGTAACGCCGCGATTTCTGGCTACCCGTGAGACCGACCCATCCAAGAAGGTGCACGGCGGCACGCTGGAGCGTTACGGCTGGCCCGAGGAGGTGGCGCGTGCGGTGGCGTTCCTGGCAAGTGAGCAGGCCTCGTTCATCAGCGGGCAGGTGCTGCGGGTAGATGGAGGGCTGCAGATTTGGCCGGGATAGCGGGAATTTCGCAAGGCCAGGCTCTAACCCCAAGACGCCCATCCCTTCTCGACCGCTTCAACGCTGTCAATAAGAGATGCTCCTCCCGTGAGCCTGCCGGAAAGGTCGGCTAGTCTATGCTGGCAGCCGCCTTCGTTGCGCCAGGCTAGATTGCAGCGTACAATGCACCCCTAAAGGTAGCACGGATGCACCCACCCTGAGCTTGAAAGGACAACCACGATGACCAAAGGACGCGTATTCCAGGATCCCCAATTCCGGTATGAAGATGCTTTCAGCGGGCGCGATATCTGGCGGCTGACCGACTATCTGGGCCACAGCAGCCATCTCTATTTCACAGACCCCTGCTGGTTCAACAACAACCGCTCGATGGTCTTTGCCTCCGACCGGGAGAATCAGTCGAATCTATTCCGGTTCGACCTGGACACGGGCGCCGTCACACAGCTTACAGATCTGACGGGACCCGGGCGCCCCGGCGGCTGCTTCAGTGCCGCGAATCAGCGCCATTACTTCTGGTGGCAGGGCGAGGTCCACGAGCTGAACGTCCAGACGCTAGAGGACCAGGTTATCTACCGCGCGCCACAGGGAATGTCACCGGGTGGGCGCGCCAATCCGACGGCGGATGGAAAATACCTCTGCGCGCGGATTATGGAGGAGCCGCCCCAGGAGAAGGCGGCGATTTCCTTCTCGTATTCTCGCTTCCGCGAGTTCTTCCACGCTAAGCCCTTCACACAGATCGTGCGCGTGGAGGTCGCGACCGGAGATGTGGAAATCGTTCATGAGGAGAACTGCTATATTGGCCACGTGAATACATCACCCACGCTGCCCGACATTATGACCTTTTGCCACGAGGGCCCATGGGATCTGGTCGACCAGCGCATCTGGGGGCTCAATATCCAGACCGGTGAGGCTTGGCGCATCCGATCTCAGGAAGAGAACGACGTCTCGATCGGACACGAGTACTGGTTCGCGGACGGCATTCACATGGGCTATCATGGGCGCCCGCGGGGCGAGGGCGGTCACCACATCTTTGGCTGGGTGCGATGGGACAATACCGGGCAGCACGAAGAGCACTTCCCCTTCAGTTCGACGCATTTTCACAGTATTGACCAGAGTCTGATTGTGGGTGACGGCACGCCGGGAACCGTGTTCACCAGCGACAGCCCTGCACGACCCTACATCCAGCTTTTCAAGTGGGACGGCGAGCGCTATGTCGGCCCGCGTATCCTCGCATATCACCGGAGCACTTTCAATAATCAGCATGCGCATCCCCATCCGCGTTTCACGCCGGATGGAAAGGCGGTGCTGTATAGTTCGGATCTGACGTCCTACTCGAACATGTATCTGGTGGAGGTGGGGGCCTTCGAGGACTTGCCGGAGATTGAAGAAGCCTGAGTCCGAATGAAGTCTAGGGTGTGGCCTCGGCGTCGGGGACGAAGTTGAGCGCGATAGAGTTGATGCAGTATCGCAGACCGGTGGGCTTTGGGCTGTCATCGAAGACGTGACCCAGGTGCGAGTCGCAACGCGCACAGCGGACCTCGTCCCGTATCATCCCGAAGCCACGGTCCTCCCTGAGATGAATGACGGTCTCTGACAGCGGTATCCAAAAGCTGGGCCAGCCGGTGCCGGAATCGTACTTGGCCGCGGAGCTGAAGAGCGGGTTGCCGCAGGCGCTGCAGTGGTAGGTGCCGTCGGCTGTGTGACCGTCATATTCCCCGGTGAAGGCGCGTTCGGTGCCGTCTTCCCGCATCACGTAAAACTGTAGTGGGGCGAGGAGTGCGCGCCATTCGTCTTCACTGTGGTTGACCGTGGTCCCGGTTGCTTCGTCAAGGGTCAGGGGTGTAGCGCGATAGGGAACCTCGGAAGCACGCTGTGTTTCAGAGGCACTTTCTGAGTCAGGGATGCTCGGCCCTGGGGGTGGGGCGACCGCACAGCCTACCAGTCCGACCGCGGCGCCCATGGCCATTCTGATAAACGAGCGTCTTGTCCATTGCTGTTCCATCGCCGGTGTACACCTGCACGTAACCGCGGTCCCATTGCTTCTTCATCGCGTACATTC
>SLDA01000004.1 GCA_007125545.1 Thermoflexales bacterium | reverse complement strand
GATATTCTCGTTGTGCTCAACTCCGATCGTAGCCTTGCGGGGATCCTCGATTACCTCGTCACGCGGGGACAAGCGCTCCTGGCGGCGGATGCTTGCGTACTTTACCGCCTGGATCGCGATCAGCAAAGTATTGTCATTGAGGCCCGGACCGGGCTTCCTCAGACGCTTTCGGCGTGGGTCGAGCTGCCTCTTGATCTGAGCGAGCCGCCGGAGGTAGAGAGCTTCGCAGGTCCGATCCTGAGCCCGGTGTCTGTCATTCGATCCGGTCTGACACGCTCTGATACGCAGCGGGTCGGAGCGAACGCCATCGCGGGTGCGGCTGTTCAGGCCTGGATCGGCGCACTGGCCGGGCACTATCACACGCTGCTTAGCGTCCCATTGATGGTCAAGGATACCTACTATGGCAATGTGGGTCTCTACTATACGACACCGCGTTCCTTTTCGAAGCGGGACGGGTCGTTGGCGCTGAGTTTTGCGTCTCAGGCCGCTCTTGCGATAGAGAATGCGCAGCTCCGGGTGCAGGCTGAGCACGCCGCAGTGTTGCAGGAGCGGGGGCGTCTGGCTCGCGACCTGCACGATTCTGTCACCCAGTCGCTGTACAGCCTGACCCTGTTGGCAGAGGCAGCACGTCGCCTGGCAGGGGTCGGAGATCTGCCGCAGGTCCAGCATGCGATCTCGCGCCTCGGCGAGATCGGGCAGCAGGCGCTCAAGGAGATGCGCCTGCTGGTCTACGAATTGCGTCCTCTGGCGCTTCGCCGCGAGGGTCTAGTACGGGCCTTAACTCTGCGAATGGAAACAGTAGAAAGACGGGCTGGTGTCGATGCGCGCCTAATTGTGGAAGGAGAGCCGGCGCTCTCGCCGGGGCTGGAGGAGCAACTCTATCACCTGATCCAGGAGGCCCTCAACAACACACTCAAACATGCAGGTGCGACCGCAGTTACCGTCAGATTCGAGCGTGCCGGAGAGAGGCTACACGTTGAGGTGGCGGACAACGGCAGGGGCTTCGATCTCGAGTTGCCGGGACAGGGAGGCGGTATGGGGCTGCTCAATATACGCGAGCGTGTCGCGCGACTGGGTGGGACCTTTGCCATAGAGTCGCAGGCGGGAGAGGGAACGCGCATCAGCGTGTCCCTGGATCTCCCGGGCAACAAATCCGCTTCCCCCGAACCGCATCAGCAGCGGTCGATGCCGGACCATGAGGTCAGTCGCCGTGGCTGAGACGATCCATGTGCTGATTGTGGACGACCACGCAATCGTCCGCGAGGGATTACGCTGGCTGATAGCGACCGAACCGGGGATTGAGCTCGTGGGGGAGGCTGCCGACGGCGCCGAGGCTGTGGAAAAAGCACGCGAACTGCAGCCCGACGTGATCCTTATGGACCTGGTCATGCCGCGCAAGGACGGTATTGCTGCTATCGCCGAGATCAAAGCATGTCGCCAGGACGCGCGCATCCTCGTGCTCACCAGCTTCGCGGAAGATGATCAAGTCTTTCCCGCTATCAAAGCCGGTGCTATGGGCTATCTTCTGAAAGACACCTCGCCCCACGCTCTGCTCAGGGCGATTCGCGATGTCTACGCCGGCACCCCGTCTATGCACCCTGTGGTAGCGCGAAAGCTGATCCAGGAGCTGCAGAGGCCCCCCAATCTTCCCCCAACCGCCGAACCTCTTACTGAACGGGAGATGGATGTCCTCCGGCTGGTGGCGCGTGGCCTAAGCAACGACGAGATCGCGGCCCGTTTGGTCATCAGCGAGCGCACGGCCCGCACGCACGTGAGCAACATTCTCAGCAAGTTGCATCTCGCAAACCGCACCCAAGCTGCACTCTACGCGCTCCGTGAGGGACTTGCACGGCTGGACGACCAGTAGCCGCAAATCCAAAAAAAACCAACCGGTTGGTAGCGATCGCTGCTAACCGGTTGGTTTTTTTTCGGGCCGACTATGATAGGTTAATCTTCGTCGTCCCAATCGTCGTCATCATCATCCCAGTCATCCTCGAAGTCGTCCCAATCTAACTCCACTGGGTCCAGCTCGACGATGAGCAGGTCCGTGCGGCAGTGGGGACAGCGCACCTTCTCATCAAGCTTTGGTTCTGTGTTTAGGATAATCGATTCATCACAAGCTGGGCAGATCGCTGTACTGGCCATGGGTTTCAGCCTCCTTCGTATAGATCTGGACACACTGGCTTTTTGTAACAATGGCGGCGCGGTCGCGCCAAACTTCACAGGCCGCAGCGTCTGCTGCCTGCACCCTTGAGACGGTTAAGATTATAGCTAGTGGGCGTGCAAATCCCGTGCGATCCCCATATAAAGCCTGGGACAGTGGTCCGGCGACTGTAGCAACTCTGCCACCTGCTCCCGCTGGAAGCGACAAATGACGTAGCACCACGCTCTACGAGCGCCGCTTTTGTCGTGTCACAAACCCGTCCTCTATCCGATGCGCGCCCGCACACGATCGTGTATCATCCCTGGACTCAGATGTGTACCGCTCGCTGCGTTGAGAGGGTTGGATCGTCTCGAATGGACTTTGGGAGAGTAACCGGATGGGTGATGGAATCTCGGTGCTGGTCGTCGCGAGCCCCGGTCCGCTTGGCGATAGCTTGGCGGCGCTGTTAAGGAGCATCCCCTGTATCACGAGGGTGCGGCAAGCTGATGACGCTGCCTCTGCGCTGCGCTTGGTCCAGGCCGATGAGCCCGCGCTCCTGGTACTGGATGCCGGCTTGTCCGCAGGGCAGGCCTGGGCGCTCCTGCGACAGGTCAGGTCGTCCTGGCCTGCGATGCCGTGCATTGTCTTGACCGATACACAGCAATCTCGGCGACGCGCCGAGGCTGCCGGGGCCAGCCGTGCTCTCCTTAAGGGTTTTCCTGCGGCCAAACTCTCTCGGATGCTGGAACAACTGCTCCAGCAAGTTGCATAAGCGATCGCGTTCCGCCTGGGACGCAATCGCAGCCGGCATAGTGTGGCGTGTTTGATGGATCCGGAGGTATAAGGTAGATGAGTATGAAAATAGATAGCCTGATCAGAAAACGAGTCGACGAGCCTCCCGGTGTGGATGAAGCCACACCCTCCCTCTGGAAAGGCGTGTCCCCACAACAGTGGGCGGATTGGCGCTGGCAGATGACCCACCGTCTCAGTACGGTGGAGGACTTCGCACAGATCATAGACCTGACTGCGGATGAGATCGCAGGGCTCTCTGCACCCGGACGTTTCCGCGTCGATGTGACCCCCTACTTCGCAAGCCTGATGGACCCAACCGATCCCAATTGTCCGATCCGGCGCCAGGTCATCCCCACCAATGCGGAACTCGTGCCGTTTGAGGCCGAGATGTTTGATTCCCTAGGAGAGGATGCGCATTCGCCGGTGCCGGGCCTCGTACATCGCTACCCGGACCGGGTCTTGATGCTGGTCACAACCCAGTGCGCAAGCTATTGCCGCTTCTGTACCCGGAGCCGGATTGTGGGCGATCCCCACGCCACGTTCAATTCCGCCGATTTCGAGCGGCAGCTTGATTATATCGCCGCCACGCCCGAGATCCGCGATGTGCTTATTTCGGGTGGGGATCCGCTCACGCTACCCCAGCCGCTGCTGGAGCGCTTGCTACGGCGCTTGAGCGAGATTCCCCACGTTGAGGTTATCCGGATCGGTACGCGAGTTCCCGTTTTTCTTCCCCAGCGGATAACAGAGGAGTTGGTGGCTATGCTGGCACGCTATCATCCCCTCTGGATGAACATCCACTTTAACCATCCGCGCGAGATCACGCCTGAGGTCTGCGTGGCGTTGGCGCGGCTCGCGAACGCCGGCATTCCCCTGGGCAGCCAGACGGTGCTCATGGCCGGGATCAACGACTGCCCGAATGTGATTATGTCTTTGATGCACGAACTCGTGCGCAATCGGGTCCGCCCGTATTATCTCTACCAGTGCGATTTGGTGCACGGTGCCGGGCACTTCCGCACGCCGGTGGCGAAGGGGCTGGAGATTATGGAGTCGCTCCGGGGCCATACCTCGGGTTTTGCGATCCCCACTTTCGTCATTGACGCACCCGATGGGGGTGGCAAGGTACCTGTGCTGCCCAACTATCTGCTCAGTATGTCCGACACCAAGGTTATCGTCCGTAATTACGAAGGCTTTGTCACAGCGTACACGCAACCACCGCAGTACGCGGGCCACGACCCGGAGAGCTGCCTTTACTGTCAGGCACGCCATGCCGAGTCGGGCCAGAAGGGGATCGCCGGCCTGCTATCCGGAGATGTGCGGCGTGTCGCGCCCGAGGGGTGGGATCGCGCACACTCCCATCTCGAATGAATCCAACTCACCACGATTGTGACCCTGTGAGAGAGGAGCGCTATGCCTGAATCACAGCCGACTGCGCTACGTGTGGCCGTATTGTCCAACCGCAAGACCAGCATCACGGTGGCTCCTGACGCCCCGCCTGACGCGCTCGCAGAGTATGATGTCGACGTCACGCTGGAGGCCATTGTGCGGGCTCTTGAAGAGGAGGGACACGATGCTTTCCTCCTGGAGGCCGACGAGACCCTGTTGGACACGCTGCGCGAGGCTCGACCCGACTTCTGCTTCAACATTGCCGAGGGGCTTAAGGGCGATTCCCGTGAGTCGCACATCCCGGCGCTACTGGAGATACTCGGCATACCCTATACCGCCTCGAAGGTACTCGCTAACGCAATCACGCTGGACAAAGCCGTCACCAAGCAGATATGGCGCGATTCAGGCCTCCCTACCGCACCTTTCCAGCTCTTCCGTACAGGCTGTGAGGCTCTGGACCCGGCTCTGGAATTTCCGCTCTTCGTAAAGCCGGTCCGCGAGGGGTCGGGAATGGGGATCACTGCGCAGTCTATCGTCGATGACGAGCGCGCGCTGCGCAAGCAGGCCGCCTGGGTCGTCGCCACCTACCGCCAGCCGGCCCTGGTTGAGGCCTACTTGCCGGGTCGCGAATTCACCGTGGGCGTGCTCGGAAACCGCCTCCTTCCCGGCGAGTCGGCGCCATCTGACTTCTATGACGAGAACGGCTTCCACGTCTTTCCGGTTCTGGAGATCGACACTCAGAAGGGTGAGGTGCGTGGAATCTACAACGCCGAAGCCAAAGGCTATGCGATTGAGGCGCAGGAGGCGCCAGGTTACCTTTGCCCCGCCGATATACCCACGGAGTTGGAAGTGCAACTCAAAGCGCTGGCGGTCTTGGCATACGAGG
>SLDA01000550.1 GCA_007125545.1 Thermoflexales bacterium | reverse complement strand
TCATCGCAGCATTCATCCTAGCCCTCATAGGCCACTAATTGTACGATCAGAACTTGACAAACTCATGCTGGCGCATACAATAGTTAATAGATAATGATTATCCGTAAACCAGGAATATCCATACTGTGATGAGCACCGATATACGATTTGAAGCGATAGTTCAAGAACTGAAGGCGCATGGGCACCGGTTGACGCCACAGCGGATGGCGATTGTGAAGCTGCTTGCGTCAGCCACCGACCATCCCAGCGCTGCGCATCTCTACGAGCGGATCAGGCAGCAATTTCCGACGACCAGTTTGGCTACCGTCTACAAGACGCTAAACATTCTCAAGGACTTGGAGTTGGTACATGAAATGGGCTTCAGTGAGGACGACAACCGCTATGATGCCGCGGGCTCGCTGGCCCACGCTCACCTGATCTGTACACAATGCCGTAAGATCGTGGACGCGGAAGTGGAGCCGGTCTCACACCTGGCCGAGAGCATAGCCAAGCGCTCCGGGTATCGCCTGGTGAGCCAGCGGGTGGAGTTTTATGGGCTCTGTCCCGAGTGCCAGTCGGTAGCGTAATTGCATTTTGATCTAGAGGGCGCTACCGCGCTCTCTCAGCTCACAGTCATATTCCTTTAGCAAGTTCGAATGGAGGATAAGCATGGAGAGTCAGGGTATTCCACTGATCGGCGACCAGTTTCCGGAGATGGAAGTTGTCACGACCCACGGCAAGATGACGCTGCCCGACGCCTTCAAGGGGCAATGGTTCATCCTCTTCAGCCACCCGGCTGACTTCACCCCCGTCTGCACGACCGAGTTTTACGCATTTCAGAAGCGCTATGCGGAATTCCGAGACCTCAACACCGAGCTCATCGGGCTGAGCGTCGATCAGGTCTTCAGCCATATGAAGTGGACGGACTGGATCAGAGACAACTTGGACATTGAGATCGAGTTCCCCATCATCGCAGACACCGGCAAGGTTGCAGACATGCTAGGGCTGATCCATCCCGGCAGCCCCACAAGCACGGTGCGCGCCGTCTTTATGGTCGATCCTGAAGGCATGGTTAGAGCCATCCTTTACTACCCCGCTGAACTGGGTCGCAACTTCGACGAGTTCATACGCATGATCAAGGCATTCCAGGTCAGTGACGACCAGGGCGTCGCGATGCCCGCCAACTGGCCCAACAACGAGCTTTTTGGCGATGATGTCATCGTTCCGCCACCCCAGAGTGAAGCAGTTGCCGCCGAACGGCGCGGCAAGGAGGGCTGCCTCGACTGGTGGCTCTGCCACATCCCGGTGGAGAAATAGCGGGAACTTCGCCAGCAGATTGGAGGGGCAGAATGCCGTTCGGCGTCCTGCCCCTTTTCATTGCACAATATCTGAGAACCACCGCTGTTGGACGTTGCGGAGGGCATGGGTCTCCGAGTCCATGGTGGGATAGTCGAAGTGGCCCGCTGTCAGCAGGAAGAGCCCGCGATCGGGGATTGCGTTAGCCACCGCGAACTGCCCTGGGGGTGGAACGGCAGGGTCGAAGAGGGCCGGCGAGACCAGGACCGGGACGCCAATCCGCGAAGCCGCCGTTGCGGCATCATAATACTGCAGGACGTCCAAAACCTCCGGATGCGACGCATAGTAACGACGCACCGACTCCGCGCTGCCCACACACGGGCACTGCAAGCGCAGCGGGTGATGGCCAAAGGTCGGCACACCGAGATGGGCTTTTACGAAACGGGTATCCCACGGCAGCGCCAGCGCGCCCAGCCCACCGCCAAAGCTACCACCTAAGTAGACCAGACGACCGGCGACCTGTGGATAGAAGGCAAGCAGGGCTGTCGCGGCGGACCAGATCATGGCAGTGGAGGAGCGCAGAATGTAACGCTCGCGCGATTCAATATCGTGAATCACGTGCGCCTGGGCGTTGTCCGGCAGATCGGGGCGCGCTGAGAGGTTGAAACCCGGCGCGCAGGGGAAGAGTGCCACCGCGCCATCCAGGGGCAGATCCGGCTCCGGCCCCTCACGCCCGCCATAACCATGCCCCACAACGGCACCACACCGGACCTCGCCGTCGACAGGGACCGAGAGCCAACTTCCGATGCGAGTTCCGCCAAGGGTGTCGAAATCGAGCCGGAAAAGATGGCTATGGGGGTCGCAACCATCCAGAGTTTGTAGTGCCGGATTGAGCGGTGTGCTCAACGTCGCTGCAAAAGTGTCGCGCCAAAACTCCGCGAAATCCGGCGGCGACGCGGGTGGCCCAATTCGGAGCAGCGCTTCGCGATCATAGCCGCAGGTAGGATCGAAATCGAACTCGTGTTGTAAGGTCAACGGTCCCTCTATAGTAGAGCGTGATGCGTGACCTTCCGATCACGCATCACGCATCATCGCTCCCGCTCCTACGCCTCGCGAATCCCCAAATAGCGTTCGTAGGCCTCGTCCCAAGCTTTGCTATCCGCAGGCTCAAAGGCCTTCACTTCGAACGACTGCTTGATAACCTCCCGCCCTTCGGCGATGGAATCCAGATGACCCAGCGCCATCGCCTGGACCAGGACGTTGCCAAGCGCCGTCGCCTCTACAGGACCGCAGACCACCGTCCGGCTCGTCGCATCGGCCGCGAGCTGATCCAGGAGCTCGTTCTTGCAACCCCCGCCAATGATGTGGATGGTATCCAACCGCTTGCCGGTTAATTCATCGAGCCGCTCGGCGACCCAGCGATACTCGAGGGCCAAGCTCTCCAGACAGGTTCGTAGAAACTCTCCTTTTGTCTCCGGCACACGCTGACCTGTGCGCTCGCAGAAGGCGCGTAGCCGGTTAGTCATGTCGCCGGGAGCGAGGAATGAGTCGTCGCTGGGCGAAACCAGCGGACCAAAGGGAGGAGCGGCAGCCGCCATCTCTACCATCTCGCCGTAGTCGTAATCCATACCACTGCGCTGCCACTCACGGCGGCACTCCTGAACGAGCCAGAGGCCCATAATGTTTTTGAGCAGACGGAAGGTGCCCCCCACCCCGCCCTCATTGGTTAGGTTGTAGCGCAGCATCTGCTCGTTGATAATCGGTTCCTTGACTTCGACGCCCATCAGGGACCAGGTCCCGGAACTCAGATAGATAGCGTGCTCGGGATCCATCGGCACGGCAGCCACCGCTGAGCCGGTGTCGTGGGTTGCCGGCGCGATCACAGAGACCGCCGGCAACCCCGTCTCGGCGCAGACCGAGTCAAGTAGCGGGCCCAATACAGTCCCTGTCGGAACGATCTCGCCGAAGATGCGCGTGGGAATGCCAAGCTGCTGCAGCATCCCATAGGCCCAGTCGCCGGCGCGGGGATCGTAACACTGGGTCGTTGTCGCAATGCTAAACTCGCTGACTTTGCGCCCCGTGAGCCAGAAGTTGAGCAGGTCGGGCACATTCAGAAACGTGTGTGCTACATCCAGCATGGGTGAGCCCGCTTCCGCCATAGCCACAAGCTGAAAGAGACTATTGAACTGCATAAACTGAATTCCGGTACGCTCGAAGATCTCGCTGCGCGAGACCTTGGCAAACGCCGCCTCCATCGCACCGTCCGTACGGCTATCACGGTAATGATAGGGATTGCCCAGCAAGTTATCATCCTGCCCCAGCAGTCCGAAGTCCACGCCCCAGGTATCGAGACCGATGCCTACAATACGATCGCCGTAGGCAGCAGCAGCCTTCGCGAGCCCGACCTTGATATCCGACCAGAGCCGCAGGATGTCCCAGAGCAGATTTCCACGCACATTGACCGGACCATTCGGAAAACGGTGGACTTCCTCGAGCCCGACACGCGTGCCATCGAAGTGCCCCGCTACCACGCGGCCGCTCTCGGCACCGAGATCTACAGCCAGAAAAACTATGTCCTTTGAATCCGCCATCATTCCCTCCGAGCCTGCTAAGTGTGCGATGCCCTACCCATCACAGTCTAATCCTAGAAATGCGCCTCATAGCCTTCAACCTGCAGTGTATCGCGCATCCACTGCAATGTCCGCTTTAGGTTCGCATTCACCGGGATTCCGGCCTGACGGATCCCGCGCTGCTTCTCATATTCCTTTTCGCCGGCGACGTAGATCCGCTCCTCGCCCGGGGCCTTACGCGCCCCCTGCAGCTCGCCTATCATAGACCCCACGATCTGCTTGAAGAGCGAAAGCGGTACGAAATGCTCGATGTCGATCGCCAGGAAGAAATGGCCCAGCATATGAGGCCGTTTGGCGCCATCCGCATCAAACCCCAGCAGATCCTTCATAAAGGGACCTCCTGACAGCGCCGAAGAGAAGATCTCGACCATCGTCGCCAACCCGTACCCCTTGTAGCCCGCGAACATCTCACCCTTCCCACCCAGCGGCAGAAGCGCGGCCTGAAAGTCGGGCAGGGCCTCCAGGATCGCATTCGGATCGGTCATCACGTTGTCTTCAGCGTCGATGACCCATCCTTCGGGAATGAGCTTCTCCGCCCGCGCTGCGACCTCAACCTTGCCCCGCTGACAAATCGAGGTCGCGCCATCGAAGCAGAAAGGATACTCCAAGTCTGAGGGCGCCGCGAACGCGATTGGGTTAGTGCCGAGCATAGGCTCGGTGCCAAAGGTGGGGGCGATCGAGGGACGCGCATTCGTGAACGCCAGGCCGACCATTCCCGCCTCTGCCGCCATTAGCGGATAGTAGCCGGCGATGCCGAAGTGGGTGGCATTACGCACGGCCACACCGCCGATCCCGTGAGCCCTCGCCTTCTCGATCGCCAGCTTCATCGACTTGTAGGCGGTCGGGTGTCCCATGCCGTGGTGCGCATCAACCAGCGCCGTCGTCTCGGACTCCTTGATGATCTCCATCTGCGCCGCCGGAAACTGAATACCGGCCTGAATGCGGTCGTAGTAGTACTTCAACCGGCCCACCCCGTGAGACTCGATTCCGCGGAGATCTGACGCGATCAGTACATCCGCACAAATGCGCGCGTCCTCCGGCGAGACGCCCTGCGCCTCAAATACGTCGACCATAAAAGCCTGGATCACGTCAACAGGAATACGTGCAACCGTCTCCAAAACGCCTTCATCTGCCATCGTTGTTCACTCCTTCACCTAGATGATGAATAGATCCGTGTTGAACCCGCCCGCCGGATCCCACTGCTCTTTGATTGCCTTCATAATATCCAGCGCGTCCGGACGATAACCCCACACATTCTGCGTCGGAACAGGGCCAGCCGATCCTGTGCGAAGCAACACCGTATAGCCAT
>SLDA01000143.1 GCA_007125545.1 Thermoflexales bacterium | reverse complement strand
GGGAAGCTGTTCCCGGGCCACACCGCAGAGGGCGAGCGCCTCCGGCCACCAGTCCGCGCCGCGCAGGCTATAGAGCCCGCTCATCGCCGCGAGATTCGGATCGACTGCATCGATGCCGGCAAGCCGCAGCGTCAGGTACGCGGGCAGTGGGAGGATATACCGCGCCCGGTCGAGCAGGGCGGGCGCGTGCCGGCGGAGCCAGAGCACTTTGGCAAGCTGCAGCTCCGCCGGCGGCGGCGCAAAGCTGCAGTGGGCGTGAAAGCCGGCGCCCGTGCCGAGCTTGTCCGCGATCTCGTCCATCACCTCGGGACCGGCCCGCGTGTCCAGCCAACTCAGAAAGGGGGTCAGAGGCTGCTCCGCCGCGTCGAGCAGGACGAAAGTCTGCGCCTGGCTTGTCAGGGCGATACGGATGATGTCGCCGGGCCCCACGGCTGCCCGGCTGCAGAGGTTCAGGATCAGTTCGAGCGCCGTCTGCCAGACCGCGTCCGGGTCCAGCTCCACACGTGCCTGATCCCGGACCGCCCCCGATTGCGCCAGATAGGGCACAGACACCTCAGCCTCGGCCACGCAGCCGCACTCCACATCGAAGAGCGCGCCCTTGAACGTGGTCGAGCCACAGTCCAGGGCCAGCATAAGGCCGGAATGTGCCCCTGAAGCGCGCCGGGTGTCCAATCCACCGCCCCCCTTCCCTTATCTTGCCCGATAGTTGCCGCCGATGGGGATCGCCGGGTCGGCGAAGTAGTTGTCGGCGATGGTGCAGGGCTTGGAGACCTCCAGGAGCAGAGCCGGGCCCTTGCCGGTGAAACTATGCGCGTTGCCCGGCTCCACACGCAGGACGTCGCCCGGGCGCATCTCAAAGGTACGGTCGCCATAGGTCATGGCGACCGTGCCCTTGACGATAAAGAAGGTCTCCAGCTTTTCGTCGTGATGGTGGGCGGGGCAGGTCTGCCCGTCGAAGACGAACAGATATTTGCCGCAGTACCCGGCATCCAGCTCGTTCGCGATCCAATACTCGATCAGGCCCACCTCGTCGAAGCGATCGAGCCCGAAGTCGAGCACCAGCGGCGCGACCGGCGGCATCGCGAGCTCCCAGGCCGCGAGCTGCTTATGGAACGCCGCGAGTATCGGCCCCTGCCGCTCCTCCGCGATGCCGATCTCCAACCCTTTGTCCAGTTCGTCCATCGCACACCCCCACGTCGCTGAAGTGACTGTTTGGTCCCAACCGGATGGTTCTGAGCCCCATCGAGGGCCGCGGACGTTGCGTCCACAACCTGCCTATGGACATCGCGTCCGCTGCCCTTTTCACACATCGGCAAGGGTCGGAAGCGTGCGACCGCGTCGCCTACGCCTTGACCCTGCTTCTTGCGGGCTTCCTCTCCTCAACAGGATCGTCCTTGTGATGATCGACGACCGGCTCTACCGGCGGCAGTTCGGGGAGCGTGGCCCTGGCCTTTTCCGCGCCCTCGACCATCGGGCCGTGGACGCCCTCCAGGCCCAGCTCCGCCAGTTTCTCGGCCGTGGGCCAGCCGGTCTCGACATCCCAGCCGCGCAGCTCGAGATAGTGGTCCATGACAGGCCGGAAGGCCTCGCGGTCCAGCGCTCTCTTGCTCCCCAGCTCCGGGTTAACCCAGATCTCGTCGTATTCGAAGGAAGGCAGCACCCGCTCGTCCATCGCGCGGTCGCGCCCGAAGTGGCGGATGGTGATCGCGCGCTCCAGATTGAGAATGCGCTCCGCGGCCCGGCTGAACTCGGCCGGGTCCCAGTCTACGCCGGTTCCCGCGGCGAAGAGGTGGGCCTCGATATCCGGCCCGTCGATATCGCCGATCCGCACGAAGTGGTCCTCCGTCTGACTCGTATAGATCATCGGGAATATCTGATCGTCGACCGGGAGGCAGTCCTTGATCACCGAGCGAACATTGTGGAACGCGGCGGGAATGGCCTTGCCCTCATAGCCGCTCAGCGGATCGAGCACGTCGGCGCGTCCATAGACCCGCTCTCCGATCGCGCGCATATGGTCCCAGGTCATCGGATTGTCGCCCTGCCCGCCACGGCCCCAGGGCCCGAGGGACATCACGCTCTGGACGTAGCCGTGGGTGCTGCTGGCAGGATCGCGGGTGTCCATCGCCCAGTGCAGGACACCGGCAAGCCAGAAGGGATAGACGATGTGGTTGGTAAAGCATGCGTGCCCGTCCCAGTGTCCGGCATAGCCCCACCCCGTGTAGTAGCGGCGCATCAGGTCGACGCCCAAGTCGAGCTGATAGGCAGCCCGCCAGCCGCCCTCGGCGAGCGCGTCTCCGATGCCCTCGCGCGTCGCCATCGCGTCGAGCAACGTCGTCCAGAAGTCCATCGAATTCCAGTCCATCGGCACGCCATTGATCTCGGAGATCAGGCCCTCAGCCTGCGCGGCTCTCAGCCAGGGCACGATACCCACCAGGATGTCCCAGTGGTTGAGGCCCAGGCGGTTGGCGTGGTGATTGAGCTCCACGGCGCCGCGGCGTCCGACACTCCAGTCGTAGATCGGCGGGCGCCCCCCGCCGAAGAGGCCGCTCACGCAGCCCATCACGCTCGTGATCTTCTCCCGGAAATGACAACTCTCGATGTCGCGCATCTCCATCCGGCAGGGGGTGACGCAATACTGCGTGCAGGGCACCATGCGCACATCAGTGCCATTACCGCCGCCCTCCTCCTGGAGCTGCGCCTTCATACGATCGGCCCGGGGCCCCCGACCGTTGCGGCTTCCCCGGATGCCCTCGGCAGCGCTGATCACATCCTTGAAGAGCCCGCGCAGCCGCTCGGGATGCGCCACGACGACGTCCTGCGATCCGGAAACGGTGATGGCCTTGAGCTTCTTGGCGCCCATCACGGCACCGAAGCCCCCCTGGCCCGCGACGGAGGTGCTGGCGGTATGGATCGTCGAGATACGGGAGAGGTTCTCGCCCGCGACCCCGATCGTGAGGGTCTTGATCCGTGAGCCGTCGTAGCCCTCGATCACCTCCTGGACACGAATGGCATCCATGCCCCACAGCTCATCTGCGGGAAGCAGCCTCACTTCGTCGTCGCGGATGCTGATGCGGACGGGCGTCTCGCTCGCGCCCGTGATGATGACGCCATCATAGCCGGCACGTTTCAGCTCGTGGCCCCACCCCGCGCCGATATTGGCACGGGTGAACCACGTATAGGGATGGCCCTGTGGGCCGAAGGTGCAGATGGCGGTCCGTCCGGAATAGGGTGAGCGGGCTCCGGTCAGCGCACCGGGCACGATCATCAGCGGGCAACGGGGATCGAAGGAGTCGACCGGTTCGGGATATTCATCCCACAAAATCCGGGCGGCGATCCCGCGCGCGCCGGTATACTCGGGGATATAGGGGGCGCTCTCCTGGGCCCAGATGCGGCCGGCGGAGAGGTCGATACGGAGCAGGCGATTGCGCCAGGCATAGCGCGGTGCGAAGCGCTCCAAAGTCACAGTCTTGTTAGCCACGAAACTTTTCCTCCACGGTATGATAAGAAACGGCTGCAACCGGTGCAGCCCACCAACCAAGTATTGTACTCAGGATTCGCGGAAGGTGTAATCGCACGGAAGCCCGCATAAAATCGGCAGCCGCAGTATCCTGATCACGGGGAGTGGCCTGGCGGGCCTGGCCTTCGGTATGATCGGATTCGCGGTGTCGGTGCCGGAACCGCTGCGCCCGACTTGGCTGCTGGTGAGTAATGCCCTGGGCTGGATCGGCTTCAGCATCTTCTTCGTCAACTCCGGCCCCTTCCTGATGGGGCACACGATGGAGGCCGAGCGGAGTCACGCCTTCTCCGTGTCGGCGACGCTGCACCCGCTGATGGGCTTCGGGGGTGGGCTGCTGGGTGGGCTGCTTCCGGGCTTGCTGGCCCGAGCGCTGGGCCTCTCGCAGGAGCTCCCGGCGCCCTATGCCTACACGCTTTGGGTCGCAGCGTTTGCCACGCTCGCGGCCGCCCCCATCCTCGGGCGTACACGCCGGGCCGGGGCGCGCCAGGCGCGCGTGAGCGCCTCGCGCGCCGCAGCCCCGCTGGGGGTCATCGGCTTCCTTGCGCTCTTCGCGCTCTTCCGTGGCACTGCCGAGCACGCGGTGCACGCCTTCTTTAACGTCTACCTGGATCTCGAACTCGGCGCTTCGACGGCTCAGATCGGCATGATCTACGCCGCTGCGCAGCTAGTCGCCGTCCCGGGTGCGCTCGCCTATCCCTGGTTCGCGCGCCGTTGGGGCGACTTTCGCACGTTGGTCGCCGGCGTGGTCCTCATCAGCGCGTTGGTGCTGCCGCTGATCCTCTTCGCACCTTGGACGCCGGCCGCGCTGGGTCTGGCAGGCACGATCGCGGCGGCGGTGGTCGTGACCACGGCCCTGATCGTCTACAGCCAGAGCGTGGTCCGGCCCGAGTGGCGCAGCATGATCTCGGGTGCCCTGAGCATGGCCAATGGCCTCGGTATCGCGGCGACCAGTCTGGGCGGGGCTGCCCTGATCGGTGCGCTGGGCTATCGGGCCTTCTTTGGCATTAGCGCGGCGCTGACGCTGGGCTCGGTCGCGATATTCTGGGGCTACTTCCGTGTGCCGCGCGGCGAGCTCAGCAGTCCTGCAACGGACCCCGGCACACCCCGGCCGGAGAGCGTGGCCGGCGGCGCACACTAGGCCCTACCCTCCACATCCCCTCGTCGGCGTACCACTGTCCCTGATCTGCATCGGGCCCAATATATGAAAAGGCCGCGACCTGACGGTCGCGGCCCTGGGTTAGCCTATTCTAGTAGGTCTCTTGCGCTACGTCCTCGATGTTCTGCAGAATCTGATCCAACTGGTCGGGGTTCTCAACGTAGTTGATAATCCCGGTCCAGAAGGCCTGATTGACTGCCGAAGGCATCATATCGGAAGCGTCGAAGCGAACCTCCTCAACCTCGGCCAGCAACTGCGCGGCCTGACGGTTGACCTCGTCCGGATAGACATCAGGATCTACGCCGGTGTTGGGCGCGATGTAAGCGCCACGCTCGGCCCAGATGGCCTGCGCCTCAGCCGTAATGAGCCAGTTGATCAACGAGCGCACCGCGGGGGTGTCGTTGAACGCTGCCATTTGGCTGCCCGCTACGAGCATCGGCGAGTTGTGCTCAGGATCGATGGGCGGGAAGAGGAAGAAGTCGTAGTCGACCTGCGCCTCAGCATCGGGGAACTGATCGGTCAAGAAGCCCTCGATGAAGGTCGCCTGGCG
>SLDA01000565.1 GCA_007125545.1 Thermoflexales bacterium | reverse complement strand
CTGCTGGACGCCGCGAACTGGACCATAAGCAACAAACTGGCATTCGCTCCTGCGTGGGTGCCATCGGCCTGGGGAAGTCTGGCGCGTCCGGGCTGGCTTGAGGGCAACATCGTCGAGACGCCTGACGGCGACATCTGGAACCTCCTCCGTTTCAATTCCGACCCCTTGGCCGACAAGGCTGCGATCGTCACCGTTCATGATGAGGGTCGGCGCATCGCCTTCGATCCCGCCACGGGATTCATCGACTTTCCCGGCGGAATGACCAAGTTTACCATTCGGCGTGATCCTGTCACAAATCGTTATCTGACACTCTCGAATCCGAACACCGATCCTTCCTTAAGCGCCTCTCAGCGCAACCGGCTTGTGCTCTACGCCTCCCGCGATCTGCGGCAGTGGCAGGAGTGCTGCATCTTGCTTGAGGACGATTCTGGGTTCGACGAGGCGCGCTCGCGCCAGATGACCGGGTTCCAGTATGTGGACTGGCACTTCGACGGCGACGACCTTCTCTATCTCGTGCGCACCGCCTACGACGGTGCGCATAACTTCCATGACTCGAATCGCATTACGTTTCATAGACTCGCGGATTTCAGGAAGCTCATAGGAGAATAAGATGACAACACGAGTACCTTCCGAGCGGCAGATGCACTGGCACGCGTATCCTTTCTACGGGTTTGTGCATTTCGGTATCAACACCTTCACGGATCGGGAATGGGGGTTCGGCGATGAAGATCCCTCGCTCTTCAATCCCACCCATCTGGACTGCCGTCAGTGGGCGCGGACTGCGAGAGCTGTCGGGATGAAACGCTTGATCCTGACGGCGAAGCACCACGACGGCTTCTGCCTCTGGCCCAGCCGGTGGACGGAGCACTCCGTGAAGCACTCGCCGTGGAAGGATGGCAACGGTGATGTCGTACGGGAGTTCGTCGATGCCTGCGCGGCTGAGGGTATTGAGGCGGGACTCTACCTATCGCCGTGGGACCGCAACCACGCGGCTTATGGGCAGTCGGCCTATATTGAGTACTATCACCGGCAGATGGATGAACTGTTCGGCGGCGATTATGGAAAACTGCATGAGATCTGGCTCGATGGGGCGAACGGAGGTGACGGTTGGTACGGCGGCGCCAACGAGAGGCGCGAGATCGACAGGCGCCATTACTACGATTTCCCTAGGATCATCGAGAAAATACGGACGCTACAGCCGGATGCGGTGATCTTTAGCGATGCCGGCCCCGATATCCGGTGGATTGGCAACGAATCCGGGACATCGGAACCGGTGTGTTGGGGCACAATGGATCCCTCGAAGATCGTGATCGGTGATTGTGATACCGAGTATCTGGCAACGGGCGAAGAACAGGGCACACATTGGATCCCGCCTGAGGTGGATGTCTCGATTCGGCCCGGGTGGTTCTGGCACCCTTATGAGGCCCCACACAGCTTGCAGCGGCTCATCTCGATCTGGTTTACGAGCGTGGGTCGCGGCCATGGACTGAACTTGAACATTCCTCCCGATCGGCGAGGGTTGTTCGCGGAAGAGGATGTGCTGCAGTTGCAAGCGCTGCGCGATGCGATCGCAGCCAACTTTCGCGTGGACCTGGCGCAAGGCGCTAAGATCCACGACCTGGACGGAGAGCATCTGACGCGGGTGGTCCATCTGCCACCGAGGACGCGCGTCAACTGTTTGCATCTTGAGGAGGATATTGCCGACGGACAGCACGTGGCCTCCTTTGAGGTCGACGTGTACGTGGATGGCGCGTGGAAAAGCGTGGCGAAGGGCGGGACCGTTGGCGTACGCACGATAGTCCCATTCGACACGACCTTTGCCGAGGCACTCCGTGTGCGCGTAACCCGAGCGATCGGGCCTGTGGCGCTTTCACGGCTATCGCTCTATCATGCTCCGAATGTGCCGCTATAGGCTCCTATCCCGGCGGCCCCGCGTGAGGTTGTGCGCGTCATCGGAGGTATAAGTGGTGAACTGACCTCCCGTCCGGCTTCATCCGTGCATGGTCATGGTATGCCCAACGTCCTGTCAAAAGCCTGGACGAAGGCCCACACGTCCAGCACCGGTTGTACGTCGTCTTCGTGCTCGCACGCAAACAGCTTCAGGCGCTCTCCGGTGGCCAGGAAGTCGGCCTGCCGCCCCTCGGCTTTGGCGAGCAACATCCCGGTTATCAGCCGCGTGATCTCTGCGTGCAGGCTGAGATACTGCCACGAGCGCGCGTGACAAGGTTCAGGCAGGTCCAGGTTACGCTCGATCACCGGCGCGAAGTCGTCCAACAAGTCAAAGGCCGCATGGCAGTCGGTCGCCACGTCAGAAGCATCGGCGCCGTCCAGTCCGCGGAGCAATTCCAGATCGAGCAGATCCGCCAGTCTGAGCAGATAGGCCTGACAGCGTGCGCCGTCCCGCCCGAAGGCGCCGGCGAAGTAATCCTCCATCATTGCATCGAAGTCTAGCGAGTCGTCCCACAATGTCCGTGCCATCGCGGTCATCGCCAGGCCCGTGGGGAAGAAGACGCGTTGCACCTGACAACTCACCATACCGTTCAACCCCTGGCTCTTGAGCAGCGTGACGTCCTCACTGATCAGGCGGGCCAGCGACATCAGCCCCGGGTCCAGTCGGTACAACCCGGCGACCCAGAAATGGTAATCGTAGACGAAGCTATCCCCCTGGAATACCTCCTGCCAGGCACGTAGGAAAGCCAGCAATCCGTTGATGTCGCTGGGGAAGTGAAGCCGGTTGAGTTCAAACGGGGGAAGCGGCGCTAGTGGAGCCGTAGGCCTGAATGGCTCGCGGTAAGTACGGCTGATGGGCGCGAACATAAACACGAATCGCTCCGGATTTTCGATCCGCGCGGTCTCCGGTGGCCACAGCATATCCACATAGGCAAGGAAGACAACTCTGTGCGGCAGGCCATGATCCGTAAGACGTGCGTCGAGGGCGTTGAGGATGTCGAGATAATGATCGGCTGGGCGGCGCTGCCGGCAGTCGGCGCACTCGCACTTGTTGTTAAAGCCGTCGTCCAACCAGACGTGCAGTAGGTCGATCTCCGGATGGGCGGCGGCATAATCCACCATGCAGCTGACCAGCTGCTCCTGTACCACGGGATCGGAGTAACACAGGGCCGCAATCGAGGCGATCTCCCGCGGCACGGTGCGCTGCCCATTCACCTCGGCGACGTACTCCAGGAACTCCGGTGGCCAGGCGCGACCTGGCTCCGCGTCCCACCCCAGACAGGCGACGCCGAAAGCTTCAGTCGTCCAACCGTGGCCGACGGCATGATACACAAGACCCCGTTTCTGTAACTGGATCGCGATCTGCTGCGTGAAGTCCCGTGCCTGCTCCACGCTGAACGACTCCGGCTCCTTCATGGGATTGTGCTCATGGCTGTACCAGCGGTTGAAAAACGTGAATCCTTCGCGGAACTGCATGAAATAGCCTGACATCCCGACCTTGGGCAGCCAATCCACCATCTCCAACACGTTCTCCAGGCTCACGGCGCCTTCGATGCAGACGGCCCGATGGCGGTAGGCGGGTCGCTCGTGGAGCTGGACGCTTGTCGCTCCGGTCTGTCGCGGGATGAACTCACCCGCCGGACCAGGACGCACCCAGCGACAGCCCAGTTCCGTCAGGTAGCGGTAGACCGCCAGCAAGACACTGCGGGGATTGGCGCCGGAAATGAGCCCCTTTCCATCCTGCACCGCGATGTGTATTTCGTCGTCAAGCGGGTGTGCGCTCTGCGGCGTCAACCCGACATCGGCGAATATGCCAAGCCAGAGACCGGCTTCATCTGGCTGGTACTGCGTGCGTGGTACGATCTCAATGATAGATTTGCCGTTTATGCGCTCAAGATAGCTGCGCGCTTCAGTGGCGGCAAAGTGCAATGTGGACTTGTCATCGGACGAGAGCACAAAAATGGCCGTCATCATCGCCTCCCGTATACTAGTGAGTAGAGAGCTGGCCGAAGCCTTCGCGGCCCATCAATGCCGCGCTGTAAACCACGAGGCTATTGCGAGCACCCTTGCGGAACGAGGGTCTCCCAGTAGCCTCCACTACCTACCTCAGGACTTGTGGCCCAGACTGACCGTCTAACGCGCCACGGCCGGCAAGTGCACCTGATGAGGCGGTGCCGCGTCGAAGGTCGCGCATTGACCCTCAAGGGCGCCATCGACAACGTTCGTCCAACCCAGCGGGTCGGCGTTGTCGGTGCACGTCAGTGTGCCGTTGATGACATTGGAAGTCACGACGAGCGTGCCGGTGTTTTGCATTGCCAGCAGGTTGCCGCCAACGGTGTTGTTGCTGGCGAAAAGCCTCTGGCTGTTGGCGTTGAAGACGAGATCTCTCTCGACGTGGGTACCGCTGATCGATGCGCTGCCCGACCTCTCGATCCGGGCGTTGCCTCCGATATGGGAGTTGCGGTTGACCTCGACAGTGGCACTACCATCAGCGCGAAGATCGCCGTCAACACGCACTGAGTGGGCGTGCAGCGTGGCGTTGCCCTGAACGTCGATGTCGCCCTCTACGCGCGTACTTTGGAGCGTGCAGCTGGTGTCTTGCAGCACCGTCAGGTTCAGCACCCTGCTCGGGTGCGGCGACGGATCGCTGCAGACGTACAGGGTCGGTATCGGTCTATCGAAGGTCGCGCACTGGTCCTCCAGGTTGCCATCGACGCTGTTAGCCCAACCGATAGGCGCCGGAACGTTTTCCTTGCACTGCAAGTTCCCGCCGATGGTGTTTGAGGTCACGAGGAGCTTGCCCGTGTTCTGGAAAGCCTGTAGGTTGCCGCCAACCACGTTATTATCGGCGACGAGGCCCTGGCTGTTTGAATCGAAGAGAATGTCGCTGTCGACGTCAACGCCACGAATAGACGCACCACCCGAACTCTTGATCTGGATGTTGCCACCGACGAAGGTGCCGGGGTGGACGTCAAGCTGCCCGACGTAATCGGCCTGGATGTTGCCGCCGACGTAGGAGTTCTGGTAGATGTAGAGGGCCGTGCCGCCCTCGGACTGTATGTTGCCGTCGACCCGTACCGCGTAGGCGTGAAGCGTTGCGTGATGCTGTACCTCGATATTACCCTCGATGCGCGTGCCGCTCAGCGTACAGGTGGCGCTCGCCGGTACCCGCAGATTATCGACTGTGCTGGGGTGTGCCGCTGGGTCGATGCAGATGTAGGGGTCGTCCGGGCCCGGGTAAGGGCTCGGTGTTGGGGTCGCCGTAGGTCCGGGGGTGGGGGTCAGTG
>SLDA01000445.1 GCA_007125545.1 Thermoflexales bacterium | reverse complement strand
TGACGGCAGCGCGCGCACTGGCCTGGGTTTGGCCGTTGGGCGTCTTCGTCTCCTGGATCCAATGGGCTACCTTTACATGGTCGTCACAGGGACGCCTCATCTTCTCTGCGCTCCCAATGTGGTCGCTGGCGCTCGTCGTCGGGCTGATGATAGGTGTGCGGCCCACCCCGGCACGCGCAGTCGAGAGCAAAGGCCACAGCGCCTTGCGCTGGGTTCCGCCGGCGGTCCTTGCTGGTGCCCTCCTGATGCTGTGCATCGCGGCCTTGCCGGCGTGGATTCAACCGGCATACCGGCCTCCGGCGCACACCGACCAAACAGCCGAGGAACTGGGACTTACGCCTCTCGACGTGCAGTACGGCGAGGAAATAGCCCTCATCGGGTACGCGCTCGACCGCCCGGCAGCACAACCGGGCGACCGGATCGGGCTCACCCTGATGTGGCGCGCCGTGACGCCCACCCCCTCCTACCGGTCGATCTTCATCCACCTGCTAGGTGAGGGAGATCGGATCGTGATGCAGCGCGACACATTCCCGGGTCATGGACGGTTGCCGAGTACGCGTCTGGCGCCGGGTCAGACCTGGGTCGAACACCATCTCTTGACTGTCCCGGCAACGGCTTACGCCCCCGACACCCTGGCATTGGCCGTCGGCATCTACGAAACCACCACCGGGATTCGCACACCGGTCGAGACCGATACCGACCTCGCGCGCTTTGGCGATATGAGCCTGTCAGAGCGGGATCCGAACAGAGGCGGACTCAACATACGCTTCGGAGATGGCATCGTGCTCGAGGCCTATGACCTGAGTACGCTCGTGGCTGGGCCTGGAGAAGAGGTCACCGTGACGTTGACCTGGGCGTGCACCGAACCCGTCGAGCACGACTATACGATCTCGATACAGTTCATCGATGACAGTTGGCGAAAAGCGGCCCAGAGCGATGCGTGGCCGGATGAAGGACGCGCGCCCACCTCCTCGTGGGAAACGGGGGCGCGCCTTGTCGAGACACGCACCCTCACTCTCGATCCAGAGACTGAACCCGGCGCCTATAGCCTGCGTATCGCGATCTATCGCGTCGATGAGGATAACGAGCTGGTTCATCTGCCCGTCGTGCAGACTGACGAGGGTATGCCGAGTCGCGCGCTCACCCTCACCAGCCTCCGGGTCAGATAGGTCACAGCGCCTGTGAGGAGCTCAAGACGATGGACGGCGCAGGTTCACCGGCTTCTGAAAAGGCCTCTCTCATGAAGCGGATACGGAGGGAGCTGGTCGGGATTACCCGTGCGGCTAGAAGGCGGAGGACAGATCTCGGCGCGCTTCTCTTCCTGGGCGGGGCAGTCGCGCTCTTCTTCTGGCCCATCTGGGTCAAGGGCTACCGCTTTCCGATGGGCGGCGGCGATCTTTGGGGACAATTGCACCCCACCTGGTCCTACGTCGCCGAGTGGCTGAGGCGCGGCATCTTTCCGCTATGGAGCACCCGTATTATGGGCGGCGACCCCATCATTGCCGAGCCGCAGACCGGCCTCTTAAATCCCATGAATTGGATGCTCTTCCTTCACCATCCAATCCCACCCTGGCTGGTCTCCCTGCGCGCGCTCTTGCCGCTCTGGTTGGCCGGCGCGGGTCTCTATCTATACCTGCGCCATTCGAGGGTTTGGAGCCTGCACGCCGCGCCCGCTTTGATTGGTGCGGTGGCGTACATGTTCAGCGATCCTTTCATCGCGCACTTGGGCCATCCTCATTTCAACGACACATTGGCCTGGCTGCCCTGGATTCTACTGGGGCTGGAATCGACCGTGCGACGCAAAGCAGGCATCATACCCACCGCTCTCGCAGTTGCAGCGCTCATTCTTGCGGGGCATGGACAGGCCGCGATCTATGCAGCTTGCCTGATCGCCGGGTACGCACTCTGGCAAGCCGTTGCAGTGGATTTTCCACTGCGGGGGCGGCCTCCGCAGCGGACAGGTCGTGCGCTGGCCCGTCTTGCCCTTGCCGCGGGCTTGGGCGCCGCGATAGCTGCGCCCGCACTGCTTCCGGCGCTGGAGCGGCTACCGCATACCGATCGCGCGATCATCTCCCCCAATCTGGGCGAGTATGAGTTCCATCCAGGAATGTGGCGGGACTTCATCTCGCCGCTCTTCCACGGACGTAATATGCGGACCTTCTGGGCGCCCTGGGAGCGTGTCGAAACCGGCTACATCGGTTTTGCCGCGCTGGGCCTGGCGGTGCTCGGCATCGTGACAGGGCCCTGGTCACGCAGACTCTTTCTAGCTATCGTCGCCTCTGTGTCTGTGCTCTTCGCCCTCGGAACGCAGGGGCCTATTTACCCACTTGTCGCCAACCTTCCGCTCTTCAACGCGACCTGGAAGACCGGACGCGCTATCTTTTTGCTCTCTTTTGCATTGGCTATGGCCGCCGCCGCAGGCAGCCAGGCCTTACTGACGATGCCGAGGGGTTTTTGGCGCAAGGCACCGGTTATTGCGGTAGCCACCGGTCTGGCGGCGCTGATCCTGTTCCGGGCGCCCACGTGGGCCGCGGCGGCGCCCAACCCGCTCGCTGCTGCGCGCGCGCAATATGGGCTCACCGTCGCCGCCGTGATGCTTGTGGCGGCTGCCGCGCTCGGCGGGCCGGCAGGCCTCTACCCCGTTGGGCGCGCGGGGTTGGTGCTCGTAGTGCTCGGAGAGTTGGTGATCGCCGGTGCGTGGGCTGACGTAGAGCTCGCGCCTCGCATCGCCAACGATCCTCACGCCGATGCCGTCGCCTATTTTCGGGATGACTCCGGCTGGTTTCGGGTAGATATCGATGGGAAAGCGAGGGGCCTCTGGTCGCCGGCTGCAGTCATGGCCGCCGGATTTGAAGTGCCGCAGGGAACCGGCAATCCTATGGAACTGGTCGCATACAACCAGTATTACTGGGGCATCCCGCACAAGGGCATGCCGGCCTACCACCTGTTGGGTGCCAAGTACGTGATCGTGCCCAAGGATGCCCAGCCCGGCGGCGAGGGGATCTGGCCCGTCTACACGGAAAACCCACTGGTCGACATTCACCTAAACACGCGCGCCCTGCCTCGTGTCTGGCTTACCTATAGCTCGATCCCGGTGGGCAGCCTCGAAGCCGCCTATGCCCTGGTCTTCGAACCGGACTTCGAACCGTGGCACACGGCAACTATCAAGGATGGCCCGGCGTTGTCGGGATCGGGCAGCGGCACCATCGAAGTGCTGGCGTACGGTCCCAATCGGGCCGCGTTCCGCGTCGACACGACCGAAACCGCACTCCTGGTCGTCAGCGACCTGCTCTATCCGGGCTGGCGCGCCCGCATTGACAGGAGACCGGCTCCCATTTATGCTACAAACGGGCTCTTCAGGGGTATTGTCGTACCCCCAGGCGCGCACACGGTGGAGATGCTTTTCAGACCCACCTCACTACGGGTGGGAATGGGCGTCATGGGAATGGCACTTAGCGTGATGGTCCTGTTACACAAGCAAGCCGGCCTGCTCGGGCCACAGAACGAGATTACGGGTACTCGAACGCGCGGATGAGTAAGGAGAGGGTCATCGACGGAAAGACTCAGCGGGTACGTGTGGACAAAGCCGCGACCGATCTAGGCGGGTGGCTCTATGCCGGCGTGCTGGGCTTGCTCCTCCTGGCGGCTTTCGGACTGCGCACCGTGAACCTACATCTCGCTGATCTTACGTTCGATGAGGTCGCGACCGTCTTCGTAGCGCGGCGGACTCTCGAAGACGTCATTCGCTATGTGATGGGTGCGGTGCGCGAGCACCCGCCCTTTTATTACCTCTTGATGTCGCTCTGGATGCGGTGGGCCGGTGTCAGCGAGTTCGCCATACGTTTCCCTTCGGCCTTGGCCGGCGTTCTGACGGTGAGCTGGGGGACCAAACTGGGCCGACGCTTCTTCGGGAAGCGCCAAGCACTTTGGGTCGCCGCGCTGTGCGCACTGGCACCCTTCAGCGTCTGGGCGGGTCGCAATGGCCGGATGTACGCGCTCGTGCTACTCCTCGCGGTGGTGATGATGGAGCGATGGCTCCGCTGGGCGGAGCGACCGGATTGGCATCACGGGCTGGCGTACACTTCCCTGGCCGTGGTTGGCGTGATGACCCATTATTACCTCGTCCTGCTATGGGCCGTACAGGGCCTGCTGCTGCTGTTGCTACGCCGCGAGACGCGTGCCATTCGCAAGCCGTGGATTGCGATTATGGGAGCTATGACCTTGGGTGTTGGCGCGTTCATTGTGATCTCACCGGGGGTGCAGGCCATGGTCCTGGAAGTCGCGGGGCGATTCCCCGTCCGCCACTTCCGCCCGAACGAACTGCGCATCCTGATCACGGATCTCTATCTATGGGGATATCGCCCGGAGCTCGTCTATGCCGGTTTGGTGGGATTGGGACTGACTCTCGCGGGCTGGGGTATTGCCGGGACACGGAAGCCCTCAACCGCCGTCATTCTGGCTGCATGGGGCCTCGCTCCGCTCATCTTCCTGCACTTTGTGCCCGAGAAACTGGAGGCACGCTACCTGACGCCCATCTTTCCAGCGCTCGCCTTTGGCATAGCAGCCCTCCTCACGCGCCTACCCCACGCTTTGCTGCGCGGGCTAGCCGGCGTCGGTCTGCTCTGGTTCTGCGCCTGGCGGCTGCCGGTGATGATTGACCACACGGACACGAGCTTTTCCAGCCGCATTGAGACCCTGCACACAGCGGCACAGCCCGGAGACGGGCTGCTGATGAACGGACCCTGGCCAAGCCTGCTCCTGACCTACTACGAACCCCCTGAGGGGCTTGCGGTGCACGCGGTTCCCGCCGCGGCCCCACCCGGTTTCTCCGAGGCGGTGGATGTGCCGCGTCTCATCGATATCCTGGATACGCACGACCGCCTGTGGGTCTCCTATGGAGCGATCCATTGGACGGACCCCGATTACAGCGTGAGCCGCTGGTTGGCCGAGAACGCCTACTGCGTCTTCGAACGGTATGGGATGGCGCTCTGTGTCCCGCTCGCGGATTCCCTCATCGAGACGTCCGAGGCCACCGCCTTCGGTGGTGGCGTGGATCTGCTTCGCGCCGCCAGCGATCGTCACGAAGCCCAGACGGGTGACGTGGTCAGAGCGCTCCTGGAGTTCGAAGGCGAGCATCTCGACCGGTCGATTGCTCTGACCCTGGCGCTGCTCCATGGGGACGGAACCGTATGGCAGGAGCAGGACTTTCATCTGGGACCTATGCACCAATCACCGAACGCC
>SLDA01000398.1 GCA_007125545.1 Thermoflexales bacterium | reverse complement strand
GATTCCGGGGCTCGGTGATGCCGTCTTCGTGCGTTATGGCTCGATGCACCGCAACACTTACGTGAACGCCCCCACCCTGCTGCTGCCCACCCTGCAAGTTCGCGGGCGCGAAGGGCTCTTCCTGGCGGGCCAGATCGCGGGGCTGGAAGGATACGCGGGCAACATCGCGGGCGGCTGGCTCGCCGGTGTGAATGCGATCCGCCTCATGCAGGGTGCGCCTCCGCTGACGCTACCGCCGGAGACGATGACCGGCGCGCTGATGCATTACATCACGCACGCCGATCCCAAGGGCTTCCAGCCGATGAAGGCTAACTTCGGCCTGGTTCCGCCGAGCCAGAGACGCGTGCGCGGCAAGCGTGCGCGTGCCGAAGCCCACGCCGAGCGCGCCCTCGCAGTGCTCGAAGGATGGCTAAGCGAACACCCGGAGGCACGCGCGACGGCCTAAGGCCAACCTGGCCAAACGCCACTTTCGCTTCGGGCTGAGTCACAGCGCGTCTGCACCGGACGCCCCCCTCCAACTCCCCCCAGCCGGCGACAAGCCCATGCCGGCTTGCGCCGTGGTACTGGACACGTTCGCCCGTGCAATGCGAGCAGGGGGGAGAGCCAGAGTGCCCTGTGTGCAGATGCGCTGGGCGCGCACAGCCGCAGAGGCAGACCCCCACCCGGCCTCCCCCGACGGGGAGGAGCCAGAGGCAGAGGCGGCGCGGCGCGTCACGCCACCCGTGGCCCACCTTGGCCGCAAACCGACGGCGCGTGCATCCGGCTCTCTGGTCTCCGGCTCTCCCCCCTTTACGCGTTGCACGAGCGTGCGCGTCCGGCGGCTCAATGCAAGCCGGCATGTGGTAATCGCACGTTGGGGGGAGTGGGAGGGGGGCGTCCGGTGCAGATGCGCTGGGCGCGCACAGCCGCAGAGGCAGACCCCCACCCGGCCTCCCCCGACGGGGAGGAGGCAGAGGCGGAGGCCGGGGCTTTCTGGCTATGCTTTGAAGGGCATCTCGACTACCAGGGCGTCCACGGCGCTGCGTAGCTCTGCCAACCGGTCCTGCGTCGTAGCAACCGCTTGCGCGAGCGGAACGAAGGCACGCTCCTTCTCCGTGCGAAGCTTCAACTCGCACGCGTCTTGCTCCAGCCCGCGACGGGCGATGGTAATGCGCAGCGGCAGGCCGATTAAGTCCGCATCGTTGAACTTGATGCCCGGACTCCGGTCGCGGTCGTCGTACAGCACCTCGATGCCCGCCGCCAGCAGGTCGCCGTAGAGGCGGTCGGCAACTTCCTGCGCACCGCTGCCTTCCGGTCCCAGGGTGATCAGGTGGACCTGGTAGGGGGCCACTGTGACGGGCCAGATGAGCCCATACTCGTCGTGGTGGGTTTCGGCAATGCAGGCCAGCACGCGCCCGATTCCGATGCCGTAAGAGCCCATAATCACCGGGCGTTCTCCTCCCTCCTCGTCGACGAAGGTGGCACCCATGGCGCCGCTATAGCGAGTGCCCAATTTGAAGATATTACCCACTTCTACTCCACGCTCGGCCCGCAGTGGAGCGCCGCAGTTAGGACAGGCGTCGCCTTCCTGTGCCGCGGCGATGTCGGACACAAGGGTGGGCGAAAAGTCGCGCCCGGCATTCACGTTCAGGAGGTGGAAGCTGGCTTCGTTGGCGCCTGCCACCAGGTTCGGTGAAGTGGCAACGCCATCATCCACGACTACGAGCACACTTGAGGCGATACCGACCGGCGAGCCATAGCCCGGCTCCGCGCCAATCGCGCGAATCTCGGCCTCGGTGGCCGGGCGCAGCTCGCTTGCCTGGACTGCGTTCGCCAATTTGGTCTCGTTGACGGCCATATCGCCGCGCACCACGGCGAAGACAAACCGCTCGTGTGTCGCCTGCTCGCCGCCGATCGTCGCGATCATAAAGACCGCCTTGGCGGTCCGCGACGTAGGGATATCCAGGAAGGCGGCAAGATCCTCAATCGTCGTGACACCGGGCGTGGCGACCTTTTCCAGCGGGCGTGGCGGTTCCGCGTGCGCTTTGGGTTTGCGGAACTCTGCGATCTGGCGGTTGGCGGCATAGCCGCAGCCAGTGCACAGCAGGAGCGTATCCTCGCCAATGGGCGTAAGGACCATAAACTCGTGCGCCATGCTTCCCCCCATCATGCCGGTGTCGGAGCCGACGGCAATCGGCGTGAGGCCGCAACGATGGTAGATGTTGAAGTAGGCCTGGTAGTGCGCGCGGTACTGCCGGTCGAGTCCGGCGTCGTCCATGTCCAAACTATAGCTATCCTTCATCGTGAACTCTCGGACGCGGATCAAGCCGGCGCGCGGGCGTGGGTCGTCCCGCCACTTGGTCTGGATGTGGTAGACGAGTGCCGGCAGCTGGCGGTAGGAGTGGATCTCTTGCCGGATCAGGTCGGTGACGATCTCCTCGTGGGTCATCGCCAGGACCATGTCGCGCTCGGTGCGATCTTTGAAGCGCGTCAGTTCAGCCCCAATCCCATACCAACGTCCGGTCTCCTGCCACACTTCGGCCGGATTGACGACCGGCATCTTGATCTCTTGCCCATCGATCCGGTCCATCTCCTCGCGCACGATTTGCTCTATCTTGGCTGCGGCGCGAAAGCCGAAGGGTAGGGCGCTGAAGACGCCCGCGGCGTGCTGGCGGATGAAGCCGGCACGCAGCAGGAGCTGGTGACTGGCGACTTGGGCCTCGGAAGGGGCTTCGCGCAGGGTGCTGCTGAAAAGCTTGGACATTCTCATTGTTGTTGAACTCCTTGCTGGGCGGGTGTGGGTGGCTGTAGTTGGCTCGATCAGTGTCGCCGGCTAGTGTTTTCCTAGCCACGGGCTAATGCGTTCCTGACCGCCGGCTAGCGCTTGCCTGCCCGCATGATCTCGCGCGCGGCCTCCCGCGCGCCGAGCATCACGGGCTGGATACCCCCGCCGCTCTTGCTCTGTGATCCGACAAACCAAAGACCGCTAATCGGCGTCTCGTAGCCCGGTCCCTCGCCACCCATTACGGGCACCCGGCCTCCCCATGCGTGGTGCGCTTGGTGGGTGAGGGCTCGGAAGTCTTCAGGGGTCAACACAACCTGCGTCTGCGTGTGCGCGCGCAGCCCCGGGATCACCGTCTCGGCCTGAGCTATGAGAGCACGAGCCAGCGCGCGGCGCCGGTTTTGCCAGGTGGCCGGACGCCAGGGGGCTGCCCACTCGGCGGCCGGCACCTCCGCCGGTGTTGCCAGTTCGTTGGGCGCCGGAGTGTAGAGCGTCACGGCATGGTGGCCGGCGGGCGCCAATTCCGGCGAGTGTAGCGTGGGGATGTAGATGATAAAGCCATCTCGCCCCTCGTGGTACTCGCCGCGCCGGCAGGCGGCAAGACTGGTCTCGATGTCGTAAGTGCCATAGTAGGTGCAAACAGGATCCGGTTGATAGGGTCGTGGATCGAAGTCGATGCCCAAGTGCACCATCATCACGGATTCCATCTGCGGCTGGACGTCGATCTGATAGGCGAGTCCCGAGGGAAGGTACTCGCGGCCGACGAGATGGTAGAAGGTCTCGCGAGCGCCACCGGTGGCGATAACGACGTCCGCCGGCTCGTAATGCCCGCCTGCGAGTTGCACTCCCTTTACACGCACGCCGTCAATCAGAATCTTCTCGACGGCGGCTCCTGTATAGATTTTGCCACCGTTCTTGCGGATGAGGCCCGCGACAGCGTCCACCAAAGAACCGCAACCCCCGAGGATGAAGTGATAGCTGGGACGCTTCACGCCAAAGAGCAATGAGGAGAGCGCGCCGGGATGATGGGGTATCCGTTCGTCGAAGCTGTGCTCCACGTTGAGCGAGGGGATCCCCGCTCCCGCGAACTGACCAGGCTGCACGCCGAGGTTGAGCAAGCGCGAGGCAAAGATCGCTTTCAGACGCCGGTCGATAAAGAAGTCATCCAGAAGCCGCTGGGCTGACCAGCTCTTGCGCCCCTGTGTTCCTCTGTGGGCGAGCCAGAGTTGCGAGCGGCGGAGCAATCTCGCGGGTCCCCGGGCGGTGCTGGCCTCGATGCAGGCTGCATCCAGGCCGAGCATGCGAGTGTGATAGCGATAGTAGCGGTCGAGGCCCTCGTGCTCTGCCGGGAAGAGCTTTTCGAGGCGCTCTCGACGCCAGTTGGGACCTGTGTAAACCGGGGGTTTGCGGAGGTCAAAGTCCGGAAAGACGAGGCCGTGATCCCCTTCCTTGAGGGGTACGCCGTCGGCGATCCCCAGCTCCTTGAGCAGGGCACCGCCGCGTTCGCGCGGTCCGAATCCTTCGACAAGAAGGGGGCCCAGATCCCAACCGAAGCCATCTTGTGTGATCGTGGCGGTGACCCCGCCGATCTCCTTGTGCTGTTCGTAGAGGGTGACGGCGTTTCCTGCCCGCGCCAGGTAAGCGGCTGCAGTCAACCCCGCCATTCCGGACCCGATCACAATAATCTTGCGCTGCGTGGCTCGCTTTTTTCGCATAGCAGGTCGCCTCACTTTTCGCTGCGACGCACGGCGCCTACCTGACCTTGAACAAGAGCACCAGCAGGATCGGCGTACCGATAGCTTGGAGCAGCATAAAGCGCACGAGCACCTGGGTGTTGGACCATCCGAGCGTATGGCGCACGTGATCGTGAAGCGGATAGCGCACGCTCTTGAAGATGCTGATTCGGAAGAAACGCAGCAGCGTTACCTTGAGCAAACCGGTTGCCCCGTTCACCAGCACCACACTGGCCACGATGAAGATGAGGAAGGGATTGCCCGAGGCCATCACCAGCAGTCCGAGCAACAGGCCCATCGGGCGCGATCCGGCATCGCCCATAAGGACTGTGCTGGGCAGGCTATTATGCCATAGGTAGCCGGCCAGACAGCCGACCATAATGAAAGCCATCAGCGACCAGTTCGCGCCTTCGGCATAGTGGGGCACCAGCAGATATTCCGCGATCTCAGCATGGCCCACAACACCATAGAGAATCCCGCCCATATAAATGAAGGCCAGGATGGAGAGGCTGGCCGAGAGCCCGTCCACGCCGTCGGTGCAATTGGTGGCGTTGATCATCAGCCAGAGGACAATCGTGGTGAGGGGAATGAAGAGCCAGGGTGTCAACACGATCGGGGTCTTGAAGAGCGGGATCCAGATCACGTAATCGTGAAGCTGGCAGAGGGCGATCGCACCCAGAAGCGATACACCCAGATCGAAGGCTCCCAAGGCATATTCGCTCCAGCCGTGGGTGCGGTCATCGAGGAACCCCTCCATCATAG
>SLDA01000281.1 GCA_007125545.1 Thermoflexales bacterium | reverse complement strand
GTGAGCGCCAGCGGGAAGCAGAAGCGTACCGCTTGCGGCTCCTCGGTCCAACCTTCCTCCAGGTCGTACCGCACGTCGATCCAATCTCGGTCCTCGTGGAAGAACCAATGCGTGGTCCACCCGAACCCCCACCGAATGCCCTCAGAGCGCACCGCAACTCCCTCGGGACCCCTCCGGCAGGTGATGTACTCGACGTGTGTACGCGCCTGCGCCGGGAGCGCATCCGGAAAGACGGCGGTGGGTTGGGGCTCCATCGCGTACCGCGTCGTTACGAACTCGCCCAAGCCGAGCGCGCCTTTGTTCGGGATCCACTCCTGACCCTGCCGGTCGACAAGCGAGACGACCGTCGCGCGATCCGGATCGAAGTGGACCGCACCCCCTCTCCACGGAAAGTTCAAGGGGCACGTCTCTGAAACGCTGAGTTGGGGCCAAGGAATGCCGTAGGGATTGGGACTGAGCGCCCGTCCTACTGTAAGTGCCTCCGTCGCTGTTCCGGCCCGTACGCCGGCGGAGAGCGCCGCCCGCATCCGGTCGGTGCCCCCAAAGTCGTGTTCGGCGAAACGCAGCAGGGCATCGAACCCCTGCCGCACCGCTGCTAACTCTCGCACATCCTGAGCCTGGTGAGAGGGTGCGGTGGCGCAGCTCGCCAGGGCGCAGGCCGCTTCGGCTCGCCGAAGGAGGCGCTCGGCCTCGCGGAAGTGAGCTGTGGGACCCGCCAGGTGTGCCACCCACTCATCCCAGCAGATGCCAAAAGTGCCCTTCACAACGGGTAGAACCAGGTGTCGCTCCTCAATCTCGCGGACGGCGGCTTCGAAGAAGTCCTGATAGCGGGCATCCACGAGGCGAACGCTGCCCTCACTCTCGCGATTGAAGCGGGCGATGAAGTCGGTATAGGCGGCGGTGCGCCGCCAGTTGTCCCACCCGGTGCCCAACAGCAGAATGCTCGAGATCGGATAGTCATCGGCGTAGGCTTCATAGCGTGCGATGGTCTCGGTTATGTAATCAGCCTGGTGTTGGTATATCTCATCGGTGACAGGGTTGATGTCGTCCAGTATGTGGTACGGGTCCCACTCTTCCCCGGCACGTTGCACCAGTTCGAAGGCCTCGGCATAGCCACCCCACTTTCCGGTGTCCTCATAGGGGGGCCAGCGCACCAAGACTCGTTTACCGGAAGGTGCCTCCCACCAGAAGATCGGGTAGGGATCTCGTTGCGCCGCATAGCTTTCGGCACGCAACGTATAGACGCCCCGCCCGAGGTAAGGATAATCCGCAGCGGTGAGAACCGACGCCAGCCCCCAGGGGAGCGCGTGATTCTCCATCACAAGCACGGTCTCCCCCCGTTGGCCGACGGCTTCCTCGATCGGCAGCGCCCCGTAGAGCGCACGAATTGCGAGTTCGGTGCTGAGCACTCCCCATAGCAGGACCGAGTGGTTGGCCGCGTAGCCGATCCGTCCCGCGTGTATCGCCGAGAGGAGGCGCGCCGCTTGAGCCTCTGTTCGCTGGCGCCGGTACACCTCGACCCACAGTGTGCTATCGAGATTCCAGCAGCCTTCGCCACGCTGCGCCCGTTCCAAATAGTAGTCGACCAGCGCCGCCATCCGGGTTTCGATCTCAGGCGTGGCGCCGCACCAGTTGTAGTCCAGGTGTTTGTCCTGCGCAATGTAGATGGTCCACCTTCGTTTAGCCATCAGCTGCTCCTGCCTTTTGTAGCGCCGTCAGGCTGATCACAGTATCGTAGAGCGAATTGGTCAGAGCACAAGTCGCTTGGCGGCAGCTGACGTTCAGCCGTGCTCGATGCTTTTGCTCCAGGTGTGGATAGTGCTATGCCCTTGATGTTTGACACTATTATGATAAGGTTAAACTGGTTAAATTACAGTGGCACAGATATCATCTTGATGCATTATGGAGGGGCGTGTGAGCACAAGTAAAACGGCTGTCCGCATCGATCAATCGGCAATCAGCGTCAGCCAAGCCGCGATGGTATTGACGCTCCTCGTCGCATTCATCGTGGATTTCTGGCCATTAGTTGCCTTCGTGGCGATCGTTAATCTAGTGGGCGTGGCAAGCCCGCGGCTCTTCCTCTGGCGACAGCTCTATATCGGAGTCCTGAAGCCGCTTGGCTGGGTGAAGCCCCGCGTGCGCGCCGATCATCACGAGCCCCATCTCTTTGCTCGAGCCGTGGGCGGAGTGCTGGCGACGGGTTCCGCGATTCTGCTGGCGCTCGGTCTGGGGTTCGCCGGATGGGCGCTGACCTGGGTGTTGATTCTGCTCGCATCCCTGAACCTCTTGATCGGTTTCTGCCTGGGCTGCTTCGTCTATTACCAACTCAACAAATTGGGTGTGCCGGGCTTTGATCGGAGCCCAATCAAGGACACTGATTGATGGCCGAACGCCTCTTGATTGCTGTTGGGCTGCTGGTCGCAGGCGGGCTCGCGTGGTTCGTGGTCGATTGGTTCCAGCGCCGGCGGATGACGCGTAGCTTTCGTCAGGACTCCACCGCAGGGACGAATCAGCAGCACCTTCAGGGATACGCGCGTATCCTCTACTTTCGCAGCGATGCATGCACGTCCTGTGAAACTCAAAGCCGCCTTCTTCAGCAGCTTGACGATGGTATACAGCAGCTCATTGAGAAAGTCGATGTGGACCGCGATCGAGAGCGGGCTCGAACCTACAACGTCCTGACCCTCCCCACCACGCTCGTAGTTGATGCAGGCGGCGAGGTCAGACATATCAACTATGGGGTCGTCTCACCCCGCAAACTTCGGCATCAAGTCGCACAGGTGCGTAACAGCAATGGGAGTGCCTAAGGTACACCGCCTCTTCTGAGTACATGAGCTTGGAGGCAAGCATAACACTACGCTAATGTTTCTGAGCGTAATCTGCTATACTACGCATCCTAAAACCATCACTGCGTCACCCTAGGTTCCATCTAGACGCGACTAGCTGCTGAATCGGAGGATACGATGACGGACCCAACACCCCTAGACGCAAGCGTAGCTTACGCGCACGCCCACACCGATGCCTTTATTGAGCAGTATAAACAGCTGCTGCGCATCCCTTCCATTGGGGCCGACCCGGCCTATCGCGACGATGTGCGCCGTGCGGCAGAGTGGATCGTGAAGGAAATGAAGCGCATCGGCATCGAGAATGCGCGCGTGTTGGAGACTGCGGGCCAGCCCGCTGTCTACGGCGACTGGCTCCATGCGGGAGAGGATGCTCCCACGGCGCTGCTCTATGCCCACTATGACGTTCAGCCCGTCGACCCACTGGATCTCTGGGTCGCACCGCCTTTCGAGCCGGACATCCGCGAGGGTAAGCTCTACGCGCGCGGTGCCATCGACGACAAGTCAGGCGTCTTTATACACCTCAAGGCGTTCCAGTCGGTAATGGCGGCAACCGGCAGCCTTCCCATCAATGTCAAGTTCATCTTTGAGGGCGAGGAGGAGAGTGGCTCTCCCACGATGGAGCCCTTCATTAGGGAACAGCGCGATCTCCTGGCTGCAGACGTCGCCGTGATTTCTGATGGTGGATCGAGCGATGAGACACCCACGATGATGGCCTCGGTGCGTGGCATCGTATCGGGCGAGGTCCACATTAAGGGATCGATTCGTGACCTTCACTCGGGCTCTTTTGGCGGCGTGGTTCATAATCCCATTCATAAGGTCGGCGAGATCATCGCGGCATTGCACGACGAGGACGGGCGCATCCAAATACCCGGCTTCTACAATAGCGTCGTCCCGGTCTCGGCTGCGCAGCAGGCCCTCATCGAGGAAGGAGAAGCCCACGCCATTGAAAGAGCCCGGGAAGAGACAGGACTGAAGACATTCTGGGGTGTGCCCGGCTATAGCTTCCTGGAGCGAGCGACAGCGCAGCCTACCTGCGACGTCAATGGCGTCTCAGGCGGCTACCAGGGACAAGGTACCAAGACCGTCCTACCGGCGGAAGCCGGGTTCAAGGTCAGTATGCGCCTGGTTAATAACCAGGATCCCCGGGACATCGCCGAGAAGTTTTTGACTTTCATCGAGAGCTTTGCGTGCGAGACGCTACGCATCGAGGCGACCGTATCGTCCAGCTCCTGGCCTGCCGAGACCGTGATCAGCGGTCCCATCGCCCAGGCGGCCATTGACGCTTACACCGCCACCTGGGGGCGCGAACCAAGACTCGAACGGGCGGGCGGATCCGTGCCGATTGTCGGTATGTTCCAGCACGTATTGAACGTTCCCGTCGTCAGCCTGGGCCTCGGCAACGGCAGCAATGGGCATTCACCTAACGAGTACTTCGATCTGGCTTACTTCAAGCCGGTGGTGGACACGGCAATCCATTTCCTGTTCAATCTTGCGGACAGTAGCTAGGACCGGCACCGGGGGTGGGGGCATCGGGGGTAGAAGCGCCCATCAGCTTCTACCCCTGGCGCGTTAGCGGCCTTTGCGTCCGAGAACCTGCCTCGGACCTATGACGTGCCGGTCACCGTGGCTCATGTGGACGGACGGCGCGTGGTGCCTCCGTAATCCCCGATTCTATCCCTCGGCGGGAGAGACGTGCGACACACTTGCCCCGTTCTCCGTTTGTCCGTCGCCAGAGGCTCAACTGGCGCACTTGTCAGGACCGGCATACAATCTGGATGTTGACACCAGTGGACGGCAGTATGCCGGACGGCTCTGTCTATTTCGGACACCAGACTGGCACGACTGCAATCAGCAGCACTATCCTCGGAGGCCTGTAGATGACGAGACAGACGAATGACTGGGAAAACCCGCATGTGGTCGGACGCAACAAGGAGCCGGGACGTGCATCCTTTATCCCCTATGCCGATGCTGAGACGGCGCTGGACGGTGAGCGAGAGCAGTCGCCGGCCTTCAAGTTGCTGAATGGCGATTGGCAGTTCCGCATGTTCTCCAACCCGGATGCGGTTCAACCCGAAGATGTCGGCCCCGCAGCCAAAAAAGCGGTGAAAAAAGTGGCGGCGAGCAGAGGGATCAGAATTATTCTTTCGAAACGGCTCAGGTTCCGATAAAATCCCTTGTCGGTAACCGGATCGTTTCGAGATACGCTATCTCGGAAAAGACGGTGGAGCCGGAAACCGAATATCCTGGCCAACAAGAGGAGAAAACAGGCGAGCAAGGTAAAACCCGCCCAGGAGTAAACACTCCCCAGCATACCTAGACCGGAGAGCACTATTCCCCACAGAATAATCTGGGCGGTAGCCGCAAGAAAACCGATAATCAACCACTCCCTCCAGCCTCCCGGGCGGAAGAAACGGCTTGCCAGCCAG
>SLDA01000506.1 GCA_007125545.1 Thermoflexales bacterium | reverse complement strand
CGGACTCTCTTCCTATGCGAGCGTCTGGGTTTCCCGCACGTGGGAGTCACTATGGATGTGGGGCACGCGCTTATTGCCAAGGAGACCCCGGCTGAGGTGCTGACGATCGCCTCGCAGGCGGAGCGCCTTTTCTACGTCCACTTCAACGACAATGCACGGGAGTGGGACTGGGATATGCTGCCCGGCTCTGTGAATGTTTGGGACATGATCGAGATGATCTACTATCTGGATCGTTTGAACTGGGACGGCTGGCTCTCCTACGATGTCGCCACGCGTGATGGAAACCGGGTGGATGAGATGAGTGCCAGCATTGCTATCGTCGAGACGGCGGTTCAGCTTCTCGATAAGCTCGGTCGCGATACCCTGCAGGGCTTCATCGATGAGGGTATTCCGGCGAATGCCTACACTTATCTTTACCAGACGCTGCTCCGCTAAGGTGAACCCTTGATCACGCGAACCGAGTATGAGGCCGCGCAAGCGCAGGCCGCCGCACTCTTTCTGCGCACCGGGATTGCAGTACGTCAGGCTGAGTTGGACCAGATTGCCGTGGCCGACTTCGGTCTCGGCGAGCTGGAGCAGACGGGAGCTCAGATCCTTACGTTGCTGGATACGGCAGAGATCGCCGTCAAGCTGATCGCTCTCTTTCCCGGTCAGACTTTGCCCGAGCACCGGCACCCGCCTCTGGGCGATTATCCCGGCAAGGCCGAAACCCTGCGGTGCGAGTGGGGTGAAGTTCGGCTCTACGTGGACCCCGGCCCGAGTGGTGGTCTTGAGGACGGTGCTTCGGGCAGGCCTCCAGTTCATCGCCGCGACACCTACACGGTTTGGAAGGAAGTGATTCTGCTGCCCGGGGAGCAGATGACGCTGCAACCGGACACGCTGCATTGGTTTCAGCCGGGTCCTGAGGGCTGTGTGGTTTGGAGTTTCTCCTCGCGGGCGGTGGACGTGCAGGATGTGTTCACCGATCGCGAGATCACGCGTGAGACGGTAGTGATCGATGGCTGAAGCGGCGTGTCAGCTGCTGGATGCTGGACGGCGCGCGTCCGAGTATGGAATTGATACTGAACCAAGAAAGGGGCAGCGATGCGTTATGGTGTGATGGCAATGCAGTTGGGTATGCTAATTCCGACCGATCTGGCGCCCCCAGACATGATGGCCCATGTGGCGAGCTTCAGCCATGCAGAGTTGGTTCGGAGCTTGTATGATGTGGGATTCAATCTGATCGAGCTTGGCGGTGATCTGGGGATGTTCCTGCCGCAGACCTATGCGCCCGAGCAGATCGAGGCGCTTGCTGCGGTGAAGAGGGAAGAGGGGCTTGCCTACACGGTGCACTTGCCTCTCTGGTCCGTGGAGCCGTCGACGCCGCTGACGCCGGTTCGGGAGGGGTCGACACGCGCCGTAATCGAAATCATTGAAGCAACCCGACCATTGGATCCCGAAGTCTATGTGCATCACGCTACCGGGGCGCTGGCGGCGGAGTTCTACCGTATGGGGTTGCCGCCGCTGGGCAAGGCCATGCTCCTGCGCCAGTTCCAGCAGGGTGCGCTGGAGAGTCTGCGCACGATCCTGGAGGAGACAGGGATTTCGAGCCGCAAGTTAGCGATCGAGACGGTGGAGTTTCCGTTGGACTTGACGCTGGAAATGGCGGAAGCCCTGGACTTGTCTATCTGCCTGGATGTAGGGCACGTGCTCTCGGGTTTCTCCGGTTCGACCGACCTTGCTGCGGTGGTGAACGCCTGCGCCCCGCGGTTGGCTGAGGTTCATCTTCACGATGCGATTATACCTGCGGATCCCGAGGATCCTGTGTATGGCCTCGATCACCAGCCGCTGGGCACCGGCGACCTGGATCTTGGTGCTTTTCTCGACAGCCTGGCCGAGGTTGGCTTCGATGGCCCGGTGATCTTTGAGTTGAAGGTGCCGGAAGCGCTGGCCTCGCTCGAGGTGGTGCGAGGGCTAGAAGCCGGCCACTAGCCGCTTTCTGTACAGTCTTGTTCGCCGCGGTGTTCGGGCCGTGTTTTCGGGCCGTGCGCCTCCGTCGAGCGGTAGGCTTCTGCGTCGTTCGGGCCGTGTCTGTGACCGTGCCCGTCCGTATCTTAGCTGTTCAGAGTCCATCGACCAACATAGAAACACAGGCAGGTAGCCAATGAAACAACGATTGCGCTGGTTCGAGTATCTCACGATCAACGCGTACTGGCTCGGCATCAATATTGCCTCGGGCATCATCACGCCCATTCTGCTGCCTTTCCTTGTGGTACAGTTTATGCCGCCGGAGGAGAAGAACACCTATCTGGCGATGGTGCGCGTGGCCGGGCTCGCAGTGGCGATGCTGGTCCAGCCGCTTGCGGGGATGCTCAGCGACCGGTCCACTTCACGCTGGGGTAGGCGGCGTCCCTTTATCGTTTTGGGGACGGTGCTCAACGTTCTTTTTCTTGGAGTGATCGCTGCTTCGCCCTCGTTCGTCGGCTCGGGCTTCGATCAGGTGCTGCGGCCCGCGGTGGGAATCACGACGGCCTATGCTGTGCTGCTCGGTGGCATTATGCTGCTGCAGGTCTCGTCCAACATTTCCCACGGCGCGCTGCAGGGGCTGATCCCGGATGTGGTGCCTGAGGACCAGCGCGGGCGCGCGTCCGGTGTGAAGGCTGTGTTCGAGCTGGTGCCCGTCTTTCTCGTGATCTTCATCGGCCCCCTGGTCGACGCCGGGCGCGTAGTGCTAACGGTGGGCATCATTATGACCGGATTCGTGCTTACGATGCTGGTGACGGTGATGACCGTACGCGAACAGCCGGTGACAGAGAAGCCTGGAGGACGTATCGGTGAGGGGGTGTGGCGTCTCGTGGCGCTTACCGTGCTCTTCGTCGGCGTGACGCGGTTGGCAGTTTTCCTGGTGTCAGCTGCCGGAAACGCGATGCAAGCGCGGGACGCAGCGCTGACGGTGCAGGTCGCCGTCGTGGGCCTCTCGGGGCTTCTGGCTATGGCGGGATCGATTGTGATCGGGGTCTATTTCGGAGCGCGAGTCGGGATCGGGCGGGGCGCAGAGGGGCAGTCTAGCTTCATCTGGTGGGTGATCAACCGCCTGCTCTTCCTGGCAGCGGTGGGTTCCATCCAAGGGTTCGCGCAGTTTTTCCTGGCAGATGTCCTGCTCGTCGAGAATGCGGCGACGATGACTACACTGCTCCTGGCGGCGGTGGCCGTCTTCCTTATGCCGTCGGCACTCGGCGGTGGCTACTTGGCCGACCGGATCGGCAGAAAGCGGCTGGTGGGAATCGCGGGGCTGATCGCGGCGGGTGGAACGCTACTGCTGCTCTTCTCGGCGAACATACCGATGGTGCTGATCAGCGGATGCATCATCGGGCTGGGTACCGGCACCTTTATGGCGACGAACTGGGCATTGGGCACGGATCTCGTGCCGCCGGAGGACGCCGGGCGTTACCTGGGAATCTCGAATCTGGCCGGCGCGGGGGCCGGCATTGTAGGGGCCGGGATCGGTGGGCCGATGGCTGACTTCTTCAATGCGCTTCAGCCTGGTCTGGGCTACCTCGTGATCTTCGGACTGTACGGTGTGCTCTTCTTGCTCTCAACCCTAACGCTGTTGAAGGTCAACATAGCGCCGACGCTCCAGGCGTAGGATTATTTCGCAACTCTCAGCGCGGGTGCACCACCTGTGCCCGCGCTGTCTTGATGTCGTGGTCGCTTCTCCTTGTGTCAGTTTACGCTGCACTACCGTGATCCCAGGATAGAGATTCCAGGTACAACTCGTAGCTTGGGTGCGCGTCAGATTTCCGGAACCGATTCTGTTCGGGCCGGTGTCCGCCCCGGCAGACCGGGGCCGAGACCGGCCGCAACAGAACTGAGGCAGCGGCCTGATGCGGAAGAATGGCGCGCACCCTCGTGGCTCTGCGCGCTTTCCAGCCGGTGGTCTCTGTGGTAGACTGAACCTCATGCTTCGATGACAGCACAAGGAGGGGCGGGATGAAGTGCGGTCTTTACATACCCAACTTTGGTTCCTATGGCGAGGCTGCCGTGGTGGCGGCGCTGGCTTGCGACGCCGAGGCCGCAGGCTGGGATGGTCTCTTTCTTTGGGACCACGTGGCAGGATGGGACCAACCCCTCGTAGATCCGTGGGTGGCACTGACGGCGGCTGCAGTGGCGACGACCCGGCTCCGTTTGGGGACGACCGTGACGCCTCTACCCCGTCGCCGTCCCTGGAAGCTGGCGCGCGAGACCGTCTCGCTCGACAGGCTTTCCGCTGGGCGGTTAACTTTGAGTGTAGGTATCGGCCTCGGCGAGGCGGAATGGGACGACTTGGGCGAGGAGCCGGATCTGCGGACGCGGGGTGCCATGCTGGACGAGGGGCTTGAGGTGCTGACCGGGCTCTGGACAGGGGCACCATTCTCGTATGAGGGCGCTCACTACTCGGTCGCGGGCGCCACCTTCCGTCCCATCCCGGTGCAGTCGCCCCGTATCCCGGTATGGGTCGGGGGCTTTTGGCCAAACAAGGCTCCCTTCCGGCGTATGGCACGCTGGGATGGTATGTTCCCCCTCTTTGGAGAGGCAGAGACCCGCGAGCAGGAGTTGGAACAGCTCCGCGAAGCCGTGGCTTATGTGATGGAGCATCGCAACGCCGCCGGTCCCTTCGACGTCGTCTGCAGCGGTGTTACCCCCGGAGAGAGGCCTGATGAGGCCGGCGAGATCGTAGCCCAGTATGCTGCTGCGGGCGCGACTTGGTGGCTGGAGCCGATCGCGCCCTACCGGTTGGGACTTGGATTTGACGACACTTGGCCTACGGAACAACTGCGCGAGCGCGTGCTTCAGGGTCCGCCTCCGTGCTAGCCAATCGAGAACGGTCTGTATATGGATAGGAGAATGCTATGGGCGAGAACACACGTTTGCCGCAAACTGAATTGGGTGCTACGGGGCTGCGCGTTAGCCGACTGGGTCTGGGAGGCTTTCACCAGGTGGAGATCTCGTCCGAGATCGTGGAAGAGGTGGTCGATGAGTTCTTGAAGGTCGGCGGGACTTACATTGAGACGGCACGCGGGTACGGTCGTGGCGCGTCAGAGGAGAAGCTCGGGCGCACGTTGGAGGGCCGGCGCGATCAGGTTGTGTTGGCGAGCAAGAGTGGTGCCCGCGATGCTGAGGGAATGCGACGGGACCTTGAGGCGTCGCTCGCCGCGCTGCGGACGGATCACATAGACTTCTACTTCCTGCACGGGGTGAATACGCAGGACGATCTGGACACCATCAGCGGGCCAGGTGGGGCACTCGATGCGCT
>SLDA01000369.1 GCA_007125545.1 Thermoflexales bacterium | reverse complement strand
GTCCGCTCTGCGCTTGCTTCGCCCGAAAGCGCCGGGTGTGCATCAACTTTCTGCAAACATACAAGGCGCCAATCCGATGAGATGGGGCTAGAATCGTCCAGACGGGCACCCCGGTCAACAGGGGTGCATTTCAACTCTGGGGCAAGCCGCAGTTTTGGCCTTGGGCTCTGGTGTACAGCGACGATGCCACAGGGCCAAAACTGCTTAGGTGCATTTCACCGTGGGGCACATGCTCGGTTAGCTCGTATAACAGTAAGTCTTGTCAACGATCTGCCCCCACGGTGAAATGCACCCAGCACCCCTCCTGGGTCGTCCATTTATTAAAATAGGTTTATACTAAGCTTATAAGCGAAAGGGGGTGCGATGACCGGGATCAGGTTGGCCCGTTCGGGCCTTGCTCGGAGCGTTTTCTTTGTTGGATTAGCTGCGGTGCTGCTCGCGGCTGGTGGTCAGCCGGCGGATGCCGCGAATGTCTCGGTTGCACCCGTTGCAGCCACGCTCAGTACCCCGTCGGCCACCTCATCACTGCTACGTCAGTTACGACTATTGAACTCATCTGTCGGCACGCCGGCCGAGCCCTATACGGACCGTGACGCCAGTCCACTGGGCGTGCATGTCTGGGCCTACACGGTGCGCACGTTGCGGCAGCATCCGCACGCGTGTATGGCCGGGGTGTTGGTTCCCGGCGACCTGATGCGACATCGGGTGACGTGGGCGCAGCTTGCCAGAACCTGTGCGTGGGTGGGCCCGGCGGAGAGCGTGCTCGACCGCCTCAGCACCAAGCTCCGCCATCACAAGGGCGCCGGCGCGCCGATCAATGTGGCGATCTACGTGCCGGAGTGGACCGACTACGGCGATTATGGCCAGCCGGGCAGCGGGGTCTCCATCACGGAGACCACCGAGTTGCAGGCCTATTTGGCGCACGCGGTTGAGCTTGCCGAGGAGATGGATGTGGCGGTGGCGTATGGCCCCTCGACGGCGCTGGTGGCGTCGGAGTGGCACTGGGGCCAAAGCTATGTGCTGGACGGGGAGCTCATTACCGCTCTCGCGGGCCAGCTACGCCCCGGCGACCTATGGATGATCCGCCCGATGCAGATGCAGTTTATGTTTGCCCCAGGGGCCGACTTCGCGGAGGCCATTAATGAGTACATCGGCTACATCCGCGCCGGCAATCCCGACGTCGCCATATGGGTGCACCTGGCGCTCCAAAACACGCGTGGTGCGGGTGACGAGTTCCTGGCCTATCGCGAATCCCTGATGGATCTTGATGTTGCGGGCACCTATATGGGCGTCGCGTCAGGCACGACGCCACGCCTGCATCCCGGCACGCTGCGGGAGATGAACGTTGTGCTGAGGGCGACAGCCCCGGACTGACGGCTCGACGAACATTTGTCCTACTTGACAAGATCCCGAGGGTCGCTATGCTAGGGATATGGGCTGGAAATCAGTTAACCTGTTCTGGCGCGCTTTGATGGGTGGAGTTAGGTAGTGTTTGCGCTAAGCGCTAGACAGGACCTCGCGTACGTGAGCCAGTCATTCTCGCCCGACCCCTTGGGTGAGAAGGCGACGCTTGTCCCCAACTTGCAACCAAGGAGGGCGCTTGAGGCGAGTTAGGTTAGCCCACTGGGGTTCAGCTCTCGCAATTTGTCTAATCCTTTTCCTCGCCAACAGATCCCTCCCATTCGCCACAACTTCAGACCTGCCACTTTCTACTTCAACAGACCGAGACTCGGTCTATGTACCCCTGGTTCAGACGTCTCATCCATGGACGGACTGCCGCCGCAGTCGTTTCGGTACCATGCTGATTCAGGTCGATTCTGGTGCGGAAACGAGCCCCGCTGACGCTTTGATCTATGCCAATGATGAGCTTGGAATCAAAGGGATGGCGGGAGCAGGCGCACCCTCGGACCTGGTGCGGGATGCGTGGTTCGGGAGACTCCCCGGATGGACGCGCTCCTTCGTACGAGGTACCTACGAGATGCTCACCACGGTCCATGCCGCGGCAACGGTGTTCGACATGGAGGATATGTACGAGTGTTTTGGCTATGGCCCGGAGAGCGCTCATTCGGCAGGGGACGAAGCCCTGGAGCCCCGATACTGGGTTCCTCAAGCCGAGGCCCTGGCGAGAGCCGCCGGAAAATGTCTGATCTATGGCCCGGCGGTCCGAGACTACGAGCGGATGGCGGAGGCTGAGGGGCTGCCCGATCCTTCCGCGATTGTGGCCGATATCGCGCCTCATGTCGATGTCTGGATGATACAGCTCGCCAAGTATCAAGCGTGGGCTGATGCGGGTCGCGACGACGACGGCAACCCCTACACCCTGGCCGACTTCAAAGGATGGATAGCTGGGTGGGTTTCCTGGATCAAGACCACCAACCCGGACGCCCAGGTGTGGACGCAGTTGGGCATTGGCCGATTTGCTCCGTTGCAGCAAGCCTGCCTCCCTCCTCAACCCCCGGAGTACATCCTCGAATACCGCGAAGTGCTTGCTCAGGCCGGCGTCGATGGCGTGTGGGTCATGCCATCACAGTCCTGCATGCCCTGCCCCCCGGTAGCTCAACCCGGCTTCATCTGCTCGACAGATCCGCAGGACAACGCATACTATCATCAGGCACTGGCGATATTCAAGCAGGCGATAGAGATAGCTTGTGGCCCGTAGGTGCCCGGGTCGCAAGTAGTTTGAGTCCCCGAAAATCCCCACTACGTCATCTCCTGCATATCAACGCTGGGACTCTGCGACCGTGCGATCGCCTTGCTTCATACCGGAGCACAAAAAGGAGATAGCTAGATGCGCAAACTTAAACTGAGAAGGTGGGTCAAGATGATGGCCCTCTGTGGCTTGCTGCTTCTGTGGTCGGGCGCATGCAGACTGCCCGGCGGTGGTGCGAGGGCCCAGGACCCCACACCCGATGTCACCGCAACCGCCTACTTGCCGATGGTCAGTCACCCTTCATCGGGGACCGATTGCCCGCAAAGCAGAATGGGATCCGTCCTGCTGACGTTGGAGCAGTTTGATCGATCCACCGGCCCCACACTCGTCAGCCTGGCTGAGGATGGGTACGTGGGCCTGGCGGGCACGCCCGTCTACGATACGGCCGCGCAGTATTTCCCTCTCCTCGAGGGTTGGGACCGCGGGATCATCTGCAACAGTCATGCGTGTCTGAGAGCCCGAACGGAGCGCGCGGCAGGTGAAGGCCTTGCCTATGAGTACCTGGGCTATGGCCCCGAGCGCCTCGCCGGCGTTCCTGTCGAGGAGCAGTCCAATTTGCCCTGGGCGACTCAAGTCGCTCGCGAGATCGCCGATAGCCGGGAGAAGCAGCTGATGATCAGCTACAGCACCCAGCAGCTTCACGAAGAGGCTGAGGAGCGGGGCTTCGGCTGGGAAAATCCCGGTGAGGTGGTCGAGCTATTGGCGCCCTACGGCGATATCTGGCTGATCCAGGCGGCTGACGAGTACAACGATCCCCACAACAATCCCGAGCACCCCGGCGCCATTCTTTCCCAGAGGCACTTTCCTCCAGGACCGGAATGGCGGGCCGAGGTCGAGAAATGGGTGAACTGGGTTCGCGCGGCCAATCCCGAGATTGAGGTCTGGATACAACTGGCCTTGCACCGCATTCCTGCAGGGTCGCCGCCCTGGGAGGACAACTATCCCAGCGCCGAGCTGCTGCTCGAGTATCGCGCATGGTTGGTGGACCCGGAGTACGGCCCTCCGCTGGTGGATGGCGTTTACGTTTCATCGGTGTATTCATGGCCTGTTGACCCCGCGGCCGCGGATGCGGCGCTGGACCAGGCATTCCGCGGGGCGTGCGGGCAGGAAACTCCGCAGGTTTCGGAAGCGGCCCCACGGGTGCCGGATCCCCCGGTGTCCCCAGCGCAGGGAACCATCACGCTGGTGGAGGAGGGCTGGACCAACGACTATGCCCTTCCGGGGATCACGGTGCTGCCCGGCTATTACTACCGCATCTACGAGAACAGCCAGTATCCCTGCGGCAGCGAAGGCTATCACCAATTTATGGTCCTGGACGACGGCCCTGACGCCGGCCAACATAAACACCTGTTTGCCAAGTTCCTGGGGGGCGCGGTCGGTTTCTGGTATACGGATGACGCGGGTCAGCGTGTGTATTTTCCCCAGCCGAACGCCGCGGGATTTCTGAACGCAACGGCGAACCGCAACATGATGTTCAGGACCAGTGTCAGCCAGGAGCATGCCAACGGGGTCACGCGGAGGATCAGGGAGAATCCGGGATTCAGAATCGTGGTCCCCAGCTACTGCTCTCACGATCTCTATCACGGGGTGGGGGAGTATGACGCGACGGATGGCTACGGTCGCTTCGGATACGTGGCGGCAATGGAAGCGGTGGACTACGTGCGGGACAACTTCTCGACCAACAAGCTTATCGTGTACGGCGGTTCGGCAGGCGCTGCCGGCTTCTACGTCGGCAAGGATCAAGCCAACGTAGCCGGCATCGTCATGGACTCACAAGCCGTGGATCTGTCCGCGATACGCGACGCCTGCTATGCGGGAAACGATGCGTTTGGTGGTACGACCCCTTGCTTCTGTCCTGAAGGCGGGCCGGCGTGCATGGAGCTCCTGGCGCCGCGGATCGGCTTCAATCTGGGCTCGGACGAACCGTATCGTTTCGTCGAGCGCGGCGAGATCGACACCCCCATCTTCATGATCTGGAACTGGAACGATGCGTCGAGCAACGCGCACTACCAATACGACAACCTCCACAAGGCCCTCAGGGACTATAATCCGGGTGGGAACTCGGTGGCCTGCCGGGTGTGTCTTCCTGCCAACAACCCCGCCGTTCCGGAGAGCTGTATCGAAGATGATAACTTTGTTCCCCTGGGTGCGTGCAACCTGCACGTGCCGAGCGGTCAAGACTTCGATTACACCCGGCAGTTGGTCCAGGATGTGTACGACTGGATCCTCGAGCGCGTGGGGGAGCCAACCGGTCCCGTAGGAGACGAGAGGGTTTATGTGCCCCTGTTGTTTGGGGACCGTTTTGATCAGGCGCGCACCGCCTTGAGCCGCGCTGCGGCAGGCTGGATCGGAGGCCGGTAGGCAGCGTTAGCTCGCAACTCCCGGTCCACTAGACAAGGGAAAGCTCAGGAGATCTCCAGCTGTGTAGGGGGTAGGGGGTTGGCGCCGCGGGACCCTTCGACTGCGGGGCACCAAAAAGCGGTGCCCCTCCGCTCAGGGTGATGTATGCGGCTGGAGGGGGGAAGGCAGGCACCGACAGGCGCTGAGACAGTGTAATCTCGG
>SLDA01000595.1 GCA_007125545.1 Thermoflexales bacterium | reverse complement strand
GCCGGCGGCTGGTACCGGTGGTGGCTTCAGGCAACGGTTATGCCGGAGTTCGACGATGTTAACAAACCCGGTGGCGTTCGCCGAGAGACCTACCTGACCGGGGGACACGCGCAGGTCTACTTCAAATGGGGGCATCATTATACCGCCGGGATCTTCCAGGTGGTGCATGGCCTTACCCCGTGCCGCCCTTACGAACTCACAATGCATGCGCGCACGCACAGTCTCGACGGAGCCCACCCCGGATCGCGCATTGGCCTGGACCCCTGGGGCGCGCACCTTGCGCTGGACGGCGAGGTCAGCGACTTTACGCCGTTGCATCGCGCGAACTGGTCGCGGGAGCAGACCGTTCTCTCTCAGTGGGAAGAGCTAGCAGTCACAGCCGAGCCTCGCGGAGAGAGCATGACCGCGATCCTCTACGCGGCACCGCGCCCTGGCGATCCCGGCCGCACTCACTATTACGATACCTTCTGGGATGCCGGCGCTCTGCGTGCCGCGGACTATGAAGGAGACCGGTTGCCCGGCCCCATTCAGGCGACGACCGGCCTCATCTACGACGTCAGCACCGCGGTGAGCAGCCAGGAACTCACGGTCAACTGGAAGCTGAGTGTCCCGGCTACCACCCAAGTCTGGTACGGGCTCGTATCACCCAGCCAGGTGGTCACGGGCACCGACCATCTTACCCGTACCGTCTACCTGCCCCTCGCATCACAGATCAGGTTCGATTTCGAGCACACGCTCCCGGTGAACTATGATGTCACAGAGCTCACGCACACGGCGGTCATCCGTGACTACACGCCGGGCCAGACGATCAACGCGGTGGTCCTGGCGCGCCGACTGGTGGACGGCGTCTGCGTGACGGAGTATGCCGGGCCCTTTGTGATTAAGACCCTTCCGTGAGTCCAGACGGGTTGCGCTGATCCTAAGGATGCGACAGCCACGGACATCGCCGGTCCACGCGCGATGCGCCGGCTCCGTCAAGACGCGCATCCTTAGGATCGCCCAGACGGGTTACGCTGTACAAATTCGGGCGGTCAATGTACCATAGCGATGTCTGATATCTTGTGCACACCGCCTGCAGAAAGGACAATCCTATGATGGAAGAGCGCTATCGTGAACGGCTGAATCGCTATCTGACCGCAATGCGCAACGAGAAACCGGATATGGTGCCCATCCGGCCCTTTGTCGCGGAGTTCACTGCAAAATACGCGGGCTTCACCTGCCAGGAGGTGACCCACGACTATAACAAAGCCTTTGTTGCCGCACGAAAGTGTGCCGCGGACTTCGATTGGGACGCCGTTGTCTCCAATATGGTCTATGTGTGGACGGGCCTGACCGAGGCGTTGGGCCTCGTCTACTACGGTGTCCCAGGAATCCATATTCCCCCCGACACGGGCTTCCAGTACCGCGAGCCGGCTGAGGAGAATGCCTTTATGAAGGCCGATGAGTACGACGAACTCATCGACGATCCCACGGCCTTCCTCTACAACACCTGGCTACCCCGCGTCTCATCCGACATACGCCCCCTCGATAGCGCCTCCTCCTATCGCAACAACCTCGCCCTGGTCAAAGGCGCAATGGCGATGAACACCTACTTTTCCGCCTTCGGTCCGCACGTCGAGCTGCTGCGCAAAGAGTCCGGCACCGTCTCAGCGATCGCCGGGATCTTCAAGGCGCCTTTCGACATCCTCGCGGACAAGCTGCGCGGCTACATCGGCCTGACGATGGATATGATGCAGCAGCCCGACAAGGTCCTGGCTGCCTGTGAGGCGCTGATGCCACACCTCTACAACACGGCTCGCACGTCGGCGGATCCCGCGCATCAGGTGCCTATCGGCTACTGGATGCACCGCGGCTGTATCCCATTTGTGTCGAAAGGCCAGTTCGAGTCCCACTATTGGCCCACCACCAAACCCATCATCGAGGAGCTATGGCGCGACGGACATCAGACACTCTTCTATGCTGAGGGCGACTGGACCCACCATCTTCAGAGCTTTACCGAGCTCCCCGACGCAAGTATCGTATATCACGTGGACCGCGGCGATATCTTCCAAACTCACCAGATCCTCGGTCACAAGTTCTGCTTGAGCGGCGGGATTCCCAACTTCGAACTGGCCTACGGCAGCCCCGAGAAGGTCCGGGACATCTGCAAGCGGGTTATCGAGTGCGTGGCGCAGGACGGCGGTTATATCGTCGACGCCAGCGCGATTATGCAGAACGATACGTCGGTCGAGAACATGCGAGCGCTGACCGAGGCAGCCCGCGAGTACGGGGTCTATTCATCGGTTTCCGCGAAACTCGCCGATCTCGACGAGACGATCACGCCCCCGGCGGATGCCACCTTCGAGCCGTCCTACGGGATGCCGGAGATACCCGGCCAACAGGCCGGCACCTGCTTTCCGTGGGAGGAGAAGCGGAAAGAGATGGGTGAGATACCGGGCGACGCCGACTTAGCCCAGCGCATCTGGGAGGAGATCGACGGGATGGCCAACGGCTTCATCTGGCAGGTGCTGCTCTCCTTCTGAGGGCTGAGAAGCCTTTGTTGCGAGGAGCTTGCTGAGTTAGTCCGCAGGATCCGGCGATCGTGCATGACGGCGTCCCATGCGCGCATCGTCGGTTCTTTCAGTACCCGGATCCTGCGGATTGGCGCCCGCCCCTTATCCCTCTCCCCACGCGCACAGGCTCTCGACATACGCCGCCGAACCGTCGCGGAGCCACCCGTCGAGTTGCGCCTGCTCCTTGAGCTGCTGACCACGCAGCCGGGAGGCGACCACAAAGTGCGTCTCCATCTCCGGGAGCGCCGTCATATCACCCCAGAGCTTCTCGAACTGGGCTACGGGATAGACGTCCTCCTGCCCATGCCCCCACCGTTTCTTGACGTCTTTAAGCGTCACATAGGTGGGCATGCGAGCCGCAACGGCACGCACGGCATCCGCGACCTGTTCGGTGTTGCGCAGGTCCGCACGACTCAGACCGAATACCTCGAGGATCCTGTCGATGTCGATCCACATGGTATTGGAGTTGTAGTAGGAAAGCCGGAACTCGTCCTCTTCCTTCGGCAGTGCCATGCCTTCGATGAGCCGTAGCGCTCCATCGATGCGCGCGAGCCCACCGCCCCGATCCTCAACGCGACGGGTGATCACTTCAACTGTCATCGCCGCGCCGGATGAGAGGTGCGCACCGAGCATCAAGGGGGAGACGTCCACACCGACGGTGTCGATATTGTGCATCATCAGCGTCCGCAACTGGGGACGCTGATCGAGCAACCCCGCAAGAACCCCATTCCTGAGAAGATTAGGTATCTCGAACCAGTGCCCAACGGGGTGCAGGCACTGTAGAGGGACATTGTCCCGGTAGTCCGAGCCCTCGCCCATCGTCTGAGCCCAACCGATCAGGGCTGCGTTCAAGCTCTCGCGCACCTTCTGAGCCTGCTCGTCCAGAAGCTGTTGTGGCATCTCCTCCCACGCAAATCGCAGATCGCGCGCCATTGGGATTAGCCGGAGGCCCACCGCACGCCCGAGCGAGAGGATCAACGGGCCGCCGTATCCGTAGTTCCCCTTCCGCTCCAGAAAATCGCGGATGGGAGCGTGCGTCAGATAACTGGTCGTGATGACGTGGGGCAGCCAGACACCCGTCTCCTGGCTCACACGACGGCTCTTTGCCAGGTGCAGCTCGATGAAGGTCCGGTGCGTGCCGCCGAGCTTGCTAAACGGGTGCAGGGCTTTGACCACACCGGCACCCTGAGTCCACCGGCTTCCCGCCCCGGCCGCGAGCGTCACAACCGCGACTTCTCCTCGCCTGATCGCTTCCAGGCCCTCTGCCGGGTAGCGGCTCTCGACATCCGCGTGAGCCAAGTCCAGCACATCGCCGGGCGCGACATCGCGGATCACCGTGCTGGCGGGCAGCCGATTCTGGGCCAGTCCCACGCGCCCGCTTCGGACATCGGCACGGATCTGCTCGTGCTGAATGCGGTCGAATCCCAGATCGTCCAGCAGCGCGTCCAGCGAGCGCCCATCCTCGGTCTCCCGATTCGACCTGGGCAGAAGCTGGTCGAAGACGACCTGCACCATGCCCGATAGCTGCGGATCAGCGCGGCAGATAGCGCCGAACGCATCAAGTTCGGCGCGCCGCGTCGCGGAGAGCTCGTGCCGGCCATGTTGCAGAAGCTGTGGAATCAGCAAGGTGTAGTAGGCCGGAGGCATCAAAGCGATGGACCCGTTCCCACAGCTCGGGATCTCGAAATCGCTTTGCAGGAGGTCGGCGTGGGTTCCGTACTGGTTGATGGAGAAGTCATAGACCACGGGATCCATCGCAAAGGGCAGTGCATGCTGCAGCTCTTGCTTGGCCTGCTGCATCGCGTCGAGTAGAAAGGCCTGCCCACGAGCTCTATGGTCAGGATCAAAGACAAATCCCATTCCGCCACCCGACATGCCGCCCAGCATCCAGAAGCCCCAGAAGTGCTCTCCGAAGGCCTGCCGGGTACGGTCAATCAACGTCACGGTATAGAGGTTGTTCGCCCAGGGGATGATCGTCTCGATGGGGCCGAAGAAGTTACGCGTTGTCGCGTCACCGATGCCACGTACGTCGCCCTGCTTCAGTAAGTCAACCACCTCATCGAAGATGCGCATCGCCTGCTTTCGACCCACCCACTCCGCGTCGGAGCGCAACAGGTACTTCTCGGTAACCATCTCCAGAATTGGTCCGACATCCTGCGCCATACCGCCATGCACGAGGACCAGGCTATCCTGCAGGCGCCGTCTCGTGTCGGCGCTCACCTCCTCGTAACCGAGGATATGGTGCCCGGGCAGTAGCCGCCCCCGGCTGATTCCGTACTCCGGGTCACCCGCGACAGCCTGCTCGCCCATGATCAGCTTCATGCCGGGCCAGACGCCGCCGGAGTCCTGCCAACCACCGCCGGAGCCCGCGAGCCACTCGCCCAGAATCGCGCGGGCGGCAACAAGGCGCCGCTCGCGTTCCTCCAGCACGCCGGTCAGAGAACCGGTCTGGCCTGTTGCCCGCATACAGGCAGCCGTGAGGCACGCCAGAAGGCTGGTCGAGACTGCCAGGCGGGATCCCTTGGGGATACCGTTGACCTTGCTCACCACCTCGAGCCCCATCCCCTTCCCGACCAGCCGTGCCAGGAGGTCGGAAAGCTGCTCGCCCGATCCCTCCATGCCCGGTGGGACGATACCGGCGGCGATAATGGCGCCTTTCAGCAAGCCCAGATAGTCACGGGCATAGTCAAAGACCTCCGCGAGGTCACGAATCTCGGCGGTCGCACCCAGATCTACGCTGGTCAGGCGTAGGACCGGAGCATCGATGGCGCGGACGAACGCCTCTACGGGCGGCAGTGGTGCCAGATCCCGCCCGTGGACGGCGAGGTCGATCGACACATTGAGCACACGGGCACCCTCGGGGAAGTCCATGCCGAGGAAGAAGATGTCGCTCCAGCCACTGTGACTGAGATCCATCCGCACCGGGGTCGCTTCGTGCAGGATGGGGTAAAGACCGGCAGTCGTACGGGTAAGCAGCTCCTTTCTAAGGCGGAGCGGCTGATCGGCGGGATGCCCCACACGGAACATCCACTGGTTGCCGCGTACTGAGCGCACACTGCGCCGCACCTGGTCGGCTAGCGTCTGAAAGGCCAACCGATGGTAGGCCTCAGCGAGTGCGCTGGAGATGCTTTCGTTGACGCCACCCGTCGCCTGGTTCTTCAGGAAGGCTCGAATGGCCTCCTCGAAACGACGTTGGAGCAGATGCTCGTAGCCGCGATAGGGAATCAGGCCCCGACGTTCCACACCTGACTTCTGCGGGAGGTGAAAGCGGTGAATGGCATAGAGAAAGAAGAGGGCGCGGACGCACTCATAGAGATTGGAGCTGCGATGGCGGAACGCCTCCAGTTCTGCGCACTCTGCCAGAAGCTCGTGGAGCGATGCCGACGCACAGAACCCATCGAGGGACTGATTGCGGACCTCGGGAAGATCGGACGTGATGATGGAGACAAGTTGCCCTGCCATGGCTAACTCCCGGCAGCCGGACTGTGATCGTATCCCATCGAACGGCTCGCGAGGAGTTCAACCAAACGCGCCAGCACCTCTTCCCGGTCAACACCACTGAGGGCCAGCGCCAGCTGCGCCGTTAGCAGGCCGTATCTGACACCCACGTCGAAGCGCTGCGCGCGCTCCTCGAGAGCCAGATACTTCTCGCGCCCGGCGAGAACATTGAGTGCCTCCGAAAGAGTCACACTGCGCTCCCCGTTGGAGTCCGCATCGGCCACCTGCTCGCTGAGGATCTCCATGACCGCAGACGTGAGCACGTGCATTCCGAAGAAGCAGAGGTAGTGCCCGGCGCGCAGCCCCGGTACGATCAGGCTCAATTCAGCCTCGGTGGGCGTGGGCTTCTCAACCACCGTCTCCACCATATAAAGATCCTTTCGGCTCGCCACGCGACGCCCACCCACAGTCCCGAAATAGGGAAGCAGCGTCTCGCGGGTGGCCTGGACCGCGGAGACCGCGCAGCTTTCCGCGACCGCGACACTGACCAGTTGGCGCGCACATGTACGCTCCTCGCGGCTCACGTACAGATGGTCGCCCACCAGATGCAAGAATGGATCCGTGCCCACGAAGTCGCGCGCGCAGTAGACCGCGTGCCCGTACCCCAACGGTCGCGCCTGGGGTATGAAGGTGACGCGGGCTCCGTGTTCTCCAATGACCGACGCAATGGCTGCAGTGTAAGGATCCTCGTCACCGGGAACAACGACAACAGCGACCTCCTCGACACCCGCACTCAACGCCTCCTCGACCAGGATGCCGAGGACGGCTTTCTCGGTGCCGTCACGATCCCGCAACGTTTGTAGGGGCAGCGTACGCTGATTCCTACCCGCAGCTGTAATAACTGCCTTCGCAATGCGCATAGCTCCACAACCTCCTAAGAGAGTGTCTGGTCAGCTGAAGCGGTGTCCGGCCACGGCTTCTGCCGGCTAGGCTAAAAGGGTGGTGTCGGTCATTCCTCTTTCACGAAGAGCAAGCGCTGCCAGAGATGGCTCAGGTTTCCGGTATCGGGCACAAAGCTCCCCACCGCTTCGAAACCTCGCCGGCTCATAAATGCCTGGAGCGACGCCACCTGATAGGCGCGAATACTGATCAACTCCACATGATCGTCCGGGGTCAGAACCGCCGCCTCACTCAGACAGGTGATCCCGATGGTGGTGTGGGGCCGGAAGTAGAACGTGTACCGGATCGTACTGACCACGCCGTCATCGCTCTCCACACCATAGATCTCACCATCATCACGCGTCAGGCCCAGAAGCTCCAGAAGGCGGTCAAAGAAGAGGCGGAGATTTTCCGGCAGTTGAGAAAAACGCGAGCGCAGTTTCAGATTAGCATCCTCCGCCGCGTACATCGGCACCACGTCCAGGTAGAGATAGGCCTTCGGCGGGACCAACCGGCCCAGGAGATCGGCGATCATCGACTGGTCGAAGTTGCCGAAAGTCCCCCCCATCATCGCAAAAATGCACGCATCGCAGTCGCTCGTGAGTGCCTCAACCTGCTGCGGAAACTCAGGCAAGCCGAAGTCGGCAAGTGCAAACGTCTGGGGAAAGTCGCTATCCGCGAGATTGGCGGCAGCCAACTCCAGCATTGAGTCGGATGAGTCGATGCCGATATACCGGACGTTGCAGCCCTCTGCGTGCATCTGCTGCAACAGTGGCTTCTCGGCACCGGCGTTCCCGCAGCCCAAGCTCACAAAAGCCATGCGGCAGTCAGGCGACCAGAAGGGCTGCCGGCGGAAGAAGCGCAGTTCATCGTGCGATCCGATTTGGGCGAGTTCGGTACTGCGGTAGCTGTAGAAAGAACTGGCACCATTCAGCAGGTAAAAAAGATTCTGCGGCACGCGCTTCGTAGCGAGAAACTCGGCGAGATAGTCTCCCTCCAAGCGTTGAGGATCGCAAAACGTCAAATGTTCGGGCATTATGTGTTCCCCTTGTCATTGATCATGGTTTCGGTGCAAGCGGCAAAAGCATCTCACAACCGGCCAGGTCACCTCCTGGCCAGCGTACGTCTTATCTTACCTGAGACGCGAAAAGACGCCACCGCAGTGCGGTGGCGTCTTGTTTTCCTTCTGTTACTGGTAAAGGCTCTACGGCTTTAAGCCACAACAGACTCAAATTCCGCTGATTCCTCCGGTTCGGTGATCGCCTCATCGGAGGGTACTTCCGGTACCAGAGCATGCTCGAGTACCTCTCGCACATCCTCAACCAGCACGAACTCCATATCTTCGCGGATCTGGTCGGGAATGTCATCGAGATCTACCTCGTTCAAACTCGGAACGAGCACCCGCTTTAGGCCGGCGCGGTGGGCAGCCAGTATCTTGAGCTTCAGGCCACCGATGGGCAGGACCTGGCCTTGCAGTGTGACTTCTCCCGTCATACCCACGGTCGAGTCCACCGGACGGCCCGTGAGCAACGAAGCCAGCGCTGTCACCATCGTGATACCGGCGGAAGGACCATCCTTTGGCACCGCGCCCGCGGGCACGTGCAGGTGAACCTTTCCCCACTTCTCGTTCTTGATTCCCAACTCGGCCACGTGCGACTGAACGTGACTCAGAGCGATTCGCGCAGACTCGCGCATGACGTCACCCAACTGCCCGGTTAGGATAAACTGATCCTCGGAACCAGGCATCGTAGCAGCCTCGACAAAGAGGACCTCGCCACCGGTAGGTGTCCACGCCAACCCCGTCGCAACGCCGGGCCGCTCGGTACGCAACGCCGCCTCAAAGCGGTATCGCGGTTTACCCAGGTACTCTCGGACCTTGGCAGCATCCACCTCGATACCCTCGTCGCCGTTTGCCTCCTCTGCTACCAACGTCGCGACCTTACGGCACGCTTTCCCGATGCTGCGCTCCAACTGCCGGACCCCGGCCTCGCGCGTGTAATCACGAATGATCGCCCGCAGGGCATCATCGGTGAAGGAGATCTCCTCCTCGCGCAGTCCGTTGACCTGGAGCTGTCGCGGCACCAGATACCGCCTGGCGATGTGCAACTTGTCATATTCCGTGTAGCCGTCGATCTGGATGACTTCCATCCGGTCCAGCAACGGTGCAGGAATGGTCGCCGTTGTATTCGCCGTGCAGATGAAGAGCACCTGGCTTAGATCAAAGTCCACATCCAGATAGTGATCGCGGAATGCATGGTTCTGCTGCGGGTCCAGGACCTCGAGCAGCGCGGATGATGGATCGCCACGCCAGTCGGACCCGATCTTGTCAACCTCATCCAGCATAAAGACGGGGTTCTTGACGCCCACCCGCTTCACTGCCTGCATAATCCGCCCGGGCATCGCCCCGATATACGTACGGCGGTGTCCACGAATCTCGGCCTCGTCGCGCATACCCCCCAAACTCATCCGGGTGAACTCGCGTCCCAACGAGCGCGCGATGGACTGACCCAGTGAGGTCTTACCCACACCAGGAGGGCCGATCAGGGCCAGAATCGCCCCCATACCTTCAACCTTACGTCCCTGGAGATCAGATGCGACCGCCTCATCCAGTCCACGTTCCTGTCGCAGCTTGCGCACAGCCAGGAACTCGAGGATGCGTTCTTTGACGTCCTCAAGGTCATAGTGATCCTCATCCAGGACCTCGCGGGCGTACGGAATTTCCAGCTTGTCCTCCGTGAAGACCTGCCACGGCAACGTTGTCAGCCAGTCGAGATAGGTCTTGATGACCCAGTACTCGGCAGCCTGCGGGGGCATCTTCTCGAGGCGAGCCAATTCGCGCAGGGCTTCTTCCTGCGCTTCCTCGGTCATACCGGCTTCTTCAATCTTGGTATGATACTCCTCGACCTCACGCCGGCCCTCGTCGCCCTCACCCAACTCCTTGCGGATCGCATCCATCTGCTGGCGAAGGTAATACTCGCGCTGGTTCTTCTCGATCTCTTCCTTGGCCTTCTCCTGAATCTGCTGCCCGACCTCGCGAACCTCCAGCTCACGCGTGAGCGCGCGAATCAGGAACTGCATCTTCTCAGCCAAATGATCGATCTCCAGGAGCTCTTGCGCCTCTTCCATCTCAATCCGCATGTTCGATGCAACGAGATAGATCAGTAGACGCGAATCGTTCAACTGCTGGATAAACCGTACGGCTTCCTCAGGAAACTGGGGAATCAGTTCCGCGAGCCGTGTAGCGATATCCAGGAGATTACGACGCAGTGCCTCCTCGACGATGGATTCCTCGGACAAGTCCGGGACCAACTCGATGCGCGCACGCAGATAGGGCTCTTCCGCCAACCATTCAACGACGCGGAAGCGCTCCAGCCCCTGAATGAAAACGGTTAACGTACCATCATCGGAACGCATGATTCTGTGGATGATGGCAGCCGTGCCCACTTTGTGTACTTGGGTGGCATCAGGCACCTCTACAGAGGGATCGGTCATAGCCACCAACCCGATCATACGATCTGCCTTGTCCGCCTCCTCAATCAGCTTCACGGAGCGCGGAATGCCTACAGCCAATGGCATCACGATATAAGGAAACGCTACTGTATTGCGCAGCGGCAACACCGCCACCTCGTCGGGGATGCGTTTCACCAGTTCTTCGATATTTTGATCCTGCATATTGAACCAAGGTAACATTGTGTCCTCCTGACGGAATCAGTGCTCGAGAGCGGGAATGCTCAGTCGTGTCGCTCCGGATGTAGTGATCAGTGTCCCCCATTCCCGGCACATCGAAGAAGTGGATTCGACCACTTGATTCCGTATAATTGCGACTCTCATTTCCAGCGGATTATAACACACGAGCATTAGAAACACATAAGTATTGTATAAATAACGCATTTGGGCCGAAAGAGTTCACATACCGGCACACGAGGTATAATGGGGGCAGACGGCAGAATAAGGTAGCAGAAGGAGGCAGCGATGCTTATCGATACGCACGTGCACCTGCATGACCCCAGGTACAGCCACGATCTCGAGCAGGTCCTGACCCGTGCCGCCGAGGCAGGCGTGACAGCTGCTATACTCCCCGGCACGACCGTGGAGGAAAGTGTGGAAGCCGTGCGGTTGGCGGAAGTGCATGCGAAATCACCTTGCGCGCTGTACGCGGCTGTGGGCGTTCAACCGACGAACGCCCATTTGCTTGCCGCAGGCGCGCTTGAGACCCTGCGAGATCTCGCTGCCAGCCCACGCGTTGTTGCGATTGGCGAAATCGGGCTAGACTACTACTGGCCCGGCGTCAAGAATCGTGAGTGGGAGTGTGCCGAGCCGGCCGTCCAGCGAGAAGCGTTCGAACAACAGCTCGCACTGGCGTCGGAACTCGACTTGCCCGTCATCATTCACGACCGGGACGCTCATCTCGACACGCTGAACACACTGCGTGCATGGACTGAAGTCCAACCCACGGCGCGCGGCACGCTTCACGCATATGCCGGTGGTCTGACCCATCTCGCAGCTGTCCTCGAACTCGGCTTCTACATCGGTATTGACGGGCCCGTTACCTTCCCCTCCGCCACCGAACTGCACGACGTAGCCCGGCAGGTACCCCTGGACCGGCTGCTGCTCGAGACCGATGGTCCCTATCTGACGCCGGCCCCACACCGGGGCACGCGCAACGAGCCGGCCTACCTGCTCCACATCGTGACGCAGATCGCCGAGCTTCGGGGCCTATCCCGGGACAAGGTCGCCAAGGCCACGACAATGAATGCGGACATCCTGTTCGGATTTTAGGGCCTTGCGATGTGGTATAATCCAGGCACCTATGTCGCACAGTGAAACGTGCGTATGAAGGGAAACGCACTGATATACCGCACTCTGCTCCACGAAGATCTCAAAGACGTCCGGACGCGCATACTTGACGAGTGCCGGCGCATCCCAGAGACGATTCGGCGTCCCGTCGATTTACTCATTGAGAGCGGCGGGAAGCGGTTGCGTCCTGCCTTGGTCCTGCTCTCGTCCCACCTCTATCACGCGGATCGCAGCCAAGCTGTTACAGCGGCAGCGGCTGTGGAATTGCTGCACACCGCCACCTTAATCCATGACGACTTGATCGACCAGGCTGCCATCAGGCGGGGCGTGGACACGCTCAACGCCACCTGGTCACCCATGGCCACCGTGCTTGCCGGCGATGTTATCTTCTCGCAGGCAGCCAAAGTCATGGCGCGGGATGAGAATACCGTGCTGATGCAACGCTTCGCCGAAACTCTGGAAACGATTTGCCTGGGGGAAATTGGCCAGATGTTCGGGCGCAATGGCAATCTGCCCTCAATAGACAGCTATTATCGCCGGATCTATGCAAAAACCGCCTCCCTCTTCTCGCTGTGTATGGAGACCGGGCCCATCCTGGCAGGTTGCCCGGCGCACACGATCGCCCGAAGTAGACGACTAGGAAGGCTGATCGGTGAGGCATTCCAGATCACCGACGACGTGCTCGACCTGACGGGCTCAATGTCCGAGATGGGCAAGCCTGTCGGCTCAGATTTGTCCCAGGGACTGGCGACACTGCCGGTATTAATGTATGCACGAGAGCATCCAGACCCGCGCCTCCACGCAGTCATTGTACAGAGGGCTAATGGCGCGATTCTGCATGACCTGATCGACGATATCCGGCAGTCCGAAGCGCCTCAACAGGCACTGGCACTTGCCGAATCCCACGCAGGCGAGGCCCTGGTGCTGATCCGAGAGCATCCGGAGACGCCCTATCGCCGCGCCCTGGAAGAGATCGTCCAGTTTGCGATCGAACGCCGGCATTGAAGGATTCGATGGAGACAGCTCGAACTCTATCCATCGTCATCGTGGGCTGGAATGTCCGCGAGCTGCTCGACGCCGCGCTGGCATCCATCTACGCATCCACGCACGACGACGCGAGCCCTGAAGTCATCGTCGTGGACAATGCGTCGACCGACGGGACGGCGGCTATGGTGGCCGCAACCTATCCCCAGGCCCGGCTCATCGTCAATACAGTTAACCGGGGCTTTACAGGCGCCAACAACCAGGGGATAGAAGCGGCATCGGGTAAGTACATCCTGCTGCTCAACCCTGATACCGAGGTGATGGAGGGTGCGCTCGACCAGTTGGTAGCGTACCTCGAAGCGCATCCGCAAGTAGGACTTGTAGCACCCCGGTTGCTCAATCCGAACGGAACGACGCAATCCTCTCGCCGTCGCTTCCCCACTCTACCCATTCTCTTCCTCGAGAGTACCTGGCTTGAGGGACTGATGCCCAAACCCCTATTGCGGCAACACTATATGATGGATAAGTCGGATGCCCTGGAGCACGATGTCGGCTGGGTGACCGGCGCCGCGATGCTCGTCCGCCGCTCGGTGATCGAGGAGGTTGGTGTCTTCGATGAGGACTTCTTTATGTACTCAGAAGAACTGGATTGGTGCCGGCGTATTTGCGATGCAGGTTGGCGCATAGCCTACACACCCACCGCCGAGGTGATGCACTACGGCGGCAAGAGTAGTGATCAAGTGGCGCCGGCGCGCCATATCTACTTCCAGTCGAGCAAAGTGCGGTATACTCAAAAACATCACGGCGCGCTAACTGCGGAGCTGCTGCGCCTCTGGTTGTTGGGCCAATATGTGTGGCAAGTTATTCTGGAGGGCCTCAAATGGACGATCGGGCATCGTCGACCGCTGCGCGCCGCTCGCGTGAAAGCCTACTGGCGCGTGCTCAGGAGTGGCTTGCGCCAGCGCCAGGCGCTCGAGCTATGAGGGCTACGCCGGTCCGCCGCGTTTGGCGCTTGGCAATCCTCTTGCTTGGGCTGTCCGCCATCTTCATGGCCTGTCGTGCCGGGCAGCCGGTTACCCCAGCCCTCACTTTCGACGGGGACGAGGCCTATGACTGGGTTCTGCGGCAGTGCGACCTCGGTTACCGGATCACGGGTACGGAGGCGAGTCTCCAAGCGGGCGACATGTTCCTCGAACACCTGGAGTCGCTGGGATGGGAGACGCGCGAGCAAACCTTCACCTACATGGACACACCGGTCCGGAACTTGATCGCGTGGAAGGGCACCGGGCCGGCGCTGCTACTGGGCGCGCACTATGACACAAGACGCTCCGCCGATGAGGAAGACCCCACCGTACCGGTTCTGGGCGCCAACGACGGCGCCAGCGGGGTAGCGGTCCTCCTGGAGTTGGCCCGAACCCTTGACGTAGCGGCTACGGAACGACAGATCTACCTGGCCTTCTTCGATGCCGAGGACAATGGGCGACTGGATGGTTGGGACTGGATCGTGGGCTCCACCTATATGGCGGAGCACTGGGGTGAAGAGGGGGAGTCACCGCTGGAGGCAGTGATCGTGGTCGATATGATCGGTGATCGCGATTTGCAGGTCTACTACGAGCGAAACTCCGACCCGACGCTGAGCGCCGAGATTTGGCAGGTGGCAGCAGAGCTTGGCTACGGCGACCGGATCATTCCCCAACCCAAGTATTCGATGCTCGACGACCACACGCCCTTTATCCGACGGGGCATCCCCGCGGTGCTGATGATCGACTTCGACTACCCCTATTGGCACACTACGCAGGATACGCCGGACAAAGTCTCCGCGGAGAGCCTTGAGGTCATCGGACGGACACTGCAAGTGTGGCTCGAAAACAACTAGCAGATAAGCTAGTGCATATCCAACCAGTTCGGGCCGACCTCAATATCAACCTGCAGTTGCACGTCCAACTCAATGGCATCTTCCATAGCTTCACGCACGACCGCCCTTGCAGCATCGAGTTCATCCTCCGGCACTTCCAGGACGACTTCATCGTGAACCTGCAACAGCATTCGTGACCGCAACTCGGCTTCCGCCAGCATCCGGTGCATCCGGATCATCGCAAGCTTGATAATGTCCGCGGCACTGCCCTGGATAGGCGTATTGATCGCCATCCGCACAGCGGCTTGGCGCTGGTTCGCCGTCGTCGGACTGTTCGCCGCCAGCTCCGGGAAATAACGGCGACGGTTCAGAAGTGTTTCCACGTAACCCTTGGCTGCCGCGTCCCGCTGTACGCGCTCCATATACGCGTGCACCCCGGGGAAGCGCTCGAAGTAGCGGGTGATGAACTGCTGGGCCTCGTCGACGGTCAAGCCGAGCTGGCGGGCCAGCCCATAGGCGCTCTGACCGTAAATGAGGCCGAAGTTCACCGTCTTGGCCACAGCACGCATCTCGTAGGAGACCTCCTCAAGAGGCACGCCATAGACAGCAGCTGCCGTCGTCGTGTGGATGTCCTCGCCACGCTGGAATGCTTCGACAAGCCCGGCATCTCGCGACACGTGGGCCATCACGCGCAGTTCGACCTGCGAGTAATCGGCGCCGAGCAACACCCACCCCGCTTCGGCGGTAAAGGCGCGCCGGACGCGCCGGCCTTCCTCACTGCGAATCGGTATATTCTGCAGGTTAGGGTTTCTCGACGAGATGCGTCCCGTCACTGCGCCGGTGGGACTATAGCTGGTATGAACGCGACCGGTATCGGGATTCACCAGCAGCGGCAGCGCATCGACATACGTCGACTGGAGCTTGGCAAGCTCCCGATAGGCAAGAATCGCATCGACGATCGGATGCTTTCCCTGCAGATTCTCCAGAACGCTGGCACGCGTTGAGTAGTGGCCCGATTTCGTCTTCTGCGTCCCATGCGCGGGCAGCCCGAGATGGACAAAGAGCACGTCTGAGAGCTGCTGGGTTGAGTTGATATTGAGCGGCCCACCCGCGTGCTCGTAGATGCTATGTTCCAGGGCTTGTAGCCTATCGGAGAACTCCGCCGACAGCGTCTCCAGCCACGCCAGGTCGACCTTGATCCCGATAAGCTCCATCGATGTCAACACCGGGAGGAGCGGCATCTCCAACTCGCGAAAGAGGTCATACTGCTCGCGAGCCTTGAGCTCAGGTTCCAGGACGTGAGCCAACCGGTGGGTCAGGTCTGCATCCGCGCAGGCATAGGGTGCGACGCGCTCGACCGGAACCCGGTCCATCGTCGTCTGGGCCCTACCTGTACCGATCAACTCTGTGATCTCGGTCATCTGCACGCCGAGGCGGGTCCAAGCTTGGCTCTTGAGTCCCAGAGGCGTATCAGGATTAAGCACCCACTCCGCCACCATCGTATCGAAGAGTGGGCCGGCAACCGGCAGGCCGGCTTGCGCCAGAACCTTGAGGTCGTATTTGAGGTTGTGCCCCTGAACGATGGTTGAGGGGTCCGCCAGAATGGGACCCAGATACTCCTTGATCATGGACAAATCGAGGGTCGGCTCGCCAGAGGGGGCCAGGACTGGTAGGTACCACGCCTCTCCTTCACGGATGGCGAGCGAAATGCCGACGAGATCAGCCGCGATGGCATCGATGTCGGTGGTCTCCGTATCCAGCGTGAGGGGGCTCACTTTCGCCAGGCGGCGGCAAAGCGCATCGAGCGAAGCCTCATCCGCTACCGTATGGTAGTTGCCATCCGCACCAGATGATTCCGATGCGCTATCCGAAGGCTCATCGGCTTCGAAGAGCAGAAGTTGCTGTCCGCCCCCCGTATGTGTCCTCTCGGCCGGCGCCACGGGCACGCGCGCTACCAGGGTGCGAAATCCCAGCCCCTGCATCAGCTCCAGCACCTGTTCGCGGTCAAAGCCGGCGGATGCCTGTGCCGCATCCAGGTCAAGGGACACCGGTGCAGCCCGTACAATGCGACCCAACTCCAAGCTCAGGTAGGCATCCTCGCGTCCTTCCGTCAGCGCCTTCTTATAGCGGTAAGAGAGTTCATCAAGATGCTCGTAGATGCCGTCCAGACCACCGTAATCCTGCAACAATTGGGTGGCACCCTTCTCCCCTACGCCTCTCACACCCGGAATGTTGTCGGAGCGGTCGCCCACGAGCGCCTTGTAGTCGATCAACTTTTCAGGCTCCAGGCCGTATTTCTCACGAACCAGGTCCGGAGTGTAGCGAATCGTATCCGAGAACCGGCGTCCGGAGGTGAGAACCGTGACCTGATCATCAACCAGTTGGAGCGCATCTCGATCGCCGGTCACGATCAGCACCTGCAGCCCCTGCTCCATCGCCTTACGCGAGAGCGTCCCAAGCAAGTCATCCGCTTCGTAATCGTCCAACTCCACGATGGGCATCCCAAACGCCGCAACGATCTGACGAATACGGTCCATTTGCCCCCGCATCTCGTCGGGCATGCGTTCGCGGTGTGCTTTATAGCTATCGTAGACCTGCGCGCGAAAAGAAGGCCCCTTATCGAATGTGACGATGATGTAGTCGGGTTGCTCCTCTTCCAGCACAGTGAGCAGCATCAGGGTGAAACCATAGGAGGCATTTGTTAGCTCGCCCGACGGCGCGCGCAGATCCTGCGGTAGCGCGTGAAACGCACGATACGCCAGTGAGTGTCCATCGATCAGCACAAGCTTTTCTTCAGCCATACAGCCCCCTCTGCGCTGGCCATCTTCCTACGACGAATGCAAGCGTGTAGACGAGTATCAAAAACAACCCTTAGGTTCGAAAACGCGCGACCAAGAACCTAAGGGTTTAACGTCGAAGAAGGCGTTAGCGCTTGGCGATGATCAAGCCAGATGGCGTGCGCGTCTCAGAGTCGGAATCGCCCGGTTGCGCCT
>SLDA01000160.1 GCA_007125545.1 Thermoflexales bacterium | reverse complement strand
ATATTGCCGTGGAGCGGTAAAATGACCACATGTACCCAATTGGAACGTGGTTTCACCGGGACAGCACGTTGCCGGTCATCATTATCATCACATAGCGAAGGAGATCTAGTATGATTCCGTTTCCATCCGATGCATGGATCAAGGCACTCAGTGCCCACCTCAATCAGAGCGAGTCCTACGAGAGATCGGCGAAAAACTGGGAGGGTGACTTTACCTTCATCGTCGAGCCCGATGGCTGCTATCCTGAAACCATCTACCTGTACCTAGAGCTCTATCATGGTAAGAGCCCTGGCGCGCGGCAGTTGGCGACCGCCGATGAGCAGACGACGCCCTATACGATTCGGGCGCCGTATACCACGTGGCGCAAGGTCGTGGAAGGGAAGCTCGACCCTATCCAGGCGTTGATGACGAAACAGCTCAAGTTAGAGGGCAACATGATGATGATTATGCGCTACCCGAAGGCGGCGCAAGAGATCATCTCGTGCGGCAAGCTGATCCCCACCCAATTCGCCGGCTAGGCAAGGGAACCAATCGCTATGTGGTACTTTGTATCGCCGCAGATCGCATTTGGTGAAGGCGCCCTTATGGCACTCGATGACCTTGAGGGCAAGCATGCGTTTGTCGTGACCGATCCAACCCTCGTGCAACTGGGCCTGGTCGGCAAAGTGACAGAGCATCTGGAGAAGGCGGGGCTGGCGATCACCCTCTTCACTCAGGTCGAACCCGACCCCAGCGTGGAGACCGTGCAGATTGGGGCTGCCCTCGCCCTCGAATCGGAACCGGACTGGATCGTGGGGGTAGGCGGAGGCTCCTGTTTGGATGCGGCAAAGGCGATCTGGATACTCTACGAGCGCCCGGACATGCACCCCGCCGAGATCAACCCGATGGTAACATTGGGCCTTCGCAGGAAAGCCGGGCTCATCACAGTTCCCACGACCAGCGGGACGGGGGCTGAGGTCACCTGGGCCATCGTCTTGACCGACACGGAAGCCCAGCAGAAGCTCTCCTTGGGCAACCGCGAAGCCGTTGCGGACATCGCCATCGTCGATCCGGAGATGGCGATGGATATGCCACCGCTGCTGACCGCCGACACGGGACTTGACGCGCTCACGCACGCTATCGAAGGCTACACTTGTGCGTGGCACACCGACATGACGGACGGTATCTGCCTCCAGGCGATCCAGTTGATCGTCGAATATCTGCCTCGGGCCTACGCCGACGGGCAGGACGCCGTCGCGCGCGAACGCATGCACAACGCCGCGACCCTGGCAGGTCTAGGGTTCGGCAACGCCATGGCTTGTATGGCGCATGCCGCCGGACATGCGCTCGGCGCCCTGTTCCACATTCCGCACGGGCGGGCTGTTGGCCTGATGCTGCCCTATACGATCGAGTTCATCGCCGCGGAAGCCCCCGAACGCTATGCTATGCTGGCACGCACCCTCGGCTGCGAAGCGCAGGATGACCGCGAGGCAGCCCGCTGGCTCGCCCAGTATTTGCGTGACTTCAGTCGCTCGCTCGGACAACCCACGTCGCTCGCCGAGTTGGGCGTGGAGCCGGATGCCTATCGGGAGAGTCTGGAGACTTTGGTGGACCACGCGTTCAACGACGCGTCGATGATGACCGCAGCGCGTCCCCCCTCCTACGAGGAGTTGGAAGCCCTCCTCGAAGCGGCGTACGAGGGCACGTCTGTCGGATTCTGATGATTCGGATAGTTGCTGAGTAATAAGGAGGTCTATGCACCACACTACCGGCAAGCTCCTGCGGGTTGATCTGGACCGGCGCGCGGTCTGGGATGAACCCCTGAATCCGGCCTATGCCGCGGACTTCATCGGCGGCAGTGGCCTGGCAGCGCGCTATCTCTTGGACCTGGTCGATAGCGAGACCGATCCCCTGGGGCCGGAGAATCCCCTGATCTTTATGACGGGTCCCGTGGTCGGCACCGCGATGCCCTCAGCAGGACGCTACAGCGTCGCCGGACTCTCCCCGCTCACGGGACTATGGGGTGAGGCCAATGCCGGCGGCTTCTTCGGGCCGGAACTGCGCTTCGCCGGCTACGATGGCGTGCTCATCACTGGTGCGTCGGAGACCCCTGTCTGGCTGCAGATCGTCGACGGGGTCGCCGAGCTACGGGATGGCACATCTCTGTGGGGACTGGATACGTACGCCACACAAACGGAGATTCAGAAGCTACTTGACGATCCCAAGGCGCGCGTGGCGTGCATCGGCCCGGCGGGTGAAGCCCTCGTTCCTATGGCGGCCATTATGAACGACCACGGACGAGCCGCGGGTCGTACCGGTATGGGCGCTTTGATGGGCTCCAAACGGCTCAAGGCCATTGCAGTTCGGGGCAGTCAGAAGCCTCCGGTCGCCGACCCAGAGCGACTGCAAGCCGCCGTCCGCGAGATTATCCGCGAGACGAACGAGGATGTCTCAGCCCTCTCGCTACGCCTGGCGGGCACCGCCGGCTATTGGGATATGGGCTTGATGTATGGCGACACGCCCATCCGCTACTTCCAGCAGGGTGAGTGGGAGGACGCCGGCAATCTCTCCGGCGTGCTGATGGTAGAGCAATTCCAGACACGCAATCGGGCATGCTATCGCTGTCCGATTGCGTGCGGACGCGAGACCCGGGCACCCACCTATAGCATCGACACGATAGACGGCCCCGAGTATGAGACTGTGGGCGCGCTGGGCGCGCTGGCGATGGTCGACGACCTGGAGGCCGTGATCTATGCGGGACATCTCTGCAACGTCTATGGCCTGGACACCATCAGTGTGGGGGCCACGATCGCGCTGGCGTGCGAACTAGCGGAACGGGGGCTACTCAACGAGGAGATGACGGGCGGCCTGACAATCCAATATGGCGATCCAGAGCTGGTCCACCGGCTTATCGGCATGATTGCCAGACGCGAGGGCTTTGGCGACGTGCTCGCCGCAGGCAACCGGGAGTTGGCAGCGCGGTTCGGTGCGCCCGAGCTATCGGCCACCGTCAACGGGCTGGAGGTGCCCATGCACGACGCGCGCGCCTTCAGTGGGATGGCGGCCGTCTACGCCCTTTCGCCGCGCGGCGCCTGCCATATGCAAGGCGACGTGTACGGCGTCGATATCGGGCAGGGACCGCCCGTGGAGCTGGGCGTCATCCCGGGCGACCGCTTCGACGACAGTCAGGAGAAAGGGCACACCGCCGTACGGCAGATGGCGTGGCGCAGCCTCTATAACGCGATGACCTTGTGCCAGTTCCAGAATCCGGGTGTCAAGCTGATTCTTGAGGCGCTCAACGCCATCACAGACCGAGAGTTGGACGAAGACGAACTCCTCCAAATCGGTAAGCGCATCCTGACCGTAAAGCGCCTGATCAACCTGCGTCGTGGTTTGACGCGCGAGGATGAGCGACTTCCGGATCTGCTGACCCAACCGCTCGATGGCCCTACAGATGGCTTCGTGCCCAATCAGGAGACGTTGCTGGCAGGGGCTTATGCCGAGCTCGGCTGGAATCCGGAAACGGGCCATCCCACCCCTGAATCGTTGGCGGACGCCGGGATCGACATGCCGTGACTGCAAGACCCATCGAGCGTGTCGGCATCTTGGGTGCCGGAGCTATGGGTGCGGTCTTCGCCTCCCGATTCCTGGAGGCGGGGTTCACCACCTCGGTCATTGCCCGGGGCGAACGCGCCGAGCGGCTGCGTCGCACCGGGCTCATCGTCAACGGGCAGACCTTTCCGGCCATGGTTATCGACCCCGATGAGGCAGCCGAACCGATGGACCTGATCCTCGTGGCCGTAAAACACCACCAACTGGGCACGGCCCTCGCCGGGCTGCATCCGTTCATCGCCCCCGACACGACCTTTATCTCAGTCATGAACGGTCTCGACAGCGAAGCCATCATCGGCACCAGCTACGGCGCGGAGAAAGTCCTACTCTGCATCTCCGTGGGCATCGATGCCCTGCGCGAGGATGGCGCCGTGACGTACACCACAGCGGGCAAGCTCTTCATCGGCGAGGCCACCAATGAGCGGCCAAGCACCAGGGTCCGGAAGATGCAAGCCGCACTGGAACGCGCATCGCTCGCTTACGAGACACCCGTGGACATGGTCCGTATGCTCTGGTGGAAGTTTATGGTCAATGTCGGCGTGAATCAGGCTTCAGCCGTCATGCGCGCCCCCTATGGTGTCATGCAGACCTCGGCTGATGCGCGGGCGGTGATGTTTGGACTGATGCGGGAAGTGATCGCGCTGGCAGCGTGTGCAGGCGTGGATTTGCACGACGACGACCTAGATGCCTGGGACAGGTTTCTACAGACCCTGTCACCTCAGGGCAAGACCTCTATGCTCCAGGACATCGACGCGGGCCGGAAGACCGAGGTCGAGATATTTGCGGGCAAGGCCGTCGAGCTGGGACAGACCTATGGCATACCAACCCCGATGAATGAAACCGTTCTCCACATCATCCGGGTCTTGGAGGAGACCGCAAGCGTGACTTCGGCAGAATGAGGGGGTAGAGGTCGCCCCACCGCCTCTCGGTACCGGATGAAACTCGCCCAAGCGAAGGCGCCAGCTAGGCTGCTGATTCTCTAGCAGCCGGCTGAACCGATTGGCCATTCACAGTGAACGAAAGCTGTCAGGTCATTCACCGCGCCACCTGATCCACTGGCGCGATCGACACTGGCGAGCAACCAGCGGGTGAACGGCCTGGACCAGAGGAGCGGCTCCCCCTGTTCAGTCTGACTGACCTAACGACGCCCAGACGAACCTGAGCGCATCCGCCAGTTTCGGCTCGTGCAACTCATTCGCCGATGATCTTGACCAGGACGCGCTTGCGCCGCCCACCGTCGAACTCGCCGTAGAAGATCTGCTCCCACGGTCCGAAGTCGAGCTTGCCCTCCGTGACCGCGACGACAACCTCGCGTCCCATGATCTGGCGCTTGAGATGAGCGTCGCCATTATCCTCGCCGGTACGGTTATGGCGGTACTGGCTGATGGGAGCGTGGGGAGCGAGCTCTTCGAGCCAGTCCTCGTAGTCCTGATGAAGGCCGGATTCGTCGTCATTGATGAAGACACTGGCTGTTATGTGTGTTAGGCAATTGGGAACTGCGCTTCTCCCAGGAGCTCGACCTGTCCACCTATAGGAACCGTTCAGGTGATGATAGCTGCGATTCATAGGGCTGGCAAGCACCATAGTGGCACGAGCTACACTGCCCGGCTCCTGAGAGTTTCGCCACCCGGCGCCGCCCACCGCGTGCTACTCGCCGATGATCTTGACCAGGACGCGCTTGCGACGCCCGCCGTCGAACTCGCCGT
>SLDA01000047.1 GCA_007125545.1 Thermoflexales bacterium | reverse complement strand
GACCTACAAACACTCACGCTCGAGCTCAGTGCCGAGGGCCGCCTGACCGTGGTGTTGGTCACACACAGCATCGAAGAAGCCGCGTTCGTCGGGCAGAAGGTGCTCCTACTGGGTACCCCACCCAACCGACTGGCGCGTATCATCGACAACCCGCACCCCGCCGATGCACCATACCGCAGATCGCCGGCCTATCAGGCTATGTGTGCGCACCTACGCGGGGAACTGGAGGCGTTATGAGCGAGGCAAAGTTGCACCCCGTTGCTGCCGCCCTCCTCACCCCCTCGCCCACGCGGCCACGAGAGACGCAGCCATTCCGACGGCCACGCATGAAACCCGCTGGCCCACCCCCAACCCGCTCCCCCCTCTCCTTCCCCTCGCCCATTCGGATGGGAGAGGGGTGGCCATTCCGATGGCCGGGGTGAGGGCCACCACCGCCCGCCTCGCGGCCCTCGCCATCCTCCTCCTCCTCTGGCAGGGCGTCGCGATGATCGTGCGACAGCCAATACTCCCGCCTCCGGGACGCGTCCTTGTGGTCTTCGTGCAAGAGCTACCCGGCGCGCTGGGACGCCATGCCCTCGCCAGCCTGGGACGCGTGGTCGCCAGCATCGCGCTCGCCATAGCGCTTGCGGCACCGTTGGGCCTGGTGCTCGGGCAGAGCCGCCGGCTCGACGGCCTCGTGGCCCCCTTCATCTACCTACTGTATCCGGTGCCCAAGGTCGTCCTGGTGCCGGTGCTTCTGCTTCTCCTGGGTATCGGTGACTTCCCAAAGATCGTCCTGATCACGTTCATCCTTTTCTTCCAGATTCTCGTCCTCGTGCGCGACGCAGCGGCGTCCATCCGCCCCGAGCTCTTGACGAGCATACGCAGCTTGGGCGCCGGACGCCGGGCCCTATTCCGCTTCGTCTATCTGCCCGCCGGCGTGCCCGCCATTCTCACGGCGGTACGGCAATCCATCGGGACAGCCATCGCCGTCCTCTACATCGCCGAACTTATTGCCACGCGCTATGGGCTGGGCTACTATATCTATTTGCAGGGGAGCACACTCTTCGACTACCCCCGGATGTACGCCGGCGTGCTGGCGATGAGCACGCTCGGGTTTGGGCTCTACGCAGGCGTCGATGCGCTCCGGAAGTTCACAGTTAGCAGCTAACCGTTGGGGAGGGACGTATGGCATTTAGCAGTTTGCGGGACTATGTAAAAAACTTGGAGGCTCGCGGCGACCTTGTGCGCGTGACAGCACAGGTGTCGGCGGAGCTGGAGATCACCGAGATTGTCGATCGCATGAGCAAGGGACCGGCGCTACAGAACAAAGCCCTGCTATTCGAGAATGTGAAAGGGCATAGCGTGCCTGTGCTCATCAACGCCTTCGGTAGCGCCGAGCGTATGGCGCGAGCGCTCGGCGTGCGCGAGCTAGAGGAGCTCCGCCAAAAGCTCGATGCCCTGATCGACCTGCGGCCGCCGCAAGGGTTCGGCGACACATTGGCCCGCGGCGGGGCGCTCCTCGGCGCCCTGCGTGACGCGGGCGTGCGACCCCGACGGGTCAAGCCACGCAACGCCCCGGTTCAGGCGGTGGTTGAGACCGGCACAGCCTCGCTGGACACGATCCCCATCCTCACCTGCTGGCCCGGCGATGGCGGTCCCTTCGTCACGCTGCCCCAGGTCATCACGCGGGACCCTGTCAAGGGAACCCGCAACGTGGGTATGTACCGGCTGCAACAGGTGGACGCGCGCACCCTCCTGGTCCACTGGCAGCGGCACAAGGGCGGCGCCGAGCACGAACGAGTGGCCCTGGAGAATCGGAAACCCACGATCCCCGCCGCCGTCGTCCTGGGCGGCGACCCCGCGTGCATCTGGGCCGCGTCAGCGCCGCTGCCACCCGACATCGACGAGTATTGGCTAGCCGGTTGGCTGCGGGGCCGGCCCGTGCCCTTCGTCGACTGCGTCAGCCAGCCGTTGCAGGTACCCGCCAACGCCGATATCGTTATCGAGGGTGTGATCGATCCGAATGAGCATAGGCCTGAAGGCCCCTTCGGCGACCACACGGGCTACTACACTCCCGTGGAACCCTTCCCGGTCTTTCACGTCACCGCCATCACGCGGCGAACCGACCCCATCTACCCCGCGACCGTCGTCGGGATCCCACCTATGGAGGACTATTGGATGGGCAAGGCAACCGAGCGGCTTTTCCTGCCCCTCGTCCGCCTCTTTTTACCGGAGGTGGTCGATTTTGCTATGCCTGCGCCGGGTCTCTTTCACAACCTGGTGCTGGTCAGCATCAAGAAGCGGTTCCCCGGCCACGCGCGCAAGGTCATCCACGGGCTCTGGGGGCTGGCCCTGCTCAGCCTGGCCAAGGGCATCGTGATCGTCGACGATTGGGTGGACGTCCATAACCCCACCGAGGCTGCCTGGCAGGCGCTGGGCAACGTCGATTGGTCGCGCGACATTGTGATCGCCGAGGGACCGGTGGATCAGCTGGATCACGCCTCGGCGCACAGCTCCTTCGGCGGCAAGATCGGCATCGATGCCACCGCCAAGCTCCCGGAGGAAGGCCACCCCCGACCCTGGCCCCAGGTCGTCACGATGGACCCCGAGGTCAAAGCCCGCGTCGATGCCCTCTGGCCCGACCTCGATATTCCCACTCTGAAAGGATCGGTATGACGCGTCCCGGAAAATCATCCATCGTTCACCGCCTGCCCTTTTTCTATGGCTGGATCATCGTCGTCGTCGCGACGCTCGGCACGATTATGACCAATCCCGGTCAGACGCCGGTTGTTTCCATCTTCATCGACCGCTTCATCGCAGACCTCAACCTCAGCCGTTCCCTGGTCAGCACCCTTTATCTACTTGGCACCCTGGCAGGTGGTCTCTCACTCTCTTTTTGGGGTATCCAGATCGACCGTCGGGGTACTCGCACGATGATGACCCTGATTGCGGGACTTCTGGGCCTTGCCTGCATCTATATGGGCTTTGTCAACAATGCCTTGATGCTCGGACTCGGCTTCGTCTTCCTGCGGATGCTCGGGCAGGGCAGCCTCAGCCTGGTCTCGCAGACCACCATCAACCAATGGTGGGTGCGACGCCGGGGCCTGGTCGTGGGTATCTCCGGTGTGGCCGTCTCGCTGCTGGGGCTGGGTCTCTTTCCCAATATGGTACACGGCTTGCTGGAGCGCTACGGTTGGCGCGTCACGTATCCGATCCTGGGTAGCGCGCTGCTTCTGGGAATGGTACCATTGGCCTTCCTGTTCGTGCGGGATCGCCCCGAGGACTATGGGCTCAAGCCGGACGGTGACGGGTCTACACAAAATAGCGAGGATCTTCCCGGCGCCAAACCGCTCGAGCCTCCTACCGCAAGCAGTGCAGGCTTCCTCAGCGAAGAACCGGCCTGGACGCTCGGAGAGGCGGTCCGCACCCAGGCCTTTTGGGCGGTCGGCCTCGCTGTGGGTGTCTCTTCGATGCTGGGCACCGGCCTCTATTTCCATATGGTCGACATCTTCCATTCGCGAGGGCTCCCTCCCGACGTCGCTGCAGCGGTCTATATTCCCATCGCGATAACCGGTGCTCTGGTGCGACTGACGAGCGGATACATGGCAGACCGGTTACCTCTACGCTACCTGCTGGCTGCAGCCATGGGGGTTCTGACGACAATCCTGCTGCTGGCAACGACCCTCAACAGCGTTCCTATAGCGCTGGTCTATGGGGTGCTCTTGGGTCTCAACGGCGGGCTCATGTCCACCGTGGGCGGTGTCATCTGGGCCGACTACTTCGGTCGGAAGCACCTGGGCAGCATCGCCGGTTTGGCCGGTTCCTTCGGCACCATTGGCTCCGCACTCGGACCGCTACCGCTAGGGCTAGCCCGCGACCTGACCGGTGCTTATGACCTCGCCCTCTGGATTGGGGCCGCGCTGCCTCTGTTCCTCCTCGTAGCCAATGTCGTCGTTGGCCCGCCGACACGCGGCCGGGCCCGAGCTCACGAGGTCACCCAATGACCACGGCTTCCCCGACCCCCGACACAAGCGTATGGAAGACCCGCTACTTTTTCTCCGTCTTTATGGCCGGACTCGTCTCACTGGCGCTGGAGCTGGCGGCAGGACGGCTACTCGCCCCCGCCTTCGGCACCACCGAACTCGTCTGGTCTGCCATCATCGGCCTGATCCTGCTCTACTTCTCGGCGGGATATGCCCTGGGAGGGTGGTGGGCCGACCGGTCACCGTATCCCACCACCCTCTACACGATCGTGATCGTCGCCGGCTTAACGACAGCCCTCATTCCTCTGATGGCGCGCCCGCTGCTGCTGGCGGCGGCACGCGGCATGCACGGCTTCAACCTCGGGCTGATCCTGGGGCCATTTGTGATCATTCTGCTGCTCTTTGCCGTGCCGGTCACGCTGCTGGCTTGCGTCTCGCCCTTTGCCCTACGGCTCTCGATAGACGACGTGGCGCGAAGTGGCAAGACCGCCGGGCGCCTGAGCGCCTTTGCAACGCTCGGCAGCTTCATCGGCGCGCTGCTCCCCAATCTGGTCCTGATTCCGAATCTGGGCACGCAGCGAACCTTCTTACTGCTTGCGCTGTTGGCGCTGGGCCTGGGGTTGTGGGGACTCTGGCACGCCCACCGGCGCCGCTTCTGGCTGTTGGCCTGGACCCTACTGCCGGTCGCTGCCCTCTTCCTCTGGAACCCGGGCACGATCAAGCCACAGGCGAATTTGATCCACGAAGAGGAGTCGGCCTACAATCTGATCCAGGTGCTCGAGGATAGTCAGGGGCGGCGCTACCTGCTGCTCAACGAAGGTCAGGGCGTCCACTCGATCTACACGCCGCCCGCGGCCTACGGCGACGGGGGTAACCCGCTGGCCCTACTGACAGGCGGGCCCTGGGACTACTTCCTGATTGCACCCTACTTCAACCCCGCCCCCCACCCGCCTGACAGCGTCGAAGACCTGCTCGTGATCGGGCTCGCGGGAGGGACCACGCCCACGCAATTCGCCGAGATCTACGGTCCATTGCCTGTAGACGGCGTCGAGATCGACCCCGCCATTGTCGAGGTGGGGCGCCGCTATTTCGGAATGACGCGGCCGGAGCTGGAGGTTCACACCACCGACGGGCGTACCTACCTCCTGCAGAGCCGCCGCCGTTACAGTGTGGTCGCCATCGACGCCTACCGGCTACCCTACATCCCCTGGCACCTGACCACCGTCGAGTTCTTCCAGCAGGTGCGCGACCACCTGCGCGACGACGGCGTGGTGGCGATCAACGTGGGCTACACCCCAGCACCGGGTGCGCCATCGGGCGGAGACTGGCGTTTGGTC
>SLDA01000396.1 GCA_007125545.1 Thermoflexales bacterium | reverse complement strand
GTCCGGTGCGGATGCGCAGGCCTGCTCACGCGGGCGCAGACCCCCACCCGGCCTCCCCCGACGGGGAGGAGACAGAGCGCAGAGGCGGAGATAGACCCCGGCACATCGCCATGATGGCCCACTTTGGCTGCACAGCGACCGACAGCGCCGGCATCCGGCTCTCCCCCCTGTTCAGACTGCGTGAGCGCGCGTGTCCGGCGCCTTGGCGCAAGCAAGCACGGTGTTGTCGCCAGTTGGGGGGAGTTTGGAGGGGGGCGTCCGGTGCGGATGCGCAGGCCTGCTCACGCGGGCGCAGACCCCCACCCGGCCTCCCCCGACGGGGAGGAGGCGGAGGCAGAGGCCGGCGCAGACGACGCGGAGGCGGAGCAGTGTGTGCCGTCCGTCTGAAAACAGGTACAATAAGGCGTCACATCGTGTGCGTGCTAATAAGGAGTGTCGCCTGTCATGATTCGATTGACAAAGTACCTGAAACCCTATTTGGTCATGATCCTGTTGACCGTCGTCCTGCTCTTTGCCCAGGCCAACTTTGACCTGGCCCTGCCCGACTACCTCTCGCGGATCGTCAATGTCGGCATTCAGCAGGGAGGCGTGGAGGATGCCACACCCGCCGCGATCCGCGTGCGCCAACTCGAACGCGCCTTGCTCTTTCTGAGCCCCACCGATCAGGCCGCGGTCCGCGACGCCTATACCCTCGTGACGCCCGACGACCCGGAGGCAGAGAGCCTCGCCCGCGACTACCCGCGACTCGCCGAGGAGCCGATCTACGTCCGGCGCGAGATCGATGCGGAGGAACTCGAGCGGCTGAACGTCGTTCTGGGGAGAGCCCTGCTCCTGGTAACCGTCATCGAGCAAATCACGGCGGATCCCGCGCGAGCGGCGGAGATGGGGATCAGGCCGGGCCAGGATCTGGGGATCGATCCCGAGAGTATTCCACCGGGCACCGACATCTTTGCGGTGCTGGCGCAACAGGATTCGGCACAACTGGAACAGATGATGGAGGGTATTGAGGAACAGTTCGGGGTGCTGGACGACCAGGCTATCGTGCAGGCCGCGGTCGGCGTCGTGAGAGCCGAGTACGAGGCGCTGGGCGTGAATATGGGCGCCGTGCAGAGCCGGTACATCATCAACGTGGGTGCCGTTATGCTGCTCCTGACGGTCGGCGCGGGCATCTGCACCATCGCCGTGGGGTACCTCGCCTCCCGCACCGGTGCGGGCGCCGCGCGCGATATTCGCGGCGACCTCTTCCGCAAAGTCCAGAGCTTCTCCAATGCCGAGTTCGACACCTTCTCCACCGCCTCGCTCATAACACGGTCGACCAATGATGTCACCCAGGTGCAAATGGTGACCGTGGTGGCTATGCGCCTGGTCTTCTACGCACCGCTTCTCGGTATCGGCGGTGTCATCCGCGCTGTAGGCAAAGGTGGGTCGATGTGGTGGATCATCGCCGTGGCCGTGGTTATGCTCCTCATCCTTGTCGCGACCGTTATGTCCGTCGCGCTGCCCAAGTTCAAGATTATGCAGACCCTGATCGACCGCCTCAACCTGGTCTCGCGCGAGAGCCTTTCGGGCATGATGGTGATCCGGGCCTTCAACCGGCAGAGTTTCGAGGAAGCCCGCTTCGATGTGGCCAACCAGGACCTCATGCTCAACAGCCGCTATCTCAACCGGCTAATGGTGGTCATGATGCCGGTGATGATGTTAATTATGAACGGGCTGATGATCGCGATTATCTGGGCCGGCGCGCAGCAGATCGCGGCGCTGACGATGCAGGTGGGCGATATGATGGCCTTCCTCCAGTATGCGATGCAGATCGTGATGTCCTTTCTAATGCTGACGATGCTCTTCATCTTTGTGCCGCGCGCGGCCGTATCGGGCGACCGCATAGCCGAGGTGCTGGAGACCGAGCCCACGATCCGCGATGCCGATCAGGTCAGGGACTTCCCGGCTACGACCCGCGGCAGGGTCGAGTTTCGCAACGTCTCGTTCCGCTATCCCGACGCATCGGATAACGTGCTCTGCGATATCACCTTCACCGCCGAGCCAGGCCAGACTACGGCCATCATTGGCTCCACCGGTTGCGGCAAGTCGACCCTCATCAACCTGATTCCCCGCTTCTACGACGTGACGGAGGGCGAGATCCTGGTCGACGGCACCGATATCCGTGAGGTGGGCCAGCAGGCGCTCCGCGATCGGATCGGCTATATTCCGCAGAAGGGCACGCTCTTCTCGGGCACGATTGAGAGCAACCTGCGTTACGCCGACGAAGCTGCGAGCGAGCAGGAGTTACGCGAGGCGGTGGAGATCGCCCAGGCGAGCGAGTTTGTCTTTGCGGCGCCGGAGGGACTGAGCACCGAGATCTCGCAGGGCGGTACCAACGTCTCGGGCGGACAGCGGCAGCGGCTCTCCATCGCCCGCGCGCTCGTGAAGAAAGCGCCCATCTACATTTTTGACGACAGCTTCTCGGCGCTGGACTTCCGCACGGACGCCGCGCTGCGAGCGGCGCTCGCGGATAAGACGGGCGGCAGCACGGTCCTCATTGTGAGCCAACGCGTCTCCACCATCACTCACGCCGACCAGATCATCGTGCTCAACGAGGGTGAGTTGGTGGGCAAGGGTACCCACGCGGAGCTTCTGGATAGTTGCGAGACCTATCGCGAGATTGCGCTGTCGCAGCTCAGTTTGGAGGAGTTAGCATGAGCGAGCGTACCCCTTCCAGCCACTCCGAGCCGGAACGCAAGCAGGCGCCTGTACGCGGACCTATAGGCAGGCGAGGTCCCTCGATGATGGGCGAGAAGCCGCGCGACTTCAAGGGCACCATCACCCGGCTCGTCGGGTACCTGGGCGAGTACAAGCTGGCGGTGACGGTGGTCCTGGTGTTCGCCGTGGCCTCGACCGTCGCCGGCATCGTCGGCCCGAGGATTCTGGGACGCGCCACAACCGAACTCTTCGAGGGCGTGATGGCGCAGCTCCAGGGCGTGGGCGGGATCGACTTCTCCGCGATTGCACGCATCCTGTTGACTGTGCTCGGACTCTACCTCTTCTCCGCCCTCTCGGCCATGGTCCAGGGCTGGATGATGGCCGACGTATCGACCGATATCGCCTACCGCTTCCGCCGCGATATCGCCGAGAAGATCAACCGGGTGCCCCTCGAGACCTTCGACAAGACCTCGCAGGGTGAGGTACTGTCGCGCATCACCAACGATGTCGACACCGTCAACCAGACGCTGAGCCAGAGCCTGTCGCAGATCGTGACCGCGATCGTGACCGTGGTGGGTGTGCTGGCGATGATGCTCTCCATCAGTTGGATGATGACCCTCGTCGCGCTGTTGATCCTGCCGCTCTCGACGGGGGTCGTGATGCTGATTGTGAAGCGGTCGCAGGTGTATTTTAGAGCGCAGCAGGAGGTCCTGGGCCAGGTCAACGGGCATGTGGAGGAGATGTACGGCGGGCACGTGGTCATGAAGGCGTTCAACGGCGAAGCCGCCAGTGTCCGTACCTTCGACGCTCTCAACAACGAGCTCTACGGCTCGGCCTGGAAGTCACAATTCCTGTCGGGTTTGATGATGCCGATTGTGATGGCGATCGGCAATCTGGGCTACGTGGGTGTAGCGGTGCTGGGCGGCTGGTTGGCGGTGCGGGGGACGATCACTGTCGGCGACATCCAGGCGTTCATCCAATACGTGCGCTCCTTCACCCAGCCCATTCAGCAGCTCGCCAACATCTCAAACGTACTCCAGCAGACCGCGGCGTCCGCCGAGCGGGTCTTCGAGTTTCTCGACGAGCCTGAAGAGGTCGTGGAGACCGTCACCCCAGTTGTGCCGGGCAGGATTGTGGGACAGGTGGCATTCCGCGACGTCCGCTTTGGTTACGACCCGGAGAAGATTGTCATCAACCGCTTCAGCGCTGACATCCGTCCGGGCCAGAAAGTCGCGATCGTCGGGCCCACCGGCGCGGGCAAGACGACCATGGTCAAGCTATTGATGCGCTTCTACGACGTGAACGAGGGCGCGATTCTGGTGGACGGACACGACATCCGCCAGTTCAAGCGTCAGGATCTGCGCCGGTTCTTTGGCATGGTGCTGCAGGACACCTGGCTCTACAACGGCAGCATTCTGGAGAACATCCGCTACGGGCGTCCCGAGGCGAGCGACGACGAGGTCATCGCGGCGGCACAGACGGCGCACGTCGATCACTTCGTGCGCACGCTGCCCGACGGGTATGGCATGGTCATCAACGAGGAGGCGTCGAACATCTCGCAGGGACAGAAGCAACTGCTCACCATCGCGCGCGCGGTCCTCGCAGATCCGCCGATGCTGATCCTGGACGAGGCGACCAGTTCGGTCGATACCCGCACGGAGATGCTGATCCAGGCGGCGATGGACAATTTGATGGTAGGGCGCACCAGCTTCATCATCGCGCATCGCCTGTCCACCATACGCAACGCCGATCTGATCCTGGTGATGAACGAAGGGGATATCGTGGAGAGCGGCACGCACGTGGAGCTTCTGGCGCAGGGCGGCTTCTACGCCAATCTGTACAACAGTCAGTTCGAGCAAGGTGCTCCGGCTATCACGCTCCTACCCGAGCCGACAGGCACGGCTGCAGTGGTATAGGTGAGGGCAATTGAGGCGGGGGCGAGAAGCGGGAAGTGATGCGTGATGCGTGACCGGAGGTGGCGGCGTTAGAGGAGGGATGTCGCGCTCTGGGCCTGCGGGTAAGCACGGCAGGGGCGCACAGCGACGGACGAGCGCTGGCATCTGGCTGTCCCCCCTTTTCGCAAGGCCCGATCGGCTTGCCGGCGGTGCCTGGGCGACGCGGCACGTGGCGGTCGTCAGTTGAGTGGCGTCGGGTGCAGACTCGCATGCGGGCTCACGCAGATGCAGACCCCCACCCGGCCTCCCCCGACGGGGAGGAGGCAGAAACAGAGGCAGAGGCGGAGGCCGGCGCCTCGCCACACGTGGCCCGCCTTAGACGTAAATCGACAGACAGCGCCGGCATCTGGCTCTCCCCCCTTTTCGCAACGCTGGATCGGCTTGTCCGGGGTGCCTGGGCGGCACGGCGCGTGGGTGTCGGACGTTGGGGGGAGCGGGAGGGGGGCGTCCGGTGCAGATGCGCATCCAGAGGCAGACCCCCACCCGGCCTCCCCCGACGGGGAGGAGGCAGAGGCAGAGCCCGGCGCAGACGACGCGCATGCCGGCTCTCGCAGACGCGGACCCCCACCCGGCAGGCGTGAGAAGTGATGCGTGATGCGTGACCGGAGGATGCTCGGGTAAACGGCGGCTCTCCGGATTTGGTATGTGTCAAAGTT
>SLDA01000117.1 GCA_007125545.1 Thermoflexales bacterium | reverse complement strand
GTCCCGCCCTGGCGAGCGTCGGACAGGCTCTTGCCTTGACGCAGTAACTCCTCCACGACCCGATCCGCGTTGAAGACCGACGGTTGACCAAAGCCCGTGCGCACAATCTCGCCGGCGCGGGCGATGAATTGGTCCGGATTCTTCTCACTCACCTGGATAGAGGAGCTGGGTTGTAGGAGGCGCATCTCATGGATCACGTCCAGGAGCAGATAAGTCACGGCATTGACACCATCGGACCCGTCGGGTCGCACTCCCCCGGTGTTGATCTGGGCGAAATCGGTGTAGGTACCGCTCTCAGCTGCGGTCACGCCCACTTTGGGGGGTGCGGGTTGATTGTTGAACTTGATCCAGAGACACTGGAGCAGCTCTGTTGCCTGCTCCGGCGTCAGGCTTCCATCGGCCAAGCCCTGCTCGTAGAAAGGCAGTAGATGCTGATCGAGCCTGCCAGGGTTGAAGGCATCCCAGGGATTCAGCTCCTGCGTCACCCCCAGATGGACGAACCAGTACGCCTGCAGCGCTTCCCAGAAATCTCGTGGGGCGTGCGCCGGGACCCGGTTGCAGACTTCGGCAATACGAAGTAGCTCCTGCTTGCGTGCCGGGTGGCGCTCCTGTTCCGCCAATGCACGGGCCTTCTCGGCATGGCGCTCGGCAAAGTGGATGATCGCCTCTGCGGCGATGCTCATAGCGTTGAGCTGTTCCCGACGCTCCGGGGTGGCGGGATCTGCGGCATCCAGCTTTTGAAGTTGTGCGGCAATGTCCGTTTGAAAGTCGCGCATTCCTCGGTAGTAGATCTTGTCATCGAGCGTCGTGTGCCCCGGCCCCCGCTGCTCCATAAACTCCGTGAAGATTCCGGCGTCGTAAGCATCCTTCCAAGCGTTGCTCATCGCCCCGAAAATCGCCTCCCGCATAGTCCGCCCCTGCCAGAAGGGAATTACCGTCTCCGCATAGCTGCGACGGGCCTCCGCGCTCACGCGAAACGGGGTCTTTTCACGCGCATCGAGAATGGTCAGGTCGTCCAGGGTGTGACAGCAGAGCTCGGGGTAGGTCGGAGCCGATTTGGGTGCTGGGCCCTTCTCGCCCACGATCAGCTCGCCATCGTTGATACAGATGGTGCGCCGCGAGAGCAGGAACTCAAAGGCCCGCGCGCGGCGCACCGGCTCCGACATCGCATCGTGCCGCTGCCGGTAGAAGGCGGTCATCAGTTCGGCCCGCTCTGCTGAAAGCGCCGGCACGGCATCGAGACTCTCCTGCCGCAGCCGCGCTACACGTGCTGTCATTGCCATTGCATTCGCTTCCCTCCGGCTCTTGTACAGGCTAATCCAATTGCGCTTGAATCTCGGAGATTTCCTCAGCAGAGAAGGTCCGATCGCCGGCCGCTGCGTTCATCGCCGCCTGCTCGGGCGACTTGGCACCGGGAATGGCAACCGGGTTGGCAGGATGGGAAATCACGTAGCGGAGCGCGGCGGTGACCATCTCATTACCAGGCTCGAAGCGGTCTTTGAGTCGCTCCACCCGGTCGACCTCCGTCTCGAATTGCGCACGCCCCGACTCGCCCTTGTTCCAACCGGCACGGACCTCGTCGGTGAAGACCGACTCGCGGGTGTACTTACCCGAAAGCAAGCCTTTGCGCAGCGGTCCGCGGATTAGCACTCCGATACCATGCTCCCGGCAATAGGGCAGCAGTCCGTCCTCCGGAGATCGGTTGAGCATGGAGTAGTTCACTTCTACAACGCTGCACGTGCCGTTGACGTTGAAGCGCTTGAGCACCTCCAGGCTGTCGGTGGAGATCCCGTAAGCACGAATACGCCCCCGTTGCTTGAGCATCTCGAACGCCTCCAGGTAAATGCTGGGGTCTTCGATGTTACCCTCGTGGCAGAGCTCCACATCGAGCCAATCGGTCTGCAGGCGATGTAGCGAGGCATGTGCGCAGAGCCGGATCATATCGACTGAAGTCTTGGGCACACCCGCACCCGTACGCTTGCCCCAATGACCGATCTTGCTCACGATATAGACCTGATGGCGGATTCCCGCCAGCGCCGTGCCCAACCGCTCCTCTGAAAGTCCATTAGGATTTCCATAGGATTCGGCTACGTCGAAAAGATTGACGCCACAGTCGAAAGATTTGCGTACGGTCGCCCATGCCGTGACGTCATCGATGTCGCCCCATTGATTTCCGATATTCCAGGTTCCCAGCCCAATCGCGGAAACGTTCCAACCGGAGTTGCCAAATTCGCGGTAGATCATAGTTCTTTCTCCTTTTGTGTTAGGAATTGAATAGCTAATAAGCAAATGTGCTTACGCTCTAGCCTGTTGACTCGATCGACGGACGATGAGGTCGGTAGGGAGCAGAATTTCCTGGTGGCCCAAAGATGCCTCTCCGGTGAGATGCTGGAGGAGAAGTCGCAGTGCGGTTTGTCCCATCTCGTAGGCACGCTGCGCGGAGACTGTCAGAAAAGGCTCTAGTGCGAAGGCTGCGGGAATGTCATCGAAGGCAACTAGGGATACGTCTTCGGGCACGCGGAGACCGATCTCTCGGAGCGCACGAAAGGCGCCGATGGCAATAAAGTTGTTGGCGGCAAAGAATGCGGTCGGGCGGGGGAAGGCGGTAAGCAGCGCCTGAGCCATCCCATAACCGCCGCTCTCTGTGAAGGCACCGTAGACTACGGTACGGTCAGCGTCAGGAACCTCCGCCTCGGTAAGAGCACGATGGTAACCGGCTACACGGTCCTGTGCGGTCGAGACCTCAGGCGGTCCGCTCAACATCGCGATACGCCGGTGTCCCAGATCGAGTAGGTGGCGGGCAAGTTGATAGGCCCCCCCCTCCGAGTCCGACCGGACAATATCAACTGCAGCGGGCACAGTACGGTCCATCACAACGAGCGGCACCTGCTGTTTCTGAATTAGCGTGACGGAACGAGAAGCGGAGTGTGCCGGGACTAGCAGAAAGCCGTCGACCTGTTTCTGTAGAAGAACGCGCACGTAATGATGCTCTTTGACCTCAGACTCGTCGGTGTTGCACAGGATGACACTGAAACCGTCCTCGCTGGCGGCATCCTCCACCCCCCTGGCCACCGTAGTCCAGAAAGGATTGGTGATGTCAGTGAGCACCAGCGCCAGGGTATGAGTCTGCTTGGAGCGGAGGCTGCGAGCAACACGGTTGGGCACATAGCCCAACTCCTCGATGACATCTTCGACCCGGTGGCGGATCGCGTCGCTGACATAGCCTGAATTGTTGATGACGCGCGAAACCGTGATCGGCGCGACGCCGGCGCCTTTGGCCACATCCTTGATCGTTGGCATGCTCGGGACCTCCGTTATCACAAAGTCAGGAAAGTGGAGCATATATCCCGATTGTGACTGCTATGAGCGACTTCTTGCATTGTACTTGAAAGCTCTATTCGGCGCCAGGATTGGCCGCCACTGAGGACACGGCCACCTTCCGGGAAGGTGGATACAAAATCCCCGGGTGGAGGCTTGATTGAGTTCATCTGTGCCGGTATGATGGATATAGAACATAGGTTCGAAACTTTGACTATGAAAATCATCCATATTATCGTCCCACACTTACCACTACAGGTCGAGCGGCGGAAGGGGCGGGTGGGACCTTGTCCCACCCTTATCGGAGGACGCCCTTGGGATCCCACGGTCATCCTCGACTGCTGCGAACAGGCCGAAGCTGCGGGAGTCGTGCCGGGGATGGCAGAGACTCGCGCCGCCTTGCGCTGCCCCGAAGCTCGCATCCTCCCCGCCGATCACGCAGCCTATCAGACCGTGCACGGACAGCTGGATGCCGCAGTACGTCAATTTACCGATCAGGTGGAAACCGCAGGGCTGGGCTCTCTCTTCCTAGAAGTAGGCCAGCTCGCTCGACGTTATCCCGAAGATGCAGTACTGACCCAAGCTCTCATCGACGCAATCCTTGAGATGAGCGGTCTGAAACTCCAGGTGGGCCTGGCCGGGGAGTACTTCACAGCGGAACAGGCAGCGCAGGCGGCAAGGCCTAACACTGCCGTTATTGTGCCGCCGCGGCGCGGTCGCACGTTTCTAGCACCGCTTTCCCTGAGCGTATTGCCCGCCGAGATCGAGATTCTGCGGCGGCTCTCCCTACTGGGGCTGCATACCCTGGGAGACCTCGCTGCCTTGCCGCGCGTCGCCGTGATCCGGCAGTTTGGGGCGCACGCGGGGTTTCTCCACGATCTGGCTTCAGGCGCCGATCCCCGTCCTGTTTTCGTCGATGCGCCGCAGTTGGAGCTGCGTCACACGGCTACCTTTGCCCCGCCAACCGCCGACCGCTACACTCTGCAGGCCCATGGAGAACGTATGAGCGCAGAATTGGCTGCCAAGTTAGCCCAAAGCAAGCACCAGGCTCAGGGGCTGCGTATCCAAGTCGTGGATATGGAGGGAACGATCACGACGACTACGACCTCCGTCGAGCCCCCTACCGCGGATGAAGCATGGTTGAAACGGCGTAGTGGGATCCTCCTCGAACAATTGTCCATCAAGCGGCCTATCGAAACCCTCGAAATCGTCGGCTACCCGCTGCGACCGGTGCATCTGGGCGCCGCACAACTGGCACTCTTCTCGGCACCTCTCGACCAACGCCGGCAACAATTGCAAGAAGCGCTGCGTCGCCTGCGCACCCGCTTTGGTGACTTGGTAGTAAGGATTGCGTCCCTGGTTGCGCCGCCCCGTCCACGTCCGATTGAGGTTGAGACCGGAGTCGACGCGGCACCCAGCCTACTTATCTGGCATGATGATATTCCTGCGCCGCGCTCCGGGACCGGTGCTCCCCACACTTACCGGGTCCATCGGATTTACGAACACTGGCGGGAACGGCGAACCTGGTGGGCGCAGCCGCAGGAGCGCGACTATTACCGGCTGGAGGATGTCACGGGTATGCTGCGCGTGATTTATCTGGACCGCCGCACCAACCAATGGTGGCTGGAACGCAGGCGGATGTAAAATGCCGGGCTATGTAGAGCTTCACGTACATTCAAGCCACAGTCTCCTGGACGGTGTACCCTCTCCCCAGGAACTGGTTGCTCAAGCCGCGGAGTTCGGGATGCCTGCACTGGCGCTCACTGACCACGATGGTCTCTATGGCGCCGTGCCCTTCATTCGTGCCGCAGAAGACGCGGGGATTAAATCGATCCTGGGTGCGGAGTTGACGCTATCCGACACATCGCACCTGCTGCTGCTCGCCGAAACGCTAAAGGGTTACGCCAATCTCTCGCGTCTGATTACATTGGCTCATCAGGATCAACCCAAGGGAACAGCGCGACTTGACCCCGTGCACCTCGAGCAGCACCACGAAGGTCTGATCGCGCTCTCGGGCTGCCGTGAAG
>SLDA01000289.1 GCA_007125545.1 Thermoflexales bacterium | reverse complement strand
CAAAGGTGCCAATCCTCGACCAATTCATTCCTAAGTCCCTCCTGCTCACGCTAAAGGTATCAGCCGCGGCGGCGCGTCCCCCACCGGGATCGCGTCCCGCCGATTGCTCAAATTCTACGTTTATAATATACTGGAATTTGGGGCGGGCAACTCCATTGCTCTCTCACGTCTTGGTCTACTTTGAAAGGAGAGGTGGTTGATGAGTTATTACGCAAAGAGACTCATCGTCGTACTGCTATTTGTGCTGTTGATGGTCATCCCATTGGTCATCATGCTACTCGCTCCGCAGCCGGCAGCGCGCCAACTCTGGCGGGATGCGGGCGTCGCGATGGGTTTCCTGGGACTGGGTATGATGGGATGGCAATTCGTCTCCCCGGTCCGATTGCGGTTCCTCACAGAGATCATCGAACTTGATGCACTTTATAATGTGCATCACCGGCTTTCCCGGTTGTCGTTCTTCCTGGTGTTAGCGCATCCCCTCATCCTCATCATCGGGAATCCGTACAACTTCGTCGCCTTCAATATCTTCTCGGGTGTCTGGAAGCTGATAGCCGGGGTGGTGGCCTTTGTCTTAATGCTCCTACTCGTCTATACATCGATTTGGCGGGAGTGGCTGCGGCTCTCCTACGAGGCGTGGCACGTCTTGCACGATGTCCTCGCGGCTGCCGTGTTGGCTTTTGCTCTCTATCATATTTTTAACGTGGGTTACTTTACCGCGCAGCCGCTGCAGCGCATTCTCTGGATCGTCTATGGCATTGTGTGGTTCGCCATGATTGTGTACGTTCGCCTGATCACACCCCTGCGTCTGACCCAGCATCCATGGGAGTTGGTCGAAATCATTGAGGAGCGTGCGAACACCTGGACGCTGGCGTTTGCGCCGGTCGGCCACGCGGGAATGGAGTTTCGTGCCGGTCAGACGGCCTGGTTGATCATTGATGACTCGGCCTTCGGTTATGAATCTCACCCCTTCTCATTCTCCTCCAGCGCGTTGCAACCCGAACGCGTGGAGTTTGCGATTCGGGAGCTGGGTGACTGGACCTCGCAAGTTAACGAGTACCCTCTGGGCACGCGCGCTTATATTGACGGGCCCTATGGCACCTTTGATCTCGACCACCATCCTGGCTCGGAGTATACCTTTGTCGCCGGTGGAATCGGTTCGGCGCCCATTATGAGCATGCTGCGGACATTGGCGGAAACCAACGATGACCGCCCGCTGAGGTTCTTCTATGGTAATAAGACGTGGGAGGGCATCGCTTTCCGCGAGGAATTGGAGCGGTTGGAGCAGATACTCAACCTCGAGGTTATCCACGTACTGGAGGAAGCGCCCGAGGATTGGGAGGGCGAGACAGGATTCATCAGTGCCGACGTAATGGGACGCTATATCGCGGATTGCTCGAGCTGCATCTACTTCATCTGTGGTCCCATTCCGATGATCAACTTCGTGACGGCAGAGTTACAGAAGCTGGAGGTGCCGCGAGATCAGGTCACGCTTGGGCCGCGCCAGTTGGTACGCCCACCAGGGCGTGTCTTCGTCGAGCAGTATGAGATGGCCTGAGCGCCGGCGCCTACCTGGAGAAGGGGTCAGCAGCGGACACCGGAGGGCGCGCATGTCGCGCCCTCTTTCGAGGATTGGAGAGTCATAGATACTCGGGATTGACAGATCTCGGAGCTAGGTTGACTGAGGAGGTGGGACGGTATGCGAGTGTAGATGGAGCTTGTTTACGCCTCTGCCTGGGGCGAGATCTACGGATACGTCACCGTCTTTTTTGAGACTCATTTGGCGACCGAGGTGCTATGAAGGCAGTCTGTTCACACGAGCGCCGGGAGGGTAGGGCAGGGGTAGATGTGAATCTGCTGGCGGCATGTGGCTTATATTGTGGTGCCTGCTATCACTATCGTGCATCCTGTGTGGACGGCGCGCACCTGCTGAGCGAGCAGGCGCGGGGCGGACGTCCGCTTGAAGGCTATACCTGTCGAGGGTGCCGGTCAGAGCAGCTCTATGTGCATGCGGGCTGCCGGGACTGCGAGATCCGCACCTGCGTTGAGAGGCGTAACTTGCTCCATTGCGGAGAATGTGGAGCGCTCCCGTGTGAACGACTGATAGCCTTCCAGACCGATGGACGTAAGCACCATCTTCCGATCATTGGGAATCTGAGGATGCTCAGAGATCAGGGCCAAGATGTTTGGCTCCAGGAACAAGCGTCCCGCTGGCAGTGTTCCGAGTGCGCGACGGCATTTAGCTGGTACGAAGAAGTGTGTCAAGTCTGTGGAGTAGCGGTGTCGTCCTATGGCGCCGACATCCGCCCATAGCTTGGGGTTTGCCCGTAGCACAGATATCGCTCCGTAGGAGGACTTGCCACGGTCTTTCCGTCCACTATAATTGAGAGGTATGAGATATACTAAAGAAGACGCAGCCAGGACCGGTTCGCTTGGAGGACTTAAGCGGTTCTGGCACACAGCTTTGCCTGGGGCGACGGCAATTCTGCTATTGGCGGTGTTTCTTGTGAGTTGCGGGAGGACGAATGAGCTTCCGATACCACCGATTGCGCCGACCTCAACACCGGAGTCGCCGGTCACCGATGCGGTACCTGAACCGAGTCCCACTACCCCGCTGGATATCGCCACAGAGGCGACAGAACAACCAACTAGTACACCAGGAGTCGATATGATGCCCACAGAAACTGCTGAATCAACCACGGTCTTGGCCTACGTCGGGTCTTATACTCGCAGGACTATCGATGGTATCCATATCTATAGCTTCGATCCAGCCACAGGTGCGCTTGACCTATTAGGCGGCGTGGCCACGGATAATGCCTCCTTCTTGGCAATCCATCCGAACAACCAGTTCCTCTATGCCGTGAACGAGATCGGCCAATTCGAGGGAGAGCCTACAGGATCGGTCAGTGCTTTCCGGATCGATGCGGAGACGGGGATGCTGGTTCTGCTCAATCAACAACCCTCGCACGGGGCCTCCCCAGCCCATATCACTATCGCGAGTGACGGCGCCTACGTCTATCTGGCTAACTACACGAGCGGCACCGCCGCTGTCTACCCGGTTCAAGGAGATGGCAGTTTGGGAGCCGCGAGCGACGTCGTGCAGCACGAGGGATCGGGACCCGATCCCCGGCGCCAGCAGGGACCTCATGCTCATTCGATCAATCTAGATCCCAGCAACCGCTTTGCCTATGTCGCGGATCTGGGATTGGACAAGGTGATGATTTACAACGTGCACGAGCAGCCAGGCAAGCTGCTTCCCAATGACCCACCCTATGTTGAGGTCGCGGGAGGCCAGGGGCCTCGCCATCTGGACTTCCATCCCAGCGGCCGGTTTGTCTATCTGATCAATGAGATGGGCAATACGATTAGCGTATTTTCCCATGACGCCGAGACCGGGGGGCTGGAGCTTCTGGAAACGCTGCCGACGCTGCCTGAAGGGTACACGGACCAGAACACCACTGCGGACATTCACGTACATCCGACCGGTGATTTCGTCTACGGGTCGAACCGGGGACATAACAGCATCGTTGTCTATGCCGTGGACCGTGACAATGGCACGCTGACTTATGTCGAGCATACACCCACCCAGGGTCAGACGCCTCGCAATTTCTCGATAGACCCGACCGGCAGCTATATGATTGTGGCCAATCAGGATACCGACAATCTTGTCGTGTTCCGCATTGACCCTGAGCGTGGTACACTCACGCCGACCGGCGACCAGTGGAGTGTATCGATGCCGGTTTGTGTGAAGTTCTTGGTGCGTTAGTTGTGGTACCGACTGTCCATCGCCGGCGGGCTGGCGGATAGTCGGATGATATTAGTGTTGGTAACGATACGGAGCAGGGGATCGGGACATGAGTCCGATCGCCGGTTTCCGGACGTGACAGCGGGTGGGGATACCCTCCACTCGAAATGTGAGTTTTTGTTGTAGCTATGAGTCGAAGGGAGACAAAACATGGTGAAGGTAGCGATTAACGGACTGGGCAGGATCGGGCGGGCGACGTTGAAGATGATACTCGACACGCCGGAGTTGGAGTTTGTTGGCGCCAATGACATCGCTCCTCTTGACAACATCGCGTATCTTTTGAGGTATGACACCGTCTACGGGCGCTATGATAAGCACGTCGAGGTGCGTGGTGACGAGCTGGTTATCGAGGGCAAGGCTTATCCTTACTTCAGTGAGCGGAATCCCGCTGACATACCCTGGGAAAAGGTGGGCGCGGAGTTCGTCATCGAAAGCACCGGTTTCTTCACCAATGAAGAGGATGCGCGCAAGCACATCCAGGCCGGCGCGAAGACCGTGGTCATCTCGGCGCCTGCGAAGAGCAAGGAAACGCCGATGGTTGTATACGGGGTAAATACCGAGGATGGGCATGCCGAGGTGTTTTCCTGTGCGAGCTGCACCACCAACTGCATCACACCGGTCGTCGAGGTGATGCACCGGCGCATCGGCGTTGAGAAGGCCATCATGACTACGGTGCACGCTTACACGAGTTCGCAGATGATCGTCGATGCGCCGAGCAGAAAGGATTTCCGGCGAGGTCGCGCTGCGGCTGCGAATTTCGTCCCGACATCCACGGGCGGTGCGGTAGCGACAACCAAGGTGGTTACCGAGCTGGCCGGCAAGTTCGATGGCATTGCTATCCGGGGCCCGATTCCCGCCGGGTCGATTGCAGATATCATCTTCCTGACCAAGCGTGATACCAGTGTGGAGGAAGTCAATAGTATCTTCCGTGAAGAGGCAGCTAGCGATCGTTACAACGGCGTTCTTGGCGCTAGCGATGACCCGCTGGTCTCCTCGGACATTCTGGGTGACTCGCGCGCCTCGATTGTCGATCTGCCGATGACCCGTGTGGTGGACGGCAACTTGGTAAAGGTGCTCAGCTGGTATGACAACGAGTGGGGATTCACGGCTCAAATGATCCGCCAGATCATCGCAACCAGCAAGGAGCTGCAAGGCTCCTGAACTCGCCAGGATTGTGATAGAGGCTGCACCCTACGACGCTGTATTGCTTTGGCTGCCGGGGACTGCTGAGTTTGGCTCAGCATCCCCGGCCTGTCGGTGGGGCTGAGGTTGGATTGTGGGCTGAGGGGCACCAACCTGACGAGAAGGCAGGGGCCGCTGAGGGTGCCTCCGTCACTGCGGAGGACGGCTGTTCGGTTCTGCAGAATCCGCTCATCGCAACGTAGCATCCTCGTTATCGTCATACCTCAACGGCACAGAACTCCGAGCAGGGCATAATCAAGATTTCAGCTCCCTGCAGCTGTTTCGCAGTCGCTGTTGTACAGCCGGATAGCGGAGCTGTTATCAGGTAGGAACTGATGGAACTCGGGATGGGGCGCGCTTGGAGGGTGGCTAGTGATGGACGACATGACGCGGGTGCCGCGGTCGAAAGAGGCGGCGCGTGACACGTATAATCGCCTGAGCGGCTGCTACGACGTGATCGCCGGGGCATGGGAGGCCCCCAGCCGAAATAGGGGATTGGAGCTGCTCGGGCTCAAGCCCGGGCAACGCGTCTTGGAGATAGGATTTGGAACAGGGCAAGCTCTGCCGGCTATGGCCGGCGATGTGAGTGAGGCGGGGCACTGCTTCGGCCTCGATCTCGCTCCGGGTATGGCACATACGGCTCACGAGAAAATCGTGAAGGCCGGGGTCGATCGGCGTGTGAGTCTTTGCGTTGGCGACGGAGCATATCCACCCTTTACCGCGAGAGCTTTCGATGCCATTTTCATGAGTTTTACCCTCGAGCTTTTCGATACGCCTGAGATTCCCATAGTTCTGCGGGCATGCCGGACTATGTTACAGCCGGAAGGGCGGCTCTGTGTGGTGGCGCTCTCGCGATCCCAGGTGAATCTCGCTGTGCGTATCTACGAGTGGGTTCACCGACAAGCGCCGCGCTGGATCGACTGCCGACCCATTTATTTGCGCCAATTGCTGCGCGATGCGGAGTACCGCATCGTCGAGACCAACTCCCACAGCATGTGGGGGCTGCCTGTGGAGATCGTGCTCGCTAGCAGAGACGGGTGAATACACCCATATCCGATGACACGAAGGGAGGCCACATCTTGGATGAAACACTTCGAAAGCTAGTCCTTCGGTATCAGAAGGACGAGATCACGGAGCATCACATCTATGCGCGATTGGCAAGGGCCATGAACTCCGACGATAACCGCGCGGTGCTGCAGCAGATTGCAGATGATGAACTCCGCCACTATGAGGAATGGAAGCAATACACTCAAACCGACGTCAAACCAGATCAGCGAAAGATCTGGTGGTACACGCTGCTCGGCCGGACCTTGGGTGTTACCTTTGCACTGCAGTTGATGGAGCAGGGTGAGGAGGGTGCCCGCGGGCACTATGGCGAACTGGTTGAAGAGGTGCCGGAAGCTGCCGCCATTCTCAAGGATGAGGACCAGCATGAGGAACGACTGCTGGAGATGCTGGACGAAGAAAGCTTACGCTATACGGGATCGGTCGTTCTTGGCCTCAACGATGCCCTGGTAGAGTTGACCGGCGCTCTTGCCGGGCTGACATTGGCGCTGCAAGATACAGCGCTCATCGCAGTCACGGCAGCCATCACCGGCACCGCAGCATCTATGTCTATGGCGGCGTCGGCATACCTATCCACCAAGGCCGACGAGACCTCCAAGGTTCCCCTGCGCGCCGCTATGTACACCGGCGTGGCGTACATAGCTACGGTGGCAGTGCTGGTGGTGCCTTATCTGCTGATCGAAAGCTACTATGGAGCTTTGGCAGTCGCGCTCGTGCTGGCGGTGCTGATTATAGCTTCGTTCAACTACTATGTGTCCGTGGCGAGGCGCGAACCCTTCAGGAAGCGGTTTCTGGAGATGACGGTTCTGTCGTTGAGCATCGCCGCGGTGAGCTTCGGCATTGGCTATCTTATCAATCTGTTCTTCGGTGTAGATGTGTGAAAAGCGCACCGATTGAGTTCCTCGCTGCGCTGGACGAGGTCTACCGTGCAGCCCCCTGTGAGGTGCTGCCGAATGCGCTCTGGAAGACGCGGCGTACGCTTCGCCGGGAGCCCATTGAATGCTTGGTTGAGGGCGAGAACGGGTGTGCGACGCGCCTGGTCGCACACAGCGATTCAGTGCTTTCCATATTCTGGACACGAGATCGGGCTGAGCCGGTGCCGGATGCGCTCCTCGAAAATGTTGGTCTGGCGCTCTTGCATGAAGACTACGCGAGTGCGGCTCTACGCAGGCGCTTTGCCGGTGGCGAGCGCTACTTTCGCCTGAGCCATTGGGGTGGGGCGGTTCCGGATCTGATCCTCCCGCCAGGTTTCAAGCCGGCACCGGTCGTCCTGCCCTCTGAAGCACCCGTGGCAGCGGACCTAATCGGGCGATGCTATCGGGATCTGAAACCGTCCGCGTCTATGGTCGAGAGTTGGACGTCTCACCCGACCTTTGCGAGTGACCTGTGGGTTTGGATTTTAGATACATCCACCGGCAAACCCGCTGCCCTGGGCATCGCCGAATTGGATGCACGCATCGGAGAGGGCTCGCTGGAGTGGGTGCAGGTATTGCCTGCATATCGGGGGCGGAGCCTGGGACGGGCATTGGTGAGTGAGCTGCTTCGCCGATTGGTTGATCGGACAGTATTCGTAAGCGTGAGCGGGCAGGTAGATAACGTTTCCCATCCAGAGGCGCTGTACCGGCATTGTGGCTTCCAGGGCGAAGACATCTGGTGGGTGTTGCGCCGGTAGCGATGCGCAGCTCTTTGCGCCGGGCTGTGTTCGTAGTATACTGGAGATAATAATAGAGTTTAACCGTGAATAAGTTGTAAAGGAGGGTGTGATATGGAATACCGATCATTAGGACGGACGGGGGTGCTGGTCTCTCCCTTGTGTCTTGGGGCTATGAACTTTGGCGGGCCCACGGATGAGGAACAGTCGATCGCGATTATCGACCGGGCACTGGAGGCCGGCATTAACTTCATCGACACCGCGAATGTGTATAACCACGGCGAGAGCGAGCGCATTGTCGGCAAGGCATTGCAGGAAAATGGACGGCGCGACCATGTCGTACTGGCGACCAAGGTCCACGGTCAGATGGGTGAGGGCCCCAATGAGCAGGGCAACTCGCGCTATCATATCGTCAAGGCCTGTGAGGATTCGCTGCGTCGCTTGCAGACTGACCGGATCGACCTGTATCAACTGCACCGCCCCTCGCTGACGATCCCCCAGGATGAGACGCTACGGGCCTGCGATGACCTGGTGCGTGCGGGCAAGGTGCGCTATGTCGGGTGCTCGACCCATCCGGCCTGGATGGTGATGGAAGCCCTTGCGACCAGCGAAAAGTATAACCTGGCACGCTATGTCAGTGAGCAGCCGCCTTACAATCTGCTCGACCGGCGTATTGAGAACGAGTTGATTCCCCTGGCTGAGAAGTACGGTCTCGCGATTCTGCCCTGGTCGCCTCTGGCGGGAGGCATACTTGCGGGCAAGTATACGCTGGACATGATTGACTCGGAATCCTATCCTGACGGGACGCGCGCGGAGCGATCCGGTGAGTGGTTCCGCTCGCGTGTCACGCGTGCGGGCGTGCAGGTTGCCGCGAAGGTTCAGGCGCTTGCCGAAGCGCGCGGTATGAACGCCGCGCAGCTCGCCACGCTCTGGTGCAAAGATCAGCCCGGTGTGACAGCCCCGATTGTTGGTCCGCGCACGATGGAGCATCTGGAGGATGCGCTGGCGATCCTGGAGATGAGCTTGACGGACGAGGATCGAGACACCTTCGACGATCTGGTACATCCGGGAAACGCCGTGGCGGATTTCCACAACAGCAATCCTTGGATGAAGGCCCGTCTGAACGTCTAGACTGCTCTGTGGGCGCACAGGGGTGGCCGCACTTGCGGCCACCCCTGTGTACATCAGGTGGCGTCTCTGGGACGACTGGTTGGCCCGCACCGCGAGCCAGTCCGTACCCTGGGATGGCCGTGGTTCTTGTCCATCGGGTACTCCTTCGTAGTCTTAATGCCTACCGTAGCTTTTCCATGGCCGCGACCGGCTCACGCCGTAGGCTCCACGTGAGCACTAGAGCGATCAGCTGCACCGCCAAAGCCAGCAGAAAGGGCCAGCGCGGTGCGAGGGTGTAGAGAGTGCCGGCCAAAGGTCCGGCGGGTAAGGCGAACAGCGCCGTGAGAGCTCCCCCGGCAGAAAAGACCAGTGCCCGCTCGCGGTCCCCGATGATATTGGCCCAATAGCTCTCGTTGGCCGGTGCGAAAAGCGCCACGCTGACGGCGTTGGCCATTGCCCAGAGCACCGCCCACCAGATTGTCCCCTCCGGAGAGACCAAGAAGCAGAGCGCCGCGACCACGCTCAGCACCTGACCCATAATCAGGTTGTTGAACAGCTTCTCGGGCCGCATACGGCCGGCCGCCAGTAGGATCATGGCCATTGTGACTACCGCGGTGACGAAGGGAAAAAGCGCGACGGTCGCCGCCGGCAGTCCCACGCCACGTCTGTCTGTCAGGTAGATGGCCGAATAGGTCGTCCAGATCACGGTGTTGAAGGTCACCAGGTTCCGTACAGTGAGAAACGCCCGGATCCGTTGGTCGACCATCATCGAACGGATTGCCGCGATATACTCACGGATAAGATCACCGGGGGAGAGTTGGCTGGTGTCCGCCATCCGTGCCTGCCCCATCGTGGTCTCCTTGAGCGTGAATTGCCGGTAGATAGCGATGCTCACGGCTGACAGCATACAGATAGTCATGATTACCCGTCCGCCTGTGATGATCCCCAGCCACGCCACCAGCCAGCCCGCTACCGGCGCCAGCAAGCGCGCCCCAGACATCAAGAACTGCACCAAACCAAAGACGGCTGTTCGGTTCTCGATGGGGACATCCTCTACAAACAAACACTGGAAGCTGGGGATCACGATATAAACGAAGCCGTTGATCAGCTGCCCAAACAGGAAATACCACGGATTCCGCGCTATGGCATAGAGGAGCATCGGCAGGCCCCAGCAGAGGATATCGAAGCCCACCAACACCCGTTTCCGCCCGAACCGATCGGCGACGTAGCCGCCGAGCAGGGTGCTGATGAACTGCGTGAAAATCAGAACGCCGGCCAACAGGCCAATCTGGGCCTCTGTGACGCCCAGCGCCAGCATATAGAGCGGTACGTAGGTTCGGTACCATTGAAACGAAGCAGCGGCAACCCCTTCGGTGATCGCGATCACTCGCGCGTTTCCCTGAGCGGCTGCGAAGAGATGACGCACGTGGCGCCGTGCCGACGGCGTCAACAGCTGCGGAATCTGAGGTTGGACCATATCGTCGCCTTTGCGCGCGAGTTTTCGCACGACCCGCCAGTACCAATGCGACACGGAAGTGGCGGGGCGTCTGAATGCCCCGCCACGCGCTACACAATCAGAAGGAGCCCGGGTTTATCTCCGGCTCCTACGCCGGGAAAGTCATCACGATGACCGTGTCGACCGGGTCCGGTGCTGTCGGTGGGCCTTTGACCATCAACAGGTCGTTCTGTCGATCGATGGACAGTGAGATGCTCGGGTCCTGCAGGAGGTGTGCCCCGTCGATCTCCTGCTCCGGTGCCGGCAATGCCAGCTCCCCGTTTTCGGGCCAATCGAAGACGTGCAGGTAGATACGGTCCGCGCCTTGAGTGCTGCGGCACCACTCGAGACCTTGTATCGGTCCCGGCTGGGTGCCATACACCGCCTCACCGTTGTCCTCCAGCCAGCGACCCACGCCCCGCAACCGCTCGACACTCGGCTGGGGAATGAGTCCCTCAGCCGTAGGCCCGACGTTGAGCAGGTAGTTACCTCCCTTGCTCACGATGTCCACCAGCTTGCGGATCAGTTCCTCTGTCGGCTTCCAGTTGTCGTCGTAGGTCTTGAATCCCCAGGTATCGTTGATCGTTGCCGGAGTTTCCCAGTCCATGTCGACGGCCTCGTCGGGGATCTTATTATCGCCGGCCGAGGCGTAGTCGCCCATCTGATTTCCCACGCGCCCGCAGACCAAGCAGTCGGGCTGCAGTTCGTGGACCAGGTCTAACAGCGACTGGCTCTGGGTACGAGTGATTCCTTTGGGTGTATCGAACCAGATGATGGCGATGGGGCCATAGTTCGTGAGCAACTCCCGGACTTGGGGCTTTACATACTCATCCAGATACCCCTGGAAGTTTTTCTCCTCGGGGTTGTAGTCCCAGTCGTTACCGTCACCGTCGGGATGGTGCCAGTCCTGGGTCTGTGAGTAGTAGAAACCGAACTTGATGCCCTGCTTCTCGCATTCGGCTGCCAGCTCCTTGAGCGGGTCGCGCCCAAAGGGGGTGGCGGCGACGATGTCATAGTCGGTGACCTCGGAGTCAAAGAGGCAGAAGCCATCATGGTGTTTGGACGTGATGACCATATACTTCTGGCCGGCTTGCTTGGCGAGAGAGACCCATTCAGCGGCATCGAAGTCGATGGGGTTGAACTGCTCGGATAGCTTCTCATAGTCCCCAACCGGAATGCGCGCCCGGTACATGATCCACTCTCCAATTCCGGGAACCCTCTCACCCTTCCAGGTGCCCGCCGGAATGGCGTAGAGCCCCCAGTGGATGAACATCCCGAATTTGGCCTCACGCCACCAATCCAGTCGCGGATCATTTTGGGCCTCGATGCGTTGGCCGCGTGTTTCCTCAATGGCCGACCGCAGTTCGATCCGATCGAGGGCCAGGCGCACCAGATACTCGACCGCTTCCGAGGTTGAAGCCCCGTAGGACTTTGCGACTTTGTCGAGGCGGCGCGCGAGCGGCTCAGATAGTTGGATGTTTCGGTCCAGTTGCCCTTGCTCGTTGTCGGGCATGCGACTCTCCTTTCTGGATTGTTCTGTTGTTAGATGTTGCCGCGCCTAGACCGCTGCTCAGGCCTGGCGCTGTGGCTGTGGCGTGATCGCCAGCGTCGTTGCCGGCGCTGCGGAGAGCGCGGCGGATAGGTTAGCCGGAACGCTGGCCGTGATGCCGCTCTTATCCTGCCGCCATGTGAGGGTATCGGGATGACCCAGCAGGCGTATCTCCGTATCTTCGGCTGCGATCAGACCGTCCAGCGTCATCTGACCTGACGGCAGCGCTTCCAGTGCCGTGACGTAGAGCGTTGTGCCTTTCTGCGTGAAGCGCAGAGGCGTCTCTCCGCTGCCGGTGCCTTCGGCAACGTGCCACGGGCGAGTCTCAAAGATCGCCTCCCCGTTGGTCGCAAGCCACGCCCCGAGCCCCCGCAGCCTCTCCTGCTGCATTTCCGGAATGGTACCATCGGCCATTGGCCCCACGTTGAGCAGCAGATTGCCGTTTTTGCTCACGATGTCGACGAAGGAGCGGACCAGTTCCTCAACCGAGAGGTAGTGCTCAACGCCTTCGTTCTGGTTGTAGCCGAAGGAGAAGCCGATCCCGCGGGTTGCCTCCCACTTGGGTTCCGTGATTTCGTCGTAGGATGCGTACTCCGGCGTGGTGAAGTCGAAGTGCTTGCCACCCATAATGTCGGCAGCTTCAGAGGCCTCCATGTTAAACGTCTGAGTGAAGCGGTTATTGATCAGGCCCTCCTCAACCGTGTTGTAATAGTGGGCGAAGAGCTGCGGTAGATCGGCGGCAGCCGGATAGGCGATGTCGTTCCATAGAATGACCGGTGCGTAGCGTTCGATAAGTTCCATCCAATGTGCGTCGGCATAGGCGACATATTCGGGCTGTTGTGGTACGGCCTTACCGAGGTCGGTGATCGTCTTGACGACGGTGTCGTTGAAGGTCCAGTCGATGCCGCCTGAGTAGTAGAGGGCCATGCGCATATCTTTGGCGCGCACGGCCTCTGTTAACTCACCGACAAGGTCGCGCCGAGTGTGGTAGGCTTCCTTGAAAGGGTTAGGATGCCGGCTTGGCCACAGTAGGAAGCCGTCGTGATGTTTGGTTGTCAGAACGACGTACTGCGCCCCGACCTCTTGGAAGAGGGCGGCCCACTCATCCGGATCCCATTTCTCTACGGCCTTGTTGAACTGCGGCACGAAGTCATCGTAGTCGAAGTCCTCACCGTAGGTGGACACGTGGTGCTCACGCGTTGGACCCTCAGGAATGCGGAGCGAGTTGAGATACCACTCCGCATAGGGATTGCGCGTGAACCACGCTTCCCAACCCTCTTCGCGGATTACCTTTTCCAGCTCGCCCGCCGGCGGCGCCCAAGCCGGGACCGAGTAGAGGCCCCAGTGGATGAAGATACCCAGTTTGGCGTCGTGGAACCAATCCGGAACCACATGCTTCTGAACCGACTCCCAGGTTGGTTGGTAGTGCATGCTGACTCATTCCTTTCGCGATTGTTAAGGTCAGTTGATGGTTCTAGGCCACGCCGGTCAGAGAGAGCTCCTCTGCACGATGGCAGCTCACAAAATGGGCCTCGGTGATCTCGCGGAGTACTGGGGACTCAACACTGCAGACCGGCTTGGCGTAGCGGCAGCGAGGGTGGAAATAGCAGCCGCCGGGTGGGTTAGCCGGGTCCGCCACCTCGCCTTCCAGCACGATCCGGTCCTTGGCTGCCCGGGGGTCTGGGCGGGGGACGGCGGACATGAGCGCTTCGGTGTAGGGATGCCGCGGGCTCGGATAGATCTCGCCCGTCTCTCCCATTTCGACCAGTTTGCCGACATACATGACTGCCACACGGTCTGCCAGGTGCCGGACGACGCTCAGGTCGTGGGCAACGAAGAGATAGGTCAAGCTGAAGTCCTCTTGAAGCTCGCGCAGGAGGTTCAGAATCTGAGCCTGCACCGACACATCCAGAGCCGAGACCGGCTCGTCGCAGACGATAAACCGCGGGTTGAGCGCCAGTGCTCGCGCTACCCCGATCCGCTGTCGCTGCCCGCCGCTGAAAGCGTGCGGATAGCGCCTCAGATACTCCGGGCGGAGTCCGACGGCCCTTAATAGCTCGGCCACACGATCCTCCAGCGCCTTTCCCTTCATTCCGTGATTGATCACCAACGGTTCGCCTACCAGTTGCAGCAGCGTCATCCTTGGGTTAAGCGAGGAATAGGGGTCCTGGAAGATGATCTGCATATGCTGACGGACGCTGGTTAGGGCGTCTTCTTCCAGCTCCCGGACGTTGACCCATCCCACATTAGGATCTTTGAAGAGGATCTCGCCCTCGGTGGGCTCGATGGCGCGCAAGATGCAGCGCCCCGACGTCGTCTTGCCGCAGCCGCTCTCGCCCACCAGGCCCAAGGTTTCGCCCTCGTTAACATAGAGGCTCACATCGTCCACGGCTTTCACATACCCGACGGTCTTTCTGAGAAATCCGCGCTTGATGGGGAAATACTTCTTCAAACCGTTGACTTCCAATAGCCGCTGATCTTGACGTTCGGACATAGTTCTCCCTCTCTGCCTTAGCCCTGCCCGGTCTCAGTCGTGCCGTCGGCGTAAAGTACACACCGCGCCCAGTGCTCGGGTTCCACCTCAACCCACGGCGGATCCACCTCTTCACACTGCTTTTGCGCGCTCACACAGCGGGGATGGAAGGGACAGCCACTCGGCATATTGTAGGGATCGGGCACCATTCCCCTGATCGCCTCCAACCACTTCCTGCGATCCTCGGTAATGCGAGGGATCGATCTCAAGAGCGCCTTGGTATAGGGATGGTGCGGATTATAGAAAAGTGAGTCCACATCCGCGCGCTCAACTACCTTTCCAAGGTACATCACCACAGCCAGTTCGGCCATCTCGGCGACCACACCCAGGTCGTGGGTGATGTACATGATCGCCATTCCCAGTTCTTCCTGCAATTCCCGCATCAGGTCCAGAATCTGGGCTTCGGTGGTAACGTCCAGAGCTGTGGTGGGCTCGTCGGCGATAAGCAAACTAGGGTGGCACGATAGAGCCATCGCAATCATACCGCGCTGGCGCATGCCTCCGCTCAACTCGAAGGGATAGCTGTCGATCGTTTGACTTGGCTTGGGCATCCCGACACGATGCAATATGTCGAGCGTTCTCTCCCGCGCCTCGGCCTGTGAGACCTTTTGGTGCAGCAGGATGACCTCTGCAATTTGGTTGCCCATCGTGTGCACCGGGGAGAGTGAGGTCATCGGCTCCTGGAAGACCATGGCGATCTCGTTGCCTCGAATGCGGCGTATATCGCGCCCTCGCGGGTCCAGTTTCGCGAGATCGACGACATCCGCCATCGAGAAAGCGTCGCCTTCCTTTGAGTAGCGGTGAAAGAGCAGTTCTCCCTCTACAATCTTGCCTGGACGCGGGACGATTCTGAGGATGGACTGCGCCGTGACGCTCTTGCCACAGCCGCTTTCGCCAACTACGCCCAACGTCTTGCCGCTCACCAGTTTGAAGTCGGCGCCATCCACCGCGCGTACCAATCCCTCATCCAGGGGGAAGTAGGTCCTCAGGCTCTTGACCTCTAGCAGCGTTCTATTCCCAACCATTTTGTCTCCTATCTTCCGGGTTCCTAGTGCACTTACACTGGACGCTCGGCGTGGCTTCAGGTCCTGATCAGAGCCGGGCATAGGGATCGGCAGCGTCGCGCAGCCCATCGCCGATGAAGTTGAACATCAACACGGCCGCCACAACGAAGGCTCCCGGTATCATCTGCCAGGGCCGCTGGGCCACGACAGTGAGCCGCTGAGCATCACGCAGCAGGGTGCCCCAACTCACGGCCGGCGGCTGAATACCCAGGCCCAAGAAGCTGAGCGCTGTCTCTCCAAGGATCATGAACGGGATCGAGATCGTCACACTCACCAGGAGGTAGCTCATAAAGTTGGGCAACAGGTACTTAAAGATCAACCGGCGTGGCTTCGCTCCGTAAACGCGGGCGGCCATAACATAATCCTCCTCCCGCAAGGACAAGAGCTTGCCCCGTACGGCCCGTGCCAGTCCACCCCATCCCACGATCGATAGAATCAGGGTAATGGCAAAGTAAGTACGGATGACCGGCCAGTCGCGTGGGACGGCGGCTGCCAGGCCCATCCACAGCGGGATCTGGGGGATCGAGACCATGAAGTCGATGATGCGCATAATCACCTCGTCTGTGGTGCCGCCGAGGTAACCGGATATACCGCCCAGGGTGATGCCGAAGAAGAAGGTCAGGAAGACGCCTCCGAAGCCGATGAAGAGCGAGATGCGCGATCCGTAGAGTGTCCGGGAGTAGAGATCCCGCCCCAGGTGGTCCGAGCCAAAGAGGAAGATGGGGGGGCCATCGGTTCCGCTTCCCACTAGCCGCAGACTCGCCGGAAAGATCCCCAGGATCTTGTAGGGTGTGCCTGGAGTGAAGAATCTGAGCGGATACATCTCGCTGGTATCTTCGACAAAGACGACCCGTACCGTCGCCGGATCGACGGTGCGCGTCAGCTCGTACATGAAGGGGCCTCTGAATTGCCCCTCTTCGTCGATGAAGCGAATACGCGTGGGCTGAACGTTCTCGAATCGGGGAAAACGTTCCGTCGGGCCATACACCGCGAATGGTTCTGCGAAGAGAGCCAGGAAATACATCACACCCAGCACCACGATCGCGATCATGGCGGCCTTATGTTTTCTAAATTGCCACCACATCAGCTGCCATTGCGATGCGGTATAGATGTGTTCTTCGTCCTTGTCCCTTAGAATGCTCGTGTCTGATCTTGCCCCGGATGTGGGCGTCTCTATGGTTGCCATAGCCTTCCCTAACTCCCTTCTCCATACCGAATCCTGGGATCGAGCCACGCCAGTAGGATGTCCGAGATGAGGGTCCCGACCACAGTGAGCACGCTGAGAATGAGAATGATGCTGCCCGCCAGGTACATATCCTGAGAGAGCGTGGCCTCCATCAGCGCAGGGCCGATAATCTGCAAGTTGAGCACGATCCCAACCAGCACTCCACCGTTGATCAGCGCGGGCAAGAGCCAGCCGATTGTGCTGAAGATCGGGTTCATCGCGATCCGAACCGGATATTTGAACAGCAGCCGGCCCTCTGACAGCCCCTTCGACCGTGCGGTGACCACATAGGCGCGACCCAGCTCATCCAGAAGCGTGGCCCGTAATGTGCGCATCAGCCCTGCCGTCCCCGCCATACCGATGATGACGATGGGTAGCCAGACGTTGCTGAGGAGATCCATAAGCTTCGCGAACGACCATGCCGCGTCCCGGAACTGCAGCGAAAAGAGGCTTGTGACCATATTGCCGGTGAGCAAATAGAAGAGCCACGAGATGAGCAGTGCCAGGAGGAAGTCGGGAACCGCCAATCCGGTGAAGCCGAAGAGCGTCGCGATGTAGTCAAAGATCGAGTATTGGTACACGGCCGAGAGAATGGCAATCGGGATGGCGACGGCATACACGACGATCAGGCTACCAAAAGAGAGCAGTAAAGTGATCGGAAGACGGGCCATGATCACGTCGATAACGGGCGCCTGCCAGTGGAATGAGCGCCCAAAGTCGCCTCGGAAGATGCCTCCCATCCACTTTAGGTATTGAACGTAGACCGACTGGTCAAGGCCGTATTGCGCCCGAAGGCGTGCGATCTCCGCCTCGTCGACGATTTGACCTCCGGCTTCCAATTGCTGGATGTAGGTCGTCAGGTAGTCGCCCGGGGGCAACTGGATGATGATAAAGGCGACGATCGACAGTAGGGCAAGCAACGGAATCAGGATGATCAGACGGCGAACTATAAACGAGATCATCGAAGACACTCTCCCTTCTTCGGAATCCTATCACTCTGGTCACGCTCTCTGGAGGTCGAGTCTCTCCACCAGAATGCTGCAACCGAGGAAATCTGTTCCT
>SLDA01000142.1 GCA_007125545.1 Thermoflexales bacterium | reverse complement strand
TGAGGGGGCCGTGATGCGGCTCAACCCAGAGGGCATACCAGCCATTTTCGTCGGTGACGCGGGTCCAGGTGATGCCGGTGCTACTCTCGATCAGGACCTCCGCGCCCTCGACAAGAGCCGGGTTTTCGTCACAGTAGCCCAGGCTGGTGACGGTACCCTCGATCTTGCCCCATCCCGGCGCCGTCACGTTCATGGTGACGGGGACGATCAAGGGGCTGGTGGGGTCCTCCGTCCGAACCTGGAGCTCGACCTGATATTGACCGGGTTCCTCGACTTGGGCTGCATCAAAGACCACGTCAACGACAACCGAGCCGGTATTCGCAGCCAGGGTGCCGGTGATGGGGTCTGTGGCGATCCAGGGGACATCGGAAGTTGTCAGGAAGTCGAGGATGCGTTCCAGCAACGCCTCCTGGTTTGCCGCCCCTGCAACGCGGTGGAAGTCGAACGCCAGATAGATCGCCCGATAGCCCTCGCGATCCACAGCCACACCGCCGGCGAAGTCTGAGGTGGTGTACTTGAAGATGCGCACACCCTCTGGTCCTACGATGAAGTCGTCGGGGAAAGGATCGGCGGAGATGTCGAGATCCAGACCCGCCATCAAGTCCTCGCCGGTCAAGAAGTTGCCACCATCATCGGCGTTGTAGGAGGCCTGGAGATAGGTATGATAGAAGGGGGTTGTGCCGCGGAAGAAACCCAGGTCGTTATCCGCGATGAAGAGTGCACCGCCGGCATCTAGATAAGCCGTCAGTTGCGGGAGTGAATCCACCGGCGCAGCACCCGCATAGAAGACGGCCTGGTACTCCAGCAGTTCCGCGAGGGACATCGCACGGAAGACCGCGTCGGTGACGGGTAGGAAACTGCGCCCCAGAGCGGTCAAGGTCGCTTGCATAGCATCCGCATTCGCGGTCTCCCACCGTACTACCAGGATATCCTCGCCGGCGGTGGGCGTGAAGCCCCGGTCCTTCTCGCGGATTTCGAAGTCGGTTGCTGCCGTGCCGGTGTTCAAGAGTCCGAAAGCGGTAGTGAGCTGCGTGTTGATCGGTACCTCAACATCGAGTTCAGCGGGGTCAGATGTAACAACCGGGTAGAACCAATCCAGCGCGAAATCCTGTTGTACCGTGCCGCCGGTCGCCACGTTCACAGTGTCGGAACTCGGGCTATACCGGGCCATCGTCGCGGTAAAGACCTGGGCGCCCGAAGGGGAGAAGAGGGTGTAGAAGCCGTCGTCCACGGCGGGATCGGCAGGCGTCGCCTCGGTGAGTATGGCCTCGCCGGCACCGTTTTCCACGTGGGCGCCGACGAGTGGATCACCGGTCTCGAAGTCGTAGACGTTGCCTACTACCAATCCGCCGTCGACAGGAATCTGGCAGCTAGCGCCGCTGATGCTGATCTGGTCGAGGTAGTAGCCGGCAAGGTTGACCGACCCATCGCTGGTAAGGCGGAAACGGAATTGGACGTTACCACCGGCGGCGGCTGAGATATCGTAGCTCATCTCGGTCCAGTCGATCTGGGTCGTGCCGCCAGTGTGGTACCACATGTACTGCCAAGCTCCGCCGTTGATGCTGACCTCGGCATAGCCGTGATCCCAGATGGCGCTCTCGATATGCCAGGCCTGCCACCAGTTTGCGGTGAGGGGCGCGCTCTCTCCGGAGAGATCGATCACGGGCGAGGTGAGGACGGTATTGGCATTGTTCGCGTAGTTGCCGCTCAGGTTAGTACCCCAGCAGCGATCGCCCGAGGCACAGCTATTCGGCCATACACTTGGCGTGCCCCATTGCCAGTGATCGGCGGGGTTGCCACTGACGACGTAGCCGCCATCGTTAGCCTCGAAATCCTCTGTATGACTGGGCACCCATTCGCTGCGGGCGTATCCCGGCGCCTGACAGAGCTCGAGATTGGCATCCAGCGGTATATCCACCACGTCATCGGCGGTGAGCGGGCCGACCGTGATGGCTGCCGGCGTGTAGCCCGCGACCCAGGCGCTGGTGTTGAAGGTGGTCTCGATGCCTTCGGGCAGGCTGATGCTGTATTCACCGGTGACGGGGTTGGTCCAGATGGCGTCACCGGGATAGCCGTCGATGTCGATGATGGCATAGAGGGGCCAGCCCGTGGCGCTGTCGGTGACGGCGCCGGTGATGGTGTACCAGGTCGCCGAAGTCATAACCACGTCTTGTGTGACGGTTATGCCCGAGCTTGCCTGCACATCGGAGATCACCACCGGTTGATAGCCGAAGGCCGAGATGGTGAGGGCGTAGGTGCCGGAGAAAACGTTAAGCGTGTAGATGCCGCTGGGATTTGCACGGGTGGTGTAGGTCTGGGCCAAGCCGGCCGTCGCTTCCACCAGGGCGCCCGCGATCGGTGCACCGGTGGTGTCGTCCATCACTTCACCGGTGAGGATGCTGTCTCCACAGGAGTCGACGGCCGCTTCGACGGCGGCGAGGGCATCGATTTCACCCCAGCCGGTAGCGTAGTTGGGCACATTGCCCGGCCCGGGGGCAGGACTCCCGCCCGAAGCGTAGGGGATGGGGATGGCCGTCTCTTCAATGAGGGTCTCGGTGGTGGCGTAGTCGCCTACCAGACAGGGGGCCGCGCTCCACATCAGCGCGATCAGGCCCGCCACGTGAGGGCCGGCCATGGAGGTGCCGGTCATGTCCCGGTAGTCCGTGTCACTGCTCCTACCGGCCGAACGGTTGGTACCCGGCGCCACGACCTGGGGCTTGAGATAAGCATAGCCCCGGGGATTGACGGTGTCGAGGTTGTCGGTGGGCCCCCAGTTCGAGTATACCGCGTACTGTCCGTTGCTTCTTCCTGTGGAGCCGACACCGGTCACGTTGCCGGAGCGGGCCGGGTTGCCGACGGTATTCAGACCGGGAGGGTTGGAATAACTGCAGTTGCCGGCGTTACCGTTGGAGAAGACGGGGTAGATCCCCGCTGCGTGCCAGGCAGTAAGCACCCCTGCGTACCAGGGATCGTAGGATTGGCCGCAATCACCCCAGGAGTTGTTGACGACGTGAGGGCGCAGGTCGGGGTTGGCGTTGTTGCCGCTCAGGTCCCAGGGCGCCGCCAGGAACTGGCCGCAGGAGAGTAGGCCGGCGTCGGTGGCGCCGGGGTTGAAGCCCTTGCAGGCGATCCACCGGGCCGAGGGCGCCATACCGATCTGGTTCGTACCGCCGTCGTCACCCACTATGGTGCCGATGGTGTGGGAGCCGTGATCGTGGACGTCCTCCGGGGCGGTGGTGGCGACATAGGGATCCCACCAGCTGTGGTTGTGGTCGAAAGAGCCTCCGCCGAGGTTGCCGCGGTACTGATTGACCAGGGCCGCGTGCGTGTAGCGGACGCCGGTGTCAATATTGGCGACGATGATACCCTCACCGGCGTGCCCCAGCCCCCAGACCTGGTCGGCCTTGATATGGGTGAGGTTGGACTCGATGGCTGTCAGGATGCGCTCCGGGGTGGCTTCCTGCGGTTCGTAGAGGATGGGATGGCGTCGCGCCCGCAGGGCAGCGATTTCGGGGAAGGAGGTGGTCAGAGCGTTGAAGGTTGCGAGGGTGGATGCTTCTACGACGATGACATTGTCGATCCAGAAGGCCTGGTATTCGGCTCCCTGGGCGTCCAGGTAGGCGCGCACGGACCGCTGAGAGCGTTCCGCCGTCTTCTGCAACGACTCGACGACGAAGCGTCCGCGTGCTTCCCAGTCCATAGCGTGAGCCGGGGAGAGATCGGCTTGCTCGCGGAAGTAGATGAGGTAGCCCGCGGAGCCTTTGGCCTGGATCTGGGCCTGGAGTTCCGATTCCACCTCCGCGAAAGTCGGCGCGGCTGCGGTCTGCAGTGGGGGCCCCAGGGGCAGCATGCCGCAGAGGAGGACGATGACCAGCACGAGATGATGAAGTGATCTGCCGTGTTTCATGATGGAGTCCTTTGACTGGTATAGGGTGGGTGAGGTTGCACGTAGGATGGCTGTTTTCTTCGGTCCCTGGGCTGTGTACCTCCTTGAGGGTATAGAGGCAGTCGATCACGCTTGGGCTAGATCATTGATTAACGGAATCGTAGCACGCTGGGTACGGGTGGGGTGGAGAGTTTGGAACTTGGATCCTGGAGGTGACTCGTGGTGCAGACCGCCCGGTCGGGAGGCCCGGGTCTGCCTTATGTGGCTGCTAGAGCTTGGGACGCTCGTTGTCCGATGCTATAATACCGGCGCTGCAGCGCAGAGCGGCGCGGCACAGCCCTTTTCCTGTTGTGGCCGGTCTCCGACCGCGCCACAGCGCGACAAGGCTAGTGGAGATGGGACGGGATGCTCGGGTCTCGCCGGTCTCTGACCGGGCCTTAATGTGCTAGAGACGCAGAGCGGCGCGGTCACGGGCCCAGCAGACTGCCTGTTGTGGCCGGTCTCCGACCGAGCCACAGCGCGACAAGGCTAGTGGAGATGGGACGGGATGCTCGGGTCTCGCCGGTCTCTGACCGGGCCTTAATGCGCTAGAGATGCAGAGCGGCACGGTCAGGAGAACCGGCCGCAACAGCGCAGAGGCAGAGCAGATGTGGCCGGTCTCCGAACGACTCGCTACTTGACGAGAGGAAAGGATCATGGAAACGTACAGAATCCGTGAGGATGCGTCGCTCTACTACCTCACCTTCAGCATCTTGGAGTGGATGCCGGTCTTTGTCAGCGAGGCTTCGTGCCTGATCGTGACGGAGAGTCTTAACACCTGTCATCGGGATAAAGGTCTCCGTATCAATGCGTTTGCCATCATGCCGACCCATCTTCATATCATCGTCTTTGATGCGGACTTTGATACGAGTAGGCTCAAGGCCACGCTCACGAGTTTCCGAAAGTATACGGGTCAACGGCTGATCGGGTACTGCCGAGAGCATATGCCGCGTGCATTCCTCCAAACTTTCGCGGCGACACGCCGCTCGGATCGACAGTACCAATTCTGGCAGCAGAGCAAGCACGCTGAGGCGCTGTGGTCGCAGTCGATGTGGTTACAGAAAGCCAATTATCTCCACGACAATCCACGACGAAAGGGACTGGTACTGTCAGCGGTGAAATGGCGGTTTTCGTCGGCGGCGTTCTGGTTGGAAGATCCGCGAGGCGATTCGGATGTGATGTTGAGTGCGGTGGAGTGGTAACGGCAGAGCGGCACGGTCAGGAGACACGGCCGCAACAGAAGGGGGGGGCAGTGCGGCACCGCCCTTTGCTGTTGTGGCCGGTCTCCGACCGAGCCACAGCGCGACAAGGCTAGTGGAGATGGGCTGGGATGTTCGGGTCTCGCCGGTCTCCGACCGAGCCACAGCGCGACAAGGCTAGTGGAGATGGGACGGGATGCTCGGGTCTCGCCGGTCTCTGACCGGGCCTTAATG
>SLDA01000038.1 GCA_007125545.1 Thermoflexales bacterium | reverse complement strand
GGACAGTAGTGGTGGAGGGCGGAGAGTCCGTGCTGAGTGCGGCCTCGCAAGCAAGGCTGCTTGCGCTACGACGGGCGGAGGCATTGCGTTGTGCGGTCAGGGCTGGTGGCACAGCGGGGTGTGATTACCGGGGGTTGTTGGGATCACTTTCGGAAATACGGGCAACAAAAAAGCCCCGAGATTCGGGGCTTCTCACGTTCCGGCAGGTCATCCGACCCTTACGACATGCGCAGGAACTCGGCAACCCAGACCACACCCACATAGCCCGCCCAGGCGGCGACGATGGCTTTGATGGTCTTGCCGGTCCAGGTTGCGATCATAAAGCGCCAGAGGGGGTAGCCGACGAGCCCGCCTGCCATCGCGGCGAGGTCGAAGAAGGGAACGGGGAAGAGGGAGAGGACGAAGATGGTGACGTCGCCGTTGCGCTCCATGTAGCGCTTGAGTTTGAGATAGAGTTTATTCTCTGTCATCATGTCCTCGGCGGCGTAGCCGGCGATATAGCCCGTGATCTCGCCCAGTGCATCGCCGAGGCCGGCGGAAAGGCCGGTCAGCCAGGGATTGAGCACGGCGCCCATCGTAAAGGTGAAGGCCAGGTGCGGGATCGGCAGTAGGATTGTGGAGCTGCCGATCAGCGCCATCAGGAAGACACCGGCGTAGCCCAATGTACTGAACCACGCGAGGTCCAACCGGTTGCGCATCAACGCGGTTCCGATGATAAGGACGACCACAGCGGCAAGCATCGCCAGCTTCAGGGGCAGGCGGTACCACGGCGGTTGTGCAACAACGACAGAGTGCGGTTCGGGGGTCGTCATCGTTACCTCTGGGGTCACGGTGGCCATATTAGGATTGCTCGAAACTGTTACCATAGCCGATCACACATCCAGATTCTGAACTTCGCGTGCGTGCGATTGGATGAATTTGCGGCGCGGGGGAACGGAGGCGCCCATCAACATACTGAAGACGCGGTCCGCTTCGACGGCATCCTCGATACGCACGCGCAACAACATACGCTGCTCGGGGTCCATTGTGGTATCCCAGAGCTGCTGTGGGTTCATTTCACCCAGACCCTTATAGCGTTGGAGCGAGAACTTGCGCTCGCCCAACTCGCGGAGGGTGGTCGCGAGCGCGAGCTCGCTGTAGACGTATTCCTCGTCGCGCCCGGCCTTGACCAGGTAGAGCGGCGGCTGGGCGATGTAGAGGTGCCCGCCTTCGATCAATGCCGTCATGTAACGGTAGAAGAAGGTGAGCAGCAGCGTCGTGATGTGGGCACCATCGACGTCGGCGTCGGTCATAATGATGACGCGGTCATAACGAAGGCCTTCCACTGCGAATTGGTCGCCCACCCCGCAACCCAGAGCCGAGATAATCGCCTGGATCTCGCGGTTGCCCAGCGTCTTGTTGAGCCCGGCGCGCTCCGTGTTCAGGATCTTGCCGCGCAGCGGTAGGATCGCCTGGAATTGGCGGTCGCGTCCCTGTTTGGCACTGCCACCGGCGGAGTCACCCTCGACGATGAAGATCTCGCTTGAGCCGGGATTGCGGCTGGAGCAGTCGGCCAGTTTGCCGGGCAGTGTCATGCTCTCCAGTGCGCTCTTGCGGATCACCAGATCGCGTGCCTTCCGCGCCGCGGCCCGCGCACGCAGTGCGGTAAGCCCCTTCTCCACGATCCGGCGCGCGGAACGTGTATCGGTTTCAAAGAACTCGGAGATCGCATCGTTGGTCGCCGTTTCTACGGCAAATCGGACCTCCGGGTTCATCAGCTTCACTTTGGTCTGGCTCTCGAATTGGGGTTCGGCCACTTTCACGCTGATCACGGCGGTCAGACCCTCACGCACATCGTCGCCACTCAGGTTGGCGTCGGCGTCGCGCAGAACGGAGAGCCTGCGGCCCGCGTCATTGATCGCGCGGGTAAGCGCCGAGCGGAAGCCGGTCATATGCGCGCCACCGTCAATGGTATTGATGGTGTTCGCGAAGCAGAGGACGGTCTCGGTGAAACTGTCGCTGTATTGGAATGCGACCTCGACGACGACCTTGTCGACCTCTTTCTCGAGATAGAAGGGCTCGTGTAGCGCCTGGCGATTGCGGTTGAGGTACTTGACGAAGGAGCGAATGCCGCCCTCGAAATAGAAGGAGATCCGCTTCGCGGGGTCTTCTCGCCGGTCAATGAGATCGATGGTCACGCCACGCGTCACAAACGCCATTTCGCGGAAGCGCTGGGCGAGAACCGCATAGCTGTATTCCACATCGATGAAGATGGTGGGATCGAAGCGGAAGCGGATCGTGGTGCCGGTATCCTCGGGATCGCACTTTCCGACCACCTCGACGTCGGTCACCGGTACACCGCGCTCAAAACGCTGGTGATAAACCAACCCATCATCCGAACGGACGGTGGCCTCCATCCATTCTGAGAGAGCGTTGACCGCCGAGACACCGACACCGTGCAGCCCGCCGGAGACCTTGTAGCCGCCACCGTCGAACTTTCCGCCGGCATGCAGCGTGGTCAGTACGAGGGTCAGGGCCGGAATGCCCTTCTCCGGATGAATGCCCACCGGGATGCCGCGACCGTTGTCGACAACGGAGACGGTGAGATCAGACTCGATGATCACGCGGATATGATCGCAGGATTCGGCTAGCGCCTCGTCGATGGAGTTGTCGACGACCTCGTAAACCAGGTGATGGAGGGCGCGCTCGTCCGTGCCACCCACATACATGCCGGGACGGCGCCGGACAGCCTCCAAGCCCTCCAGGACTTGAATGGTTGAAGCATCGTATCGTACCCGTGGATTGCCAGTTTTGCTAACCATAAATTAACCCCAGTCCCTCAGATACCCCGTCTAGATACGTGCCGCTCCAAGCGTACACGTTACACTTGCTCCTACCTACTCAGGCGTTGGTTGGGCCTCGGCTCGGGCCTTATACAACTGTCTCAAGGCCTCCAAAAACCGCAGCCGCTCCTGATAAAAGACGAATAGCGCGCCCGTAAGCGCTGTGCTCACGAAGGCGTGCCCTACCAATCCAATCAATGTCGCCCATGAATCAAGCCCGGGCAACATCCAGACCACATTCAGCCCCTGGGAGACGATGAAAATCAGTCCAAGGAGAAAGATCACGCTCATAAAATCCGCCCGCGTCAACAGCAAGCTCTCCCGCATCGCCGCCAGTACCCCGCGGCGCGTCTGCACCATCCCGGGGATCGTGAAGACCAGGTGAACCACAGCGGACAGGCTCAGGAATATTAGCGTCGTCATCAACAGCGTCATCACAATACCGGCAATGGCGCCACTGATCAGCGCAATGATCGTGACAAAGAGTGAAAGGACCAAGGTAATCGCCAAGACGACCAGAACGTAGAGCAGGCCGAGCTTCGCAAGCTGGCGCCAGATCACCAGAATGGAGGCAGGACCGGGCCCGGACACTCCGATTTCCTCAACCACACGCCGTGCCACTTTGTGCAGATAGACCGCATTCAGTCCCAGCCCCACCAGGACCAACAGCACCGCCGCCAACACCGCAAGCCCGTGGGATGTAAGCTCAATGACCGGCTGTACCCCAAGAGGGCCTCCAACCCCCAGACGTGCCGGCATCAAGGCGGGCACGCCGGCGAGCGGTCCGGGATTAAGCGTCGAGAAGAGATTGAAGACCGCACCCAGCTCCTCAAAAGCACTGCCGATCCACGCATACACCGCCGCTATGTCGGCAGAAGCCGCCATTTCGGCAGGTACGGCAGCTGCATCGATCGATCCCATTAAGGAGATCTTCAGACGCTCAAAAATCGGCCCAACTGATAGCCGGGGGCCTAACCAGAGAAACAAATCCAGCATTAGCGGAATGAGGATAAGCTCGACGTGTCGAGCAGCGATCTCAAACCCAGCGGTTAGGCAGGCCAGGGTACCCATTGGGCGACGTGCTTTGTCTTGGGTGTTGCTTGCCTGATTCACACCCAGTATTTTACCACATTCGAACCAAAAGACGACTGCGCGAGCAGCGATCGGGTGCATTTGACGGTGGGGGCACATCATTGACAAGACCTGCCTGTGTGCGGGCTAACCGAGCTTTTGCCCCAGAGTTGATATGTATCCAGTAGCGACCACGCGCGTTTTGTGTTATACTAATTATAAGTATGATCTCAATATTCTCAATAGGTGACGGGGTCCCAAGAGGGATCCCGTCACCGGTGTGCGTCGCCCAAGGAGGCCATTAATGTCGTTCAACTCTGGACCCACCGATACGCGTTCTGCATCGCTCACCGGCATCTCCCTGCTGCTACTAGTCCTCTTCGTTTTGAGCAGCTGCTCACCCTCTGGCGTGCAACTGCCCGATGATGGTGCTCCGCCTCCAGTTTCGCGCCAGGCAGGCCTGAGCTTGATCCAAAAGACTGTCACCGCGGGGAAGAACGCCCTCGCTGCCCAGGCGTTTACTCTGACGCTCACCGATTCGGAGGTGACTTCATTCCTGAGCATCCGCGAGGAACTGCTGCGCGAGATGCAGGCCTTGGATCTCACCGAGATTAGAGAGCTGGAAGGGCTGGAGGGCCTCGACACTGCCGCTATCGACATCGGGGCGTGGAACGAGCTTTTGGCCCAAGGAGCTCGTGAAGGCGGAGGTCTGCTCCGGCTGCGCCCACGGTTGGGCACGTCGCAGGTATACTTCAAGGAGGACGGCTCTATCATAGCCAAGAGCACGTTCGCGTTTGCCCGCTGGGAGGTCCCCGTCCGCCTTGTCACCGCGCCCCGCGCGAGCGAAGGGGAGCTGGCCTTCGACTTCATTGAGGGTCAGGTCGGGCAGGTCAAGCTGCCCGAGATCGTCTTCAATCTATTCACCAAGGGGCTGGCAGACGTCCTGCTCGCGGGCCAAGCCTACGCGGAGATAACGGAAATTCGCGTGAGTTCAGGCGTGATCACAATCAGCGGGCGTTACAACAGATAAACCGGGTAGCAGTTACGCCGTGGGCAGGCCCCTGCTTCCCGGTTCGTGGCTACCGCTGTATCGCCAATGAGGTGGAGGGACGACCGGGCCAGGTATCCAGGCCAGGTGTCGGCTCGTCGAACCAGAGCTCGTAGAGTTCCTGGTAGATGCCGCCTGTCTCCAGCGACATCAGAGTGAGGTTCACCAGATCCAGAAACTCGGAATCGCCTTGAGGCACCACAAACCCCACGGGGCGGTAGGTCGTACGTTGATTCGTGAAGACGAAACCGGCCTCACGAAATTGTACTTCGAGTGCAGGCTGCCGCTCGGAGAGCAGCGCGAGGACTTGCCCGGATTGCAGGGCAGCGAGCGCCATATCGAAGCCGGCATACCCCACGGCTGAGAGGCCAACACCCTGCGATAACTGGGGCACCGCGGCCTCCGCAGCACTGCCGGT
>SLDA01000241.1 GCA_007125545.1 Thermoflexales bacterium | reverse complement strand
TCGCCCTCCCCGGCGTCACACAGTCGCTGATTGAACTCGGGGCATTTCTGCCGTGGGTCGATCCCAGTTTGAGCACGTTGACGCTAGCGATCGTCTCCATGGTCGCCGTCTTCGTCATCGCATGTCCGTGCGCTTTGGGCCTGGCCACACCGACTGCACTGATGGTCGGAAGCGGTATGGGCGCCGAGCACGGCATCCTCATCCGCAGCGGAGCGGCGATTCAGTCGCTTAAGGATGTGCGGATCGTGGTCTTCGACAAGACCGGAACGATTACGAAAGGCAAGCCTGACGTAACGGACATCGTCCCGGTCAACGGCTTCCACGAGCGGGTGGTGCTACGTGCCGCAGCGTCCGCCGAGCAGGGAAGCGAGCACCCCCTGGGACGCGCGATCGTTCTCAGTGGAGAGAAGCTCGGCCTGGCGCTGGGGACACCGGATGAGTTCCGGGCGTTCCCCGGTCGCGGTATCGAGGCGACGATCGATGGCGAGCGTGTGCTAGTGGGCTCGCGACGTCTCATGGTCGAGGAGGGGGTCGAGGTGTCGGAGCTGGAGTCGGCGATGCGGTTACTGGAGTCCGACGGCAAAACGGCGATGCTGGTGGCGGTCAACGGGACGCTCGCCGGTGTGATCGCGGTGGCCGACACGGTGAAGGCGGATTCCGCAAATGCGATTGCCGAGCTCCACCGCCTCGGCGTGGAGACCGCGATGATCACGGGAGACAACCGGCGCACGGCAGAAGCAATTGCCCGTCTGGTCCATATCGACCACGTGTTGGCCGAAGTGCTACCGGACGGCAAGGTCGATGAGGTCCGACGTCTCCAGGACACTTACGGGGTCGTCGCCTTCGTGGGCGACGGCATTAACGACGCCCCCGCGCTGACGCAGGCCAACGTTGGCTTAGCCATCGGCACCGGGACCGACATTGCCATCGAAGCCAGCGATGTAACGTTGGTTCGCGGTGAGCTGACCGGAGTGGTAGAAGCGATAAATCTGAGCCGCGCGACCTTCCGTAAGATCAAGCAGAATTTGTTCTGGGCCTTCTTCTACAATGTGGTCATGATTCCACTGGCGATGGTCGGATGGATGCACCCGGTCTTGGCGGAGATCGCGATGGCAACAAGCTCCATCTCGGTTGTGACGAACGCCAACCTTTTACGTCGCACCAAGATCACACCTGAGTATGTTGAAGATCCAGGGAGCTCTCTATAGTACCTGTGAACGACCCGCGATTTGGGATTCGGGGGGCAAAGGGTAGCCTGGTGCCTGGACACCAGGCTACCCCTCAAAGAATGGCCGAGCGAGGGGAATCGTATGCGCTATCTGAAGCTAGTAGGAATGCTGTTAGTTGTTATGGTACTCTCTGTTGCTCTGAGCGGCTGCGACGGCAATGGGACGACAGAGGCGAGTTCCGGATTGGAGATGGCGCCGCTCTCGGCTATGCCGCAAGATATCCGGCGTGCACCACCGGTTGTCCGCGAGAGCTACCAGTTCGCCATCGCCAATCCAGATATCGTCCAGGAAATCCCGTGTTACTGTGGCTGCGGTGCGATGGGTCACCAGTCTAGCTACAACTGCTATGCCGAGGGCACCGAGGCCGCCGGGGACCTCCGCTACGACGGTCACGCGTTGGGTTGCACCATCTGCGTCGATATCACGCAGGATACCATGCGCCTCCTGCAGGAAGGTAGATCCGTAGACGAGATCCGTGCCTACGTGGATCAGCGATACAGCAAATACGGACCTCCTACGCCTTAGGGCACGTCTCATGATCAAAGCAGAGTTTACTGCAAAGCAACGGACCCTGCTCTCGACCTATACTATGCCCGGAGAACACGAAATACCTTTATGCCGAAACTGCTACTGATAACGGCGTCGGCGGCTACGATCAAGCGAGTAAGGCGGTCGAGGTTTCTTAACTTTCAGCAGATTACGATGCCCTATCTGGCGAGCAGGGTACCTCCGGGTTGGGAGGTCATCCACGTAGATGAAGAAGCCGAGGAGATCGACTGGAATGCCGAGGTCGACATGGTGGGCGTTACCTTTCACACGCCAAGTGCTTATCATGCTTACGACATTGCCGCGCGCTTCCGATCACGGGGCGTCTGCGTGGTACTGGGCGGGCCACACGTAACCCTGGTGCCAGAAGAGGCGAGTAAGTACGCAGACGTGATATTCGTTGGAGAAGCGGAAGGTTTATGGGAGGAGTTCCTAAAGAGCTTTGAAGCGGGCACTTACCTCAAGGAATATCAACTCACTACCCCCCCTTCGCTCGAGAACGTGCCGGCAGCTCGAAAAGAGTTGTTTCACCGGCATGACTACTCAAGCGGCGTTCTCTTTGCCACGCGGGGCTGTTCCAACGAATGTGACTTCTGTACGGTCTCCGTGATGTATTGCCACAGCTTGCGTAAACGACCCATAGCTGAGGTAGCAGCAGAGTACGCCTCCTTCAAGGGCAAAGTCATCATCTTTTGGGATGACAACATTGCAGGAGACCTGGCGTATGCGAAGGAGCTCTTCGATGCTATCGCCCCTTATCGAAAGTGGTGGAGCAGCCAGGCCAGTATCCAGGCCGGGAGGGATGATGCATTTCTTGAGGCTGCCGCACGTAGCGGTTGTAAGCAGTTGTTCCTCGGATTGGAGTCGATATCGCAGGAAAGCATGAAGGGTGTCAACAAGCACTTCAACCGCGTGGAGTCGTACTATGAGATCATTGAACGGATCCACTCCTATGGGATCGCGGTACAAGCGGGGATGGTGTTTGGGTTTGATGCTGATACACCACAGGTGTTCAAGGACACGATAGACTTCTTGGAAGAAGCAGGGGTCCAGAATGCGACCTTCAACATCTTGACACCCTTCCCAGGCACGGCACTATTTCGCCGACTAGAAGCCGAAGGGCGTATCCTGACGCGCGATTGGACCAAGTATAACAGTCGTGCTAACGTGGTCTATCAACCCCGACAGATGGATACGACAGAGTTGCTGGCTGGTTTCCGGTATGCAAACGAGCGGTTTTACTCGCTGCCAAGTATCGCAAGGCGTCTGTTAAGGTCGCCCGTGCAACTATGGTGGACGTTGCCACTGAACCTGGCATACAGCTACGGGTGGCACAGGGGAGGACCCAGAATCTCCGGCCCCTCGTCCTGACGGTTGCGGGGCGCCTCAGGTGTCGCGCATCCCTCACGTCAGGCCGAGAACCCAGGGTTCAGAGAGCTCAGTGCTTTATGTCGGTACGACCCCGCCAAATGGCGGGGTCCGCCCTTCACCGTTTAGCCCTCAAGGGTTCGGTCATCTTCTGATAGACTTCGATACGGTATGGCATCACCGTCCGACCGCGCCTCGATTGAATAGGTTGGACGCATTCCCAAGGACTTGCAAAGAGGTCGAGGAGGATCACATGAATAGACTGAAGATGCCGGGAACGCCGTGGCTGATCCTGCTCTTGGCAGCACTTACGGCAATGCTGGTGCCCGTGCCTCGCACATACGCACCACAAGACCGCGTTTTCCGCGTGGACGCCTCACAGTTCAGCTTCAATCCCGGAGTGTTGGCGGTCAACCCCGGTGATAGGGTAACGCTGGAGTTGCGATCCACCGACGTCGTCCACGGGCTGTATTTGGACGGTTATGGCCTCTCGGTGGTCGCCGACCCGGGCCAGACGGCGACGCTGACCTTCGTAGCCGACCGCCCCGGATCGTTCCGCTTCCGCTGCTCCGTGCCGTGTGGCGACATCCACCCCTTTATGCTCGGCAGGCTGCGGGTTGGACCCAATTGGCTGCTCATCCGGGCGATGGCGCTGATCGCGATAACCGTGGTCTGGAGTCTGGTCACCGGCGTGACAACCAAGCCCCGAACACAGGTAGCCATAGTATGAATATTGATCACGATCGCCGGTTTGACCTCACGCGTGTGCGCTGGTTGGCACCGCTGCTCCGCAGCCGCTGGCCCGTGGTTCTGGGGCGCGCTGTCACGCTGGCCGGTTTCGTCTTCACTATTCTGGCGGGACTGCTGGGGACGCCCATCGGCGGGCGTAACTTCGCTATCATCTTTGTCTGGATCGCCTGGTGGACGGTACTAAAGCTGATTCTGATGCCGGTCGCCGGGCGATCATGGTGCAGCGTCTGTCCAATCCCGGCAACCAGTGAGTGGCTGCAGCAGGGCGGTATCCTGCAACGCGGCAAGGGTGTCGGCCTGAAGCTGCGTTGGCCGCGCCGCCTGCGGGGCCAGTGGCTGCAGTTGGGCGGCTTCGCCGTGATGGGGCTTTTTAGTGCCGTGCTCCTGACACGGCCCAGCGCTACGGGCGGGATTTTGCTGGCTCTTCTGCTGGGAGCAACGGGCATCGGCCTGGTCTTCGAGCGGCGCGCCTTCTGCCGCCATCTCTGCCCCATAGGCGGGTACATCGGATGGTACGAGCAACTCGCACCGGTGGCGGTCCGTGTGCGCGACCGCGACGTGTGCAGAGGCTGCGTGGAGAAGGCCTGCTACCAGAACTGCCAATGGGGCATCTTCCCTGCAGCGCTGAAGGATAGCTTCGACTGTGGGATGTGCATGGCCTGCATCCAGACGTGCCCTCGCGACAATATGGCGCTGTGGGCGCGCTCTCCGAGCCGCGAGTCGGAGGAAGCCGCCAGGGGTGAGGGCGCTGCACGACGCCTCGACCGCGCCTGGTTCGGGCTCTTTATGCTGGCGTGCGCGCCCGTGTATGCTGCTGTGATGCTGGGTCCCTGGGGATCTCTTACGGAAGCGGCGTACGCCATCGGCACGGTCGCCTGGCTCCGCTACGCCCTTGCATTTTTGACCATCACCTTGGGCGTGGGCCCCGGACTCTTCTGGTTGGCGGCACGGTTGGGGTGGCTTCTGGGTGGCCGGTCCGGCTCGGCCAAACGCGGCGCCATCCACCTTAGCTATGCGCTCAGCCCGGTGGGGTTGGCAGCGTGGATCGCATTCACCATGAGCTTTGCCTTCGCTAACCTGAGCTACGTGTGGCCTGTGATCTCGGATCCGCTTGGGATGGGATGGAATCTTCTTGGGACCGCCGATTGGGCCTGGCATCCCTACCTGATGAACGTGACCCCGCTGTTACAGGTCGTCGTCCTCGCCGGTAGTCTGCTCTGGGCGGCGCTTGAGGTACGGCGGATCGCCACCTCGCGGCAGGCATTACCGGTGCTGGCTTACGCTTCGCTCTTAACGGCTGGAATGCTCTGGCTGTTGATCTGAACTATAATAATGCAGAGGTGGACTAGAAATATGGAACGTCTGGCACGTGCCTTGCTCCTGCTTTTTCTGCTCGTCGCGGTCGCTATTCCGTTCGGGGGTCGCCGGTTGGGCCGCGCGACAGGGGTTGTAGAAATCCGCGCCCGGATGGCCGAGGACGGGGGATGGTCACCCAG
>SLDA01000089.1 GCA_007125545.1 Thermoflexales bacterium | reverse complement strand
GGAACCCGGTCTTGCCCGCAGCGGGAATGTACACTTCTTCCTCGCCGTTCACTAGAAAGACATGGTCACCCTCATCGGATCGCGCGATGTCCAAATACTTGCGGACCTCAATGCTTCCCTCAGTACCCAGGATGAACAGGCGTCCATCGCCCCACGTGCGCAGCCCATCGGGGTTGAACCAATCCACCCGCATGTACTGTGTAGCACCGTTGTCCGCTAGCAACGTCGCGTCACCGAAATCCTCAAATTCCGGGTAGTCGGGGTTGGCATAGTTGGCGATCTTGGCATGTAGCACTTGTGCGTCCGATGCGCCCGTATAATACAAGAACTGCTCGATCTGGTGGCTCCCGATATCGCACAGGATCCCCCCGAACTTCTCGCGCTGGAAGAACCAGGCAGGGCGTTTGCTCTTGTCAAGCCGGTGGGGAGCCAGATTCACGACCTGCAGCACGCGACCAATCCGGCCTTCTTCAATCAGCTGCCCCGCCAGCACTGCCCCCTCGACGTGCAGCCGCTCGCTGAAGTACACATACCACTTCAGCCCGGTCCGCTCGACGCTCTGCCTTGCCCGCGCGAGCTGCTCGGCTGTGGTGAACGGCGTCTTGTCGGTGAAGTAATGCTTGCCGTGCGCTTGTACCCGCAGCCCCAGATCGCCACGCTCGCTCGGAATCGCTGCGCCTGCCACCAGCGCTACGTCGTCATCCTCAAGGACCTGGGCTTCACTCTCGGCTACCGGCGTGTCCGGGTAGCGTTGCAGGAAGACCGCGATCTTCTTGGGGTCCGGATCATAGACCCACTTGAGTTCTGCGCCGGCGTCGATAAGGCCATTGCACATACCGTAGATATGACCGTGTTCCAGCGACATCGCCGCAAACCCGAACTCACCCGGCCCAACAACGGGGGCAGCTTTGCCTTTGGGTGCGTAGTCTATGCCAGATCTCTTGCTCATGGGTTCCTTCCTTTTTGACTATCTCTGAGATGCCACAATCTGTGCCGCGACCGAAGTCTAGTGTCGAGCATCCTTTTCTCAATCATTCGTCCAAAATCCGGCTCAGGAGGCGGCTCAGCTCGATGCCCTGGTACCAGTCCTCACCCAGCGGTCCTTCTTCCTCGAAGTACCACACATGGCCGAGCACACAATCTACCAGAGCGCCGGCGACAACGTCCCGGCGAGGTATGGCGAGTATGTCGCTGAAGATCTCAATTCGCTCACGTACGAGCGCTTCGCGGATGCTCAACGGGGCGTCGCCGGGTAGTTGGTTCTGGATGTAGCGGCCCACCTCGAGACAGCGGGGACCGATCACGCCCTTGGGATCGATGACCAGCCATCCGGACGCCTCATCCCATAGGATGTTCTCGTGGTGGAGATCGCCGTGCAAGACGACATCGCCGGTGTGGTCGCGTGAGACCCTGTCCATAATTTTCTCGGCGCGGTCGAGTAGGTCGCGAGGCCACTGTTCCTGCGGGTCCCATTCGGTACGCGTCAGCCGGAAGGCCCGCTCTGTCCACCGGGAGAAGTGTGGCAAGTGGCTCTCTTCCGGCACCGATCTCCAAAGCGCCTTCATAACCGACGCTGCTGTCTCTGTCTGCTGCGCGTTATCTCCTATCTGCCAAAGCATCGTCCCGGGAATGGCACGCTGAAGCAGGAGCGCGCCTCGATCGCGGTCGGCTGCCAGCAAACGCACAGCGCCGCGCCCATCGTACAGGGCCAGCGCTTCCATTTCCGTGAACAGCTCTTCGTGGGGCACGCCGATCTTAAGCGCGACAGGTTCTCCGTCCGCAGTGCTGGTGAATTCGATGTAGTTCATGCTCATAGTCGGGCACAGTGTGCCCCGGGCAAGGCCCCACATCTCTCGACATTGCGCTGCGATCTCCGGTAAGAGGGGCAGCCACGTGCGTCCTCTCTCTCCGAAAACCCGCTTTACGGTCTCAATGAAATCGAGTGGGAGTATCATCAGGCTGATCTCGCTTTGGACGATTTTTGAGCGACTATGAGGTTACCGATCTTGATACGGTTCAGTCAAAAGAGAATGCTACCGAAAGACTCGTCCCCAGGCGCGAAATGACCGCTGAGCGCCGGCTATGCAATCGCCTCGACATCGTAACCCAGATCGACGATGGCCGCGAGCAGCTCCTCCTCGGTCACCTTTGTCTCATCGAATTCGACTTCAAGCCGCTGATGGCGGTAACTGGCATTGGCACGCCTCACGCCCGGCACGTCGTCCTCGAGCGACTGCAGCGCCATTGCGCACATGGCACACTCGATCCCCGGAATGCGATAGGTTTTCTTCACCATAGGATAACCTCCTTCACTCGATCTGTGGATAAACTCTTAATACATACAGGTATTACTCGAAGATGATCTCGCCGGTGTAAATACCCGCCGAGCAAGAAAAACGCAGCACAGCTCCGGGCGCCATTGGCGGGACCTCGAAGGTCTCTCTTCCCGATTCGGCCAGATACGTTTCGACCCCCAGCTCTCGAATGACCAGAGCGCGGGTGCACGAGCGTGTAAAGTCTGTGATAAACACCAGCTCGGCGGGGACGTTGGCCAACGCCCTCTGTCGTGGCGGGAGATAGCTGTCTTGCATCGCTTGAACGTAGATAGTCTGCTTCTCCGGCGGGGCCGGCGTTGGCGTGATGTCCGGTTCGATTGGATCGCCGGCCGGCTCCATTACGATCTCTTGCGAGACCGTTGTCGGCTCAGGGGCAACTTGCGTCGGTATCAAGACGACGCTTGTCGTGGCGCCGTCATCTCGTAAGGAGCGCGCCAGCCGGCTCGCGCTCAAGGGAGAGCCCATCAGGTTCAATCCCGACTCCAGCGCCACCAGGCCGAAAAGCACCATCACGACCGCGACCACGCGCATAAAGGTGTGCTCCAGTTTCGCCCCGATCCGCATCGCAGAGTAGGCTACGCCAAAAAACACGGGACAAGTCCCCAGGGTGAACGCAGCCATCAGCGACGCGCCCATCCAAGCATTGCCTGTTCCCATCGCCGCCATCATCATCGTCTGGCTGATGCCGCAGGGGATTAAGACCGTGAGCACGCCCAGGAATATCGGGAGGGCGAAAGACGCTTCGCGTTTCGAGGTGCGGCGGACGTATCGTGTGATCTGCGCCGGCGGCTCAAACGCGAAGTAGCGGAAGATCGGATGAACGTTCAGCATTCGGAGGGCGTTGCCGATCATAAAGACGCCGATGCCAAACTGAAGCAGGGCACGGGTCAGCGCATTGAGTCTCAAGAACGCCCCGAGCGCACCCAAGAAGAAGCCGAGGACCGCGTGGGCCACGGTTTTGGCCCCGAGGAAGAGCAAGATCGTCCGCGCGATGCTGGCTCCCGACATCCCGGAAGTTGCGGTGATCGCTGCCGGACCTGACCGTTTCCCTCGCAAAGCATCCGTCTCGGCCTGGCGGGCGAGTGAACTCGTCAACAGCCCACCCTGCAGTGCCAGACACCCCAAGCCCCCGGTAGTCAGCCCGGTGATAAAAGCAATCCAAATCGTAATCATCTACGTCTTTCCTGTGTACTTGGCCCTTGCAGTGTGAGTTTTTCGTGCGCGCGTCTGGGCCTCACAACTCCCACTGCATTGCGTTCGTGGCGGACATGGAGAAGCTCCGCACATTGTACACCGAATCGAGCCGCTTGCGACACGCACACACGCCGCTTCATCAGGAGATCCGGTCATGGTTGGTCCATTTCTGGATCCTTTCCCGAGCACCAAGACAATTTGACACCTGTGGTAGTCGGCATACTATAAGATTGGATCGAGGTGAAATCGATTCCACATGCTGGTTCGTCCAGAGCTATGCTAAGTCAACTGTAACCGATCATAGGAGGGTGTATGGACAAGTGGGAGACGATTCAACAGGGGCCGTTCGCCCCGACGTGGGAATCCCTTCGAGAGTATGTATGCCCGGAGTGGTTCCGCGATGCCAAGTTCGGTATCTGGTCCCACTGGGGACCGCAGTCGGCGCCAATGTATGGCGACTGGTATGCGCGCAACATGTATCGACAGGGCACGGATCAATACCTGCATCACTGGCGCGTTTACGGGCATCCCTCCAAGCACGGTTGGAAGGACGTCGTCAAGACCTGGAAGGCAGAGCACTTCGACCCCGATGGCTTGATGCAGCTCTACGCGGATGCTGGCGCCCGTTATTTCTTCGCGCAAGCCGTGCATCACGACAACTTTGATAATTGGGACTCAACTCACAATCACTGGAATTCCGTTAAGGTAGGGCCGGAGAAGGACATCGTCGGCTTATGGCAGGCTGCTGCACAGAAGCTCGGGCTTCACTTTGGCGTCAGCGAGCATCTGGGCGCCACCTTCGCCTGGTGGTCTCACAACAAGGGGCATGACACAGTCGGCCCCTATGCCGGCGTTCCCTATGACGGCAATGACCCGGCCTACGAGGACTTCTACCTGCCTAACCACGATCAGCCCCGTGTGGATCACCAGGGCGAGAACTGGTACACCGAGAACAGCTGGTGGCACGAACGGTGGTTCGACCGGATCAAGGATCTGATCGATAAGTACAATCCTGATTTGCTTTACTCGGATGGGGCAGTTCCCTTCGGTAGGTACGGTATGGGCATCATCGCCCACCTCTACAACACCAATGCCGCGCGCAATGGCGGACAGAACCTCGCTGTCTACAACCAGAAGGACCGCAACCCCGCTATCTACAAAGTGGGCGTGCTGGACATCGAGCGTAACGTCCTGAGTGACAGCTTCCCCTACCCCTGGCAGACGGATACCTGCGTAGGTGGGTGGTTCTACGACGTGCGTCGCATCTATAAGACCTCGAAGCAGGTGCTTGAGATGCTGGTGGACATTGTCGCGAAGAATGGCAACCTGCTGCTCAACTTCACACAGCGCCCCGACGGCACGCTGGATGATGAATGCCTGTCGATTGTGAGCGATATGGCGATCTGGAACAAGGTCAATGCGGAGGGTATCTACGGCACACGGCCCTGGCATTTGGCCCTTGAGGGTAAGACCAACGCCCCACAGGACCGCTTCCGCGAGGAGCAACTGCCCTGGACGCCCGAGGACTTCCGCTTCACCAGCAAGGGCAAGGTGATCTACGCCTTTCAGATGGCGTGGCCCGAAGATGGGCAAGCGCTGATCAAGAGCTTCACTACCGGTTCCGGTGGCTATAGGTTACACGTTGCGGAGGTCGAGAACGTGGAGCTATTGGGCTACGACGGCAAGCTTTCCTTCGAGCACACCGCTGCCGGCTTGGACATCAAGGGCTTACCCGACACCAGCCCCGTACAGTGCGCGCACTGTTTCAAGATCACGACCAAATAGGTCTGACCCACCCGGACATTCCACCTTCCCGGAAGGGGCGTGACTTCACCCCTTCCGGGAGGCCGACACCGGCACTCGCTTC
>SLDA01000362.1 GCA_007125545.1 Thermoflexales bacterium | reverse complement strand
TCTGTCGCCGAGATTGAAGAATTGGGCTTGGATGAGATGATCGCCGATCCCGGTGCCGTTGTATTGATTGAGTGGCCCGAGCGCCATCCGGCGCTCTTGCCGGCAGAATATCTCTGGGTCAACTTACGCATATTGGATGAGTATCGCCGGTCCCTTGTGTTTCAAGCGCACGGCGAACGCCATCAGGCGATTTTGGGCCGCTTTCGACAGGAGCTTTTGGGGCTCTGATGTTACTTGCGATTGATACAGCTACGCAGCATTCCAGTGTGGCCCTGCACGATGGGTCCAGGCTCAGAGCAGAGTGCACCTGGGAGTCCGTCAACCGGCATACGGTGACGCTCTTGCCGCGCGTCGTGCAGTTGTTGGCCTCCTGTGAATTGGGGCCTCAGGACTTGACGGCTATCGGCGTTTGTATCGGTCCGGGCTCCTATACGGGGGTTCGAATCGGCGTTTCGGTCGCCAAGGGCTTCGCGTCAGCACGCAAGCTCGCCCTGGTTGGCGTTTCCACCCTGGACATCCTTGTCGCTTCTCAGCCCCCGTCGCCCGGTCATCTCTACGCGACATTCGCCGCCGGGCGAACGCGTGTCGGCTATGCTCGCTACCGCTGGCGGCAAGATGGTTGGCAGGCTGAGAGCGGCGTGCAGGTTGTGTCTTGGGGTGAGTTGGTGGAGGCCGTGGCCTCCGACACCACGCCTGACCTTCTGCCGGTGGTTGTTGGCGAACTGGGGGCTGAGCTTCGTGATGCGTTGCGTCCGCTGTTCGGACGGGTGAAGATCCCTGCACCGGCGTGGCATTTGCGTAGAGCCGGCTTCCTCGCCGATATTGCTTGGGAGCGGCTGCACGCGAATCAACGGGATGCGCCTTCCGCTCTACTGCCACTCTACGCGCGATGAGCGTTGACACGCCTCTATTCAACCTACGTGCCATGGAGGGGCGCGATATTCCCTCAGTGGTCTCCGTGGATCGTCAAGTCTTCCGCGACCCTTGGCCTGAATCTGCCTATGTGCAGGAGATCTACTTCAACCCCAATGCTCACTACTTTGTCCTCGAGCTGCTGGACCTCACTCAGGTACGACGGTGGTACGAGCCCCGACGACGCCAAGCTTCGCGTCTCATCGGTTTTGTTGGCATGCGAGTAGAAGGCTTCCGCGGACACATCAGTACCCTGGCCCTTCGCGCCGAGTGGCGCGGCCACAGGCTTGGTGAATTCTTGCTCCTGGTCGCCATCAACCAAGCAATCTCCGATGGCGCGCACGTGCTGGGACTTGAGGTGCGAGTCTCTAACGCTGTGGCGCAGCGGCTCTATGCCAAGTATGACTTCGAGCGCCAATCGCAATTGCGAGGATACTACTCGGATGGCGAGGATGCCTACTATTTGCAGGTGCGTGTCGAAGACAATCCGGACTACTGCGCGCGTGTAAAGCAGCGCTACGAGGCGCTGGCGAGTGACTTGCAGGTCAAGTGCTCTGCCCGTGAGACGCAAGGGGCGTAATCATTCTAGAGAAGAGAGAGAGCATGGATAGAGAAAAGGCACTCACAGCAGTTCATGATCGAATACGCCGGTGTACTCAGTGTGCGCTCCATATTGGGCGTACCCACGCGGTTCCCGGTGCTGGGCCTGTCGATGCCCTGGTTATGTTTGTTGGCGAAGCACCCGGCTTCTATGAGGACCAGCAAGGCATTCCATTTGTCGGCGCTGCCGGGCAGCTGCTGAACGAACTACTGGAGAAGATCGAGCTTCAGCGCCAACACGTCTTCATCACCAACGTGATCAAGTGCCGACCTCCCGGCAATCGCGATCCGAATCCGGAGGAGGTACTGGCCTGTCAGGCCTATCTTGAGGAGCAGATTGATACAATCGTTCCCAAGGTCATCGTGACATTGGGACGTCACTCAATGGCCCGTGCCTTCCCGGATGAGAAAGTATCGATCGTGCACGGCCACCCCCGACGCTTGGATGGTCGGGTCTACTTCCCGATGTATCACCCGGCTGCTGCCCTTCACCAGCCGAGCCTGAGGAGCGTGGTTGAGGCTGACTTCGTGCAGCTCCGGGCGCTGTTAGCCGGCGAAGTCGAGCCTGAGGAGTACGCGCCGCCCCCAGAGGCAGAACAGCTATCTTTGTTCTAGCCCAGCTGCTGGTCTGGAGACTCCTTCCCTATGGGTACCTCTATTCCTTCATAGCGCCGTCGTATCATCGGGACCAAGTACTCCGCGAAGGCCCGCTCCACATCATAATCAGGTGACCAGTTCCAATCACGTCGTGCTGTGCTATCATCGAGATCTGAGGGCCAGCTATCGACGATGCGCTGGCGCTTACTATCTGGCTTGAATGTGATTTGGCAGTCGGGGAAGAAGCTTCGGACGCGATCGCGAAAGTCACCCGCCGAGAGGCTAAAGCTTGTGATATTGTAGACCGGACGGCTCAGAACCTCCAGGGGCACTGCCGCTATATCAACCAAGGCCTTGACGGCGTCAGGCATCGCCATAAACGGGATGCGGACATCCTCTCGTACAAAGCAGGCGTAAGGCTTGCCCTGTGCCGCTGCGTGCAGCATCTCGGGCCCGTAATCGCTCGTGCCTCCGCTGGGCAGAGTGTCCGCGCTGATCAGCCCTGGAAAGCGCACAGCACGGAAGTCGAGGCTCGGTCCGCGATCTGCAGCCAGTTGGCGATAGTGGCGGCTGAAGTAGATCCCCAACATCTCGCAGTAGAGCTTATTGCAGCCATACATCGTGCTTGGATAGTTCCATTCCCACTCGCGGACGCGAGCGTATTGTTGCTTTGTGTGCTGATCTGGAAGGCCAAAGACCGCAATCGAGCTGGGAAAGAGAAAACGGACCGGTTCGCCCCGCCACTCCGATTGCTGCGCTGCCAGGTGCAGCAATCCCATCGTTCCTTCGACATTGACCCGGTGAGCTGCATCCGGAGAGAATTCCGCCCGCGTGGAGAGCAGTGCCGCCAAGTGATAGATTTCCTCAATCTCGTACTCGCTAATGAGCCGGTCGAGAGTTGCGGTATCCAAGATGCTGGCTTGTATGTGGGTGACGGAGGTCGCCAGATGCGCGGGCAACGGATTCAGGTCCATGGTGAGAATGTGTCGTCCATTGTCGCCGTCCGTGTTGCGATCTTTGGCCCGCTCTTTTGCCAAAGCCTGAATCAGAGCCTGACCGACCTCGCCGGCTGCACCTGTGATCAACGTTGCTTTTGCGCGCATAGGGTCTCCTTACCTTGAGTGTGTTTTCTATTCTATCCGTATCACTTCTCCCCGCTAGTGCAGTTGTGCGCTCGCTTGCTTTTCATTACTCATATGCTATACTGGCGGCGCATCTGAGCATTACAAGTGAATATTATCTAGGTTAGGGTGCCTCTTGGTCCGGTTTTTGTGAGCCGGGGCTTAAAGCGAGGAAGTCCGGTGGAAATCCGGCGCTGTCCCGCAACGGTAACCCCATATGGAGGGAGTCCGATACTCCGCCCTGACCTGTGCTGACTGCCCTTCGCGGAAAGGAGGTTGCACACGACAATCTGCCGTTGTCGGTGAACCTTCCCTACTTCTGTTGGGGAGGTTTTTTGTTGTTATCGATCATCTCACTGAGGTTGGAGGCTGCATACATGAAGAGGCTTACTGCTTTAGTCGTTTTGGCAATGGTGTTGGTCGTATCCGTAGTGCCGGTGAACGCCCAAGTTCCCGCCCACGAGTCTGCGCTCGAATGGCTCCGACAGACTCAAGAACCGAGTGGTGGTTTCAGCAATGGCTTTTCCGAAGGCGCCGACTTTGGCGCGACAGTTGAGGTGATCTTGGCTGCTGTTGCCTCTGGACAGGATGCAAGCCTCTGGATCACGCCTCAAGGAAACTCTCCGCTCGATTTTGTCCGGGCAGAGGTCGCTGCCGGCAGAGCCTCGGATGTGGGCGATCTGAGCCGGGCGCTCCTGGTCGCTGTTGCTACCGGTCAGGATCCCCGCAGCTTCGGCGGGCGCGATTTGGTGGCTGCGCTTTCTGCCCAACAAGATGCAGCTACCGGAATGTTCGCCGGCGATCTCTTTAAGCATGCCTACGCTCTCTTGGCGCTGCACAATGCCGGCGTAGCCATTCCTGACAGCGCAGTAAGGGCGATGACGTCGCAATTCACCGAGGATGGAGCTTGGGCTTTGTTTGGCGGGACAGAACCGGGCACTGCCGACACTAACACAACTGCCCTGGTGATGCAGGCCCTCGTGGCTGCAGGCGAAGTCAATGCTGCAGCGGGCGCGCTCGCCTATCTCCGTGCGGTTCAGAACGAGGATGGCGGCTTCCCCTATCAGAACCCCTCGCCTTGGGGGACGGACACTGACTCAAACTCGACTGCCCTGGTTATTCAGGCGCTCAATGCGTTGGGGGAACCGATGGGAGATTGGGCCGGGAGCGGCACTGACCCTGTGGGAGCTGTGATGGCGCTTTGGGATCAGGCATCTGGTGCTTTCTATTGGCAAGCCTCGGTCCCTGTCGCGAATCCACTCGCTACGGCACAGAGCGCACAGGCAGTAGCCGGCATGACCCTGGTGAATCTCCCACGTGTGGGCGCTGCCGGCGCTCAGCCTGTTGCAGAGGCGGTGGTTCCCTTGATGCCCGCCTCCGGCTTCGATGTGGTCTCGGGGAGCTTACTCCTGATGGGTGCAATCATCGTCTTGGTGGCTTTCAGCGCTCTGCTGCGTAAAAAGAGTTCTGCACGCGAAGTCTGATCTGCCCAGCAAAGGGCATATAGCGAATCGATATGAAAATGTGGCAGTTTCGTCTGCAGCTGGTGCGGTCGGGGAAAGGGGCAAGCGTTGTCTTGCCCCTCTTCCTGGCGCTTCTGGTCGCCGCGCATCTTCTCTTTGTTATCACTCCCGCACAGGCTCAGGAGTCCGGTAATCGTGCCGGCCTCGTCGTTGTCTATCCGGATGGGCGCGTCACTTCACGGTGTGTCAGCTTCGAGGAGCCGGCAATCTCGGGATTGGCTCTCCTGCAACGATCAACTCTACCGTTTGCTACCGCTTCGGGTCCGATGGGGGTGCAGCTGTGTTCGGTGAATGGGGAGGGGTGCCCGGCGACGGACTGTTGGTGTGAGTGCCGGGGTGCTCCTTGTGCCTACTGGAATTACTATCATGGGAACCCTGATGGCTCTTGGGCTTATGCCAACCTTGGCGCAGCGAGTCGCAGTATAAGCCATGGGGATGTTGATGCCTGGCTGTGGGGAGATGGTTCGAGAGTTCCCCCGACAATGAGCTTCTCGAGCATCTGTGCCGATAATGGCGTCGGAGTGGCGCCCCCACCTGCCATAGTCGATGTCGAGCCTGCTGAAACGCCGTTGCCTCCAACGCCGACTGCGCCGGCCACCGTGGCCGCGACGCCCACGGAGCTTTCCCCCACCGTTGCCCCCGCCAGGACCGTGGTGCCCACAC
>SLDA01000370.1 GCA_007125545.1 Thermoflexales bacterium | reverse complement strand
GTGACCATCGCTAAGCACGGCATCCTTAATGTGGACATACCCGATCAAGTCTCCGAGCATGGGCCAGCCCCGCTCGACGACTCGCTCCTCGCGAACCTGGATAAAGTTGGCCGAGTCCCACAGGAAGCGCAGGTGGGGGCTGTCCACCGCTCTCACGACCTTCTCCGAGCGCGCCAGCGTGTCAGTGACGATGCCTTTCTCGTTTTCCAGGAGCAGAATGAACCCTTCCCCAGCCGCCATCTCGGTCAGTTTTTGCAGCCGCTCGATGGACGCATCGACATAAGCGTCGTAACCTTCATTGCTTTCCGGATGCATTCTCCCCTCCGGATCAGGTGGATAGAAGGAGAAGAGGCGGACGTTGCGGCAGCCCACTTTCTCCCCAGCGTGGAAGATCCGGGCCAGATTATCCAGCTCCATCTGGATCGGCGCCTCTATGGGTGACTTGCCGATGGGGCTTCCAAGACAGGCCACTTGCACGCCGTGCTCTGTGCATACCTGCGCCACACGATCCAAGTCAGCATCCGACATTCGAAGCACGTTGGTGCCCCAGGCACCCCGAAGATCCAGATATCCAATCCCCAGCTCCTTGAGCGTCGTCAACTGCTCATCCAGATCGGGTGCGATCTCATCGCCAAATGCACTGATTTTGAAGGTCGCTTCAGCTTTCACGGTTCATCCCTCCATTTCATCTAAAGTAAGGTTGTCGGTGGACTTAGGTCTGTAAGTGTGTTTTAATCTGCCAACTGGCGGATGACGAACCGGCTAAACATAAGCAGCGGATCGTCCGTTAACGCAGCGATATAGCGGTGGTGAAGGTCCGCATACACCGCCATCGGCACATTCACGCCTCCGGGAAAGAGAGGCACGAGTCGATCGGGACGAGCCAGCTCCTGCCCAAACTGGGCATCTACCCAGGCAGGAATCGCGACCCGCTCCATTGGTGGGGACTCCACCTCGAAAATCGCGCGCATAGCGTTGCCGCCGAGGTAACCTGCAAGCTGCGGCGGCGTTAGCCCACCCAGCAGGGCTGAGAGCCAGTGCTGGCACGAACCGAGCGTCTCATCACGCCAAAATAGAACCGGGTATTCGCTACCCCAAAGGATACGGTCCCAGCCGGCGAGCGCGATCACTTGCTCGACCCAGGGTAGGAGATCCTCGTGGGGATAGCTGTGACGGCTACCCAGCCCTCCATGACGCGAGAATATTGGATAGAAGCGGGGATGCGACAGCAGTTCCCGCACCACACCTTCGGCCTGGTCGTCGCCGACAAGTAGTAGCCGGGGCTTCAGGAAATGCGGGGCGGCAACCCGTGCTTCGGGATAGCGGTCCAACCAACTGAGGAGTGTCCGCGCGACCTCGGGCGTCGATACGGCCTCGATGGCGTAACACCAGCGCCCCCACTCACCCAGGAGCATCAGGATGTCGGGCTGCGCCAGGAGCGGATGGGGCTCAACGCGCAGTCCCAGCACCCCGGCCTTGAGCTGCAGCAGCACCGATTCCAACACTTGCTCGCCCGTGTCGCCAAAGGGGATGCCGATACCGCGCACGACTTCCCCATACTTTTGCATGGCGCCGAATAGCGTCGCATAGTCCGGAATGCGCGGACCCAGCACAAAGACGGCACGCTCGACGCGCGACTGGACGGGGGAGCGTTCTTGTCCGAGGACGGCCCATGCGTCCTCCGCAGAGCCGAAGCGCGGCAATCCGACGTGGCAGTAGGCATCGATCACAGGAGCGGCACGGTTCTCCGCGCCCGGCTGCTCAGACATACTTCTCATGCAAGTCTGCGACATCAATGCGACCCTCCAGATTCTCGGCGATGCGAACATTGGCTTCAACGGTCGCCGCGTCGCGCATGCCCACGAGCGCTACGTCGACGAGCGGGTTTGAGAGCACGAAATGCAGGAGTGCGGGCGTGTAATCGAAGGTATTCGCGGGGTTGACCCACTGCACCCAGCGCTGAAAGAGGCCTGACGTCACGGAGCGCATCGTCACCACTCCCATCCGCTGCGCCTCAGCTTCGAAGATGCTGCCGAAAGGCCGAGTTTGCTCCGCCGGATGCTGATAGAGCAGATTATAGCAGAGCTGCATCACATCAAAGCGCCCCGACTCGATGAAACGGTAGACAGCGCAGTTCTGATCCTCAGTCGTAAATCCCAGAAAACGAATCAGCCCTTCGTCGCGCAGCGCCTCCATCTGCGCCACCAAACCACCCGGCGCCAGGTATGAGTCGGCCTGAGCTGAACTATAGCTGGAACCGTGAATCTGAAGCAAGTCGATCCGGTCGCGTTTCAGCCGCTTGAGGCTAGACTCGACGCTGACACGCACGCTCTCGCTGTCGGGCGTGAGCTTGGTAGCAAGAAAGACGCTATCCCCTGCCCCTGCGAGCGCATCCCCGAAGATCGCCTCACTGGCTCCCTGTCCATACGCGGGCGCCGTATCGAAGTAAGTGATGCCCAGGTCCACCGCACGCTGAATAGCACCGATGACCTCGTTCCTCTGTCGCACGTCCTCCGGCGAGTAGGAGTCCAGGTAGTTCGTCAGACCCGCAGGTGCGCCGCCAAACCCCAAGCGGCTGACGGTCACACCCGTCCGTCCTAATGTTGTCGTCTCCACACGTAACCTCTCTTATCTCTAACCTACATCGTCTCCAGTTAGCTCGAAGACCAGCACGTCATAATCGCGAATCTCCGGGATGCTCACACCCCACAGATCTCCGTCGCTCGTCACGGCAAGAGGCTGCCGATCTGAGAGCAGATGTGCCCCAGCGACGCTACCTCCAGCCTGCAGCCGCAAGGCCACGCGCACGTCACGCAACGGCACCAACTCCCTGAAGAAGCGCTCGCCACACGTGAGGTTGATCAGGTGCACCATACGTCGTCCAGGCTGGACGCGCAGCGATACCTGCAGCGTAGGAGGAGCAGCGACCTGGAGTGGCTGTGGCGCGCCGGCCGCCCAGTTCACAGCATTCGTGATGAGGCGTGCAAGGTCGGGGTAAGGCATAGCCCAGTACAGAGCACCGGGCGAGCCGGCAAAGTACACAGTTCGACCGCCCCCATTATGCTCTCTGGCGACGAGCAGAGCATCTTCGGAGGCTTCGGTCGTCGGATAGGACCAGCCCTCGGGAAACACCACAAAGGGCGCCGAGAGCGTTGCCAGGAGCGTCGTGTCCGGAGCCGGCGTCACGACACAGTAATCCCCACCCATAGGCAGGACGGATGTTCCCTCCAGACCCGCCAGGACCTCGCTCTTAGCGACCAAGTCCATATACACCTGCTTATAGCCGGACTCGAAGCTCGCCATGGAGGAGGGTGATGCGCCTGAGTAAGAAACGCCCAGGAGATCGGCCAGAGCAAACTCGTCACGGCGCAGTCCTTCCCGATCGCAGAGCGATGTCTCGAAGGTTGCCACGATGCTGCCCCCATTTTCGACAAACCCGCGAAGCACCTTAGCCTCCGCTTCGGTCAGGCAAGCCAGGTTGGGCAGCACCAACACGCGGTAGCGACCGAGGCTTTCCGCGTCAAGTCGACCTTCGGGTCCAAACCGCGTCGAGATAATGTCGAACGGAACGTGCGCCTGATGCAGCGCCTGCTCAATGCCACGAATCTCGTGGAGGTAGCGTCCCTCGGGATCATCCTCCCCATAGAAAAACATCGTCTCCAGGGAGTAGACGAGGGCCACCGTCGCGCCGGATGTATCCCCTTCGTAGACCTCACGGTTCCGAGCCAGGAAACCGTAGAGGTCGCGGATCACGTCGAAGCCGCGTGGGTCTTCATGGACTGCCGGGGGCCCACCGGATAGATTGACCATGGGATCGGCACCATTCGCCGCCACTTGTGCCAGATAGACCTTTTGCTCCACAGGGGCCATAGCGCTCCGGCGCCAGGGCCACGCCAGAAAGTAGGATGTGACGACCCAGATCGGTGCGTCAGAGACGGAGGTCATAAAGCGCGCGGTCTCCGCAGGCCAGCTGATCCACTGCCAGGAGGCTGTATGGGTCTCCTCGCTATATCGCGCACGCGTCTGGATCTCGACCTGAACGGCATCGGCGACTGCGGCCTGGCTCTCCACGTCAATCGAGGCGCCGACCGTCCATCCGGGATCGCCGAAAGCTACGCTGTTTCCCATAAACGGCATCTCCGGATCGAGACGTTGAACGGCCTGACCCAATTGCTCCACGCGCTGCCGGGCGCGATCCAAGCGCCACCCGGTATAGGTGCGCCACACCGGGTTGGTCCAGTTCTTCTGAAGGGGGAGCTCGTAGCCTGTCTCTGCCAGGAAGCCGGCCGTGCAAGACGGACAGTAGCAGACCTCGTGCGAGAACCCGAAGCTACCACCGCCGAACTTGATGCAGTCCAGGCGCCGTCCCGACCCGGCGCCATAGCGCTGCAGAATTTCTTCCAGTATCTCGTGGATGTAAGTGGTCTGATACCCACCCATCGGGCACGCCGCATAGAGCCCTGGCATGCGCAGAAGTGGATTGCCCTCGCGATCCTGCGCGCACCAGTCGGGATGATCGCGCGCCGCGTTGTCGGGTATCTGTCCCAGGTCGATCATACCTAACGCCTTCAGGCCAGCGTTGTGTGCCGCGACGATAATGTCGCCCGCAAGATCCCGCCCTTCCAGATAGGGACTCATCCGCTGGTAGGGTAGCGCGGTGGGATAGGTGGTGACATAGCCACCCAAGAAAAAGCTGAAGAAGGTGGCATGCATCGATGCCAGGTCATCAATAAAGCGTGAGACGTCAAAATCGCGGCAGTCGACGTCCCTAATGGTGACATGAAAACCACGGTTCCGCCGTCCCAACCAGGCGTTAGCCTCGATGTTGCGTCGCTCAACCCGGTTCATAGACCAGACTCCCCTGCGGGCCTCTGTGCCCGCATACCTGATGTCGAGTTCATCGCAGTCTCCTTATGGGCATGGAAACTGCACTTTCGCCAGCGCTATCGGATCATCACCCTCACTCAGCGGGCGCAACCGCAGGCAGTAGCGATACCCCGATGCCGTCAACTGGTACTTTGGAAGTACACCGGGCCCGCAGCTCGCGCTTCCCAGCCCGGACTGCGCCAAGTCCAGATTCAGGATGACCTCGGGGCGACGCTTCAGCTCATAAGTATGCCCAGCTTCAGCGAGGTCGTGCGCGGTGTGATGCATAGCGGAGACCTCCAGCCAAGTCATACCCACGGCGAGCAAACCACGACCATCACGCCGGGTAAGGGTGGTCCACCGAACATCGGTCTTGTTACCATACTCCTGCGGCTTCACGTAAGGTACGTATTCGGCATCCACCGTGCTGCGGTAGACGTCGATGCGCACCCCCTCTTTGCGATCCACGTAGCTTTCGTGCGGGCCGCGCCCATACCAGGTGAAGGTCTCGTGACCCTGCGAATCCTCCTCGGGCAGCGTCAGCGTGACACCGACACGTGCTAGCGGCGGAACTCCCTC
>SLDA01000630.1 GCA_007125545.1 Thermoflexales bacterium | reverse complement strand
ACGTCGTTTTGGAGCTGTGTGTTGAGATGGGCCTATCCTGCGAGGAGCGCCCTGTGCTGGTCGAGGAGCTGAATCAGGCAGCTGAGGTGATGCTGTTGGGAACGACCACGGGCGTGATGCCGGTTGGCGAGGTAGATGGGCGACAGGTTGGCGATGGGCAGCCCGGTCCTCTGACCCTGAAGCTTCAACGAGCATTGTGGCAGATGATGGCTCCTGGACGGTCGTGACAGAGGCTTCGGGATAGCTGCATCACGCCCAGCCACCAAGGGGCATATCCGCCCTGCGATGTAGACAGAGGGCGGTTTCTGCCCGCCCTCTGTCATGTGTCGTACAGCTTTGCGGTCTCAGTTAGAATTCCTGTAAGAGGCTGAGCAGCTCTCGGTCAAGTGCGTGCCCATGCCAGTTCTCGTAGACCACATCGTTACGTTCTGAATCCAGAATTCCAAAAGCGCCGCGGAAGTTCCACAACGCATACCCGATGTTGGCGCCGGTGAGGATCTCGAGCACATCGCGGAACCACCGGAGCACAACCTCGTGCGGCGTCTTGTTGTAGGCGCCACCTTCTCCGCAGTGCACGCCGGTGCCTTGTTTTGCCAGGGCGATCCAGGGGGCATAGAGCTGCTCCAACTCCTGACGCCCCCACTGGGCCCCATAGTGCCAACCGCCAGGCCACTGTGGTTCAGGCCAATCCATCCCGTTGACCCACGAGGCCTGATAGTGGCTCACACCCATCGGTTCGTAGGCGCGGCAGCTTTGGGCGACGCCCAAATCCACCAACTCGGGCATGGAGATGCGTCCATATCCCAGCCCGTCCGCGAGGATGAGCCGGTCGGGGTCCGTCTCACGAATAGCCCCTACTGTTGCTCTGATCACCCGCTCGTGATTGGCGCGTGTCATGCCTGTATCGTTGGGATTGGGCGGCTCGTTCACAAGATCGAAGCTGAGGTCAGAGGAGGGAATGCCCTTGTATCGTTCGGCCAGGGTTGTCCAGTGGAATATGAAGGCGTCGAGGGCTTCCAGATCCGTCCATAGGTTAAAAGGCTCCTCCCGCTCGCGGTTGACGGAGTAGCCGGGAGCCCTGTGGAAGTTGAAGGAAATGTGGATGCCGTAATCCTGGCCGAACCGGATAACCCGATCCACCTTCTCCAGTCCTGCTTCTCTCAGCGCATAGACGTTGTCCTCTTCAATCCAGAGAGTGTAGCACGCTGGGATGCGAGCGAAGTTGAAGCCCCAATCTGACATCCAACGGAAATCGTCCTCCCGGAAGTCCCCGTGGCTCCGAGTTGTGAACATTTCCAGCAGATTGAAGCCGCGCCAGCGAGGCAATACAGTCTGTACCTTTTGTTCCATGTTAGTTTCTCCAGTCACCTGAGGTGCTGCGACAAGACTTAAATAAAGGCCCCAGGGAATAGGGCATGTCCCCTACTCACTGGGGCAGAGGTTGCCGGCTACGTGTTCAGCACCACGACCTGCGCGACAGACACCTTCTTGGCATCATCTATCAACCGGTCGCCTTGAACGTCGCGTTTCGTCAGCGGCACGCTCTCGAGTGGAATGCGTTGGCGGCGTCCATCCGCCAGATAGAGGTCGATATCGGCACCCTCCTGGACCACCGCGATGTCGGCCAGCTTTCCGGTCCATTTCGATGTTCGCAGGCAGCGCACGCCCATAGAACCGCGTCCCTTGACGGAGAGCATGGACAGTGGGAAACGATGCAGGAAACCGGACTCGGAAGCAACGACGATCTGCCATTTGGCCTCGTCCTCTTCCCCAGCCGGAATCACGGCTGCGCCTACTAGACGGTCCTTGTCGCGGATGCCCACACCGACAACGCCCGAAGCCGATCCCGTTTGTTGGGGATTCACGGTGTCGCCGTTGATGCGCAAGCATTGCGCATCCGCGGTATAGAAGACGATATGAGCTCCCTCCGGCGCTATCGTGCCGAAGATCAAGCCATCTTCATCGTCGGATAGCCCTATCACAGTATCCCACGTCCGATCGGGTAAGGAAAGGTCCTCGACCTTGGTGCGTTTGACCTTACCCGCCCGAGTAACCATCACCAAGAACTGGTCAGGTTGCACCACTGCGGCGTTAATAATCGTTTCGCCTTTTTCCAATCCTAACGATGCGGGGTCCGCTTCCTCGGGTACATAGCCCACCGCGCCCTTCCACGCCCGTCCCCGGCTTGAGAACAGAACGACGATCTCTTGCGGATCCACCTGTATGTGCGCCAGGTGTCCTCCTCCCACCGGGGCGCGGCTCGTTAATCCTTCCTCAACCCGGTAAGCGTAACCGGAGGCGTTGCGTCGCTGCAGCCCATTCGGAGTCAGGATTAGGAGCTGCTTGCCACTGGGCATCATGAGATCGGCCTGGGTTGTGAATGTGCCCGTGCTGGCAGCGTTCTCTTCCTCGTTGATGATCGTGGTGCGTCGCGGCACCGCAAACTCCTGCTTGAGCTGGGTGGTCTCATCAATGACAACAGCCAGCCGCTGTTGCTCGGAACCCAACAGGCCTTCCAGATAAGCGATGCGTTCGCGCAGTTCCTTAGCCTCGTCGAGCAAATGACGGCGCTCGAGCGCGGCCAAGCGACGAAGCTGCATATTGAGGATCGCTGTTGCCTGCAGATCGGTGAAGCTAAACTTGCGCATCAGGTTGGCATGGGCGCTCTCTGCAGTTCTCGACCGCCGAATCGTATCGATAACCTCGTCCAGCATGTCGAGTGCCTTCAGCAAGCCCTCGACAATGTGCAACCGTGCTCTACGGAGTTCCAGCTCATAGAGGCTCCGGCGCTCGATGACGTCGAGCCGGTGTTGGACGAAGTAGATCAGCATCTCGGCAAGCGATAGATCGACGGGCCGGGTGCTGCCATCCTCGGTGGGTATGAGGGCCAGGTTGATAACGCCGAACGTTTCGCGCAGTTGCGAGTACTTAAGAGCGTCGGTGATGACCTCCGTCGGATCGGCATTGCGAGAGACCTCGATGACGACGCGCATGCCTGTGTAGTCGGACTCATCGCGCAGGTCGGTGACGCCCGTAAGCCGGCCCTCACGAATTTCGCGTGCCAGTTTCTCAATGACCGTGGTCTTGAGCACAGCATAGGGCAGTTCGGTCACGATGACGTTCGTTTTGCCGCCGCCGATCACCTCCAGTTTGATCTGCGATTGCATCACGATGCGTCCACGGCCTGTCTTGTAAGCTTGCCGAATGGTGTCGATCAACTCGCCATCGCCACGGTCCCGGAATCGGTAAATCAGCCCCCCGGTCGGGAAGTCGGGACCGGGAACGAATTTCATCAGTTCGTCGACGCCGATCTTCGCACGGCGTTGCCAATTCTCGGCGACATGGACGACGGCACTGCAGATTTCGCCCAGGTTGTGGGGTGGAATCTTGGTCGCCATCCCGACTGCGATACCATCGACGCCATTGACCAGTAAGTTCGGTAATACCGCGGGGAGTACCAGCGGTTCTTTGAGGCTGCCGTCGAAGTTGTCGGCCCACTCGACGGTGTCCATATGGAGGTCTTGGACCATCGTCTCCGCCAGGGCTGTCAAGCGTGCTTCTGTATATCGCATCGCAGCGGGAGAGTCACCATCGATGGAGCCAAAGTTGCCCTGGCCATCGACCAGTGGAGCCTCCATCGCGAAGTCTTGGGCCATGCGAACCATAGCCAAGTAGACCGACATATCCCCGTGCGGATGATACTTCCCCAGTACTTCACCGACAATGCGGGCCGATTTTTTGTGAGGGCGACTATGGGTCAATCCCAGATCGTGCATTGCGTACAGGATACGTCGTTGCACCGGCTTTAGCCCATCGCGAACGTCCGGGAGGGCGCGGTCCGTGATCGTCTCGCGCGCGTAGCCGACGTAGGCCTCCGTCATATCACGGTGAAGCTCTATTGTTTCGGGTTCCGCGTAGTTCTCGTCGACAAGGGTTACTGTCGCTGCCATACTTTATCCTTCCTCCTGGAGCATAGGAAAGCTCCGATGTGGTCAGTCGACCTGTTGGGCCGTAGGTTTGCCCGAACGAGGTCTCAGTCGTCGGCTCCGTTATCCATGGTGCCCTGACCATCCCAGTGGGACATCAACCGCTCGCGCCGTTGTGAAGGGCTTCCGCCCATCCACAGAGCCACTGTAGTATTTGCGGCATGCACATCCTTAACGGTCACACGGGTGAGATGCTCGTTGAACCAGGGGTCAGGAACGCCCGCTTTGAAGATTGTCTCACGAAGTTGCCCGGGGTTCATCTCACCCAAGCCCTTGTAGCGCTGCATGTTGACCTTCGATTCACCGCCCCACTTTTTTAGGATCTGTTCGCGCTCGGTATCCGTGTAGGCATACACGCTCTTTTTGCCGTTGCGCAGCAGATAGAGCGGGGCTCTGGCGATGTAAAGCTTGCCATCCTCGACCATCGTCCGCATAAGGCGCCAGAAGAGTGTGTAGAGCAAGGTCTTGATGTGATCGCCGTCTACATCTGCGTCCACGAGGATCGCGACGCGGCCATAACGCATCTTATCGGTTTGGAAATCAGAGCCGATGCCGGCGCCGATGGCCGCAACGATCGACTTGACCTCGGTGTTGGCGAGCGCCTTGTTGAGGCGCGCGCGCTCCGTGTTGAGGATCTTGCCTCGAAGGGGCAAAATGGCATGGTAGTTGCGGTTGCGCGCCTGTTTGCAGGAGCCTCCGGCCGAGTCACCCTCGACGATATACAAAGTGGTATGTTCCGTAGGGCTACCCTTGGCCGTGTCTGCCAGCTTACCCGGCAGTTCGTCTACCTCCAGCACCGACCGGCGCATGACCAGTGCTCGTGCCTTCGCTGCGGCGTGCCGCGCTCGAGATGCCGCCAGACAGCGGGTCACGATCGCTCGTCCCAATGCCATTTTCTTCCGGAACTGGGTCAGCAGGGCATCGTACGTGATCGAATAGACCTGTCCCTGAACCTGATCACTACCCAGCTGGGTCTTCGTCTGGCTCGTGAACTGCGGATCGCGCATGCTTACATTGACCACGGCCGTAATCCCGGCAATGGTGTCGCGCCCCGTAATCTCATCCTCGCCTTTCACGAGGTTCTTTTCGGCTCCGAAGACGTTTACCGCCTTGGTCAGCGCGGAGCGGAAGCCGGCGACATGCCGCCCGCCATCCGGGGTAGGAATGGTATTCACGAAAGAGATGATCTCTTCGTCGTCTTGATCATGATATTGGAGCACGATCTCCAGCCGCGTGCCGTCTTCCGTCTGTCCTTTTATCTCGATCGGCTCATGAATCGTCTTACGGTCCTGGTTCAGATACCCCACATACTCTGTGATCCCGCCCTTGTATTGATAGGTCCGCTCGCGATCCTTGTCGCGCTCGTCAAGGATATGGACTTCCAGCCCCGGGACCAGAAAGGCGACCGTTTGCGATCGTCGGGCCAGAGTGCTGAAGTCAAAGTCCACTACATCCAGAAACTCGGGGT
>SLDA01000139.1 GCA_007125545.1 Thermoflexales bacterium | reverse complement strand
TTGGCTCTAGTGGCGGGCGTTGGATGCCTTCTCAGCGCGCCCCTTCTGATCCCGATCGCCCGTGAGTGGCGTGCGGCATGGACGGAGGGGTTCGAACTGAGCAGCCGCGACCAGACGGACCTTCTCGCTTATGTGATGCCCCCTACCTACAATCCGCTTGTAGGGCCGTCTGTCCAAAGCGTCTACGAGCGTTTTGTCGCGAACCGGGCCTATATGCCTTATCTGGGCCTGGCCACGATGGTGCTTGCGCTGTTGGCGCTCTCGCAATTCCGCGTCAATAGCTTCTGGTTTCTGACGTTTCTGCTGTGGATGCTGCTGGCTGCGGGGTCGGTTCTGCGGTTCAATGGCGTTGTCTACAGCCAAGTTCGTCTGCCGTACCGCTGGGTGAGCGATCTCTTTCCGTTCTCTACGCTTCGCTCGCCTGATCGCTTCAACTTGCTCTTAGTCTTCACCCTGGCCGTGCTCGCCGGCTATGGCATTGCGCAGATCCGGCGCCGCGCCTGGCTCCTTCCTCTGGCACTATTGATGGTCGTGGAGTATATCCCGGTACCTATCCTGCAATGGGACCTGCTGCCGTCATCGCCTTTCTATGCTCAGATGCGTCAACAGCCGGCTGACTATGGCGTGATCGACTATCCTATGGGTTATGATGAATCCAAACTGTGGCTCTATTACCAGACGTTGCACGGCAAGCCCTCAGTCGAGGGGCATGTCTCGCGCTATACTCCCGACCAATACGCCTACATACTCTCCGATCCGCTCCTGAGGGCGCTGTACAAGCCTTTGATTTCGCAGCGCCCCAGCCTCCTTCCGTCGGAGCCGTTCGATGGACAGATTGTCCCGCTTCCTAACCTCGGACCGGCCTTGCGTGACTTGAGCAGTCAGAGTGTTCGCTATCTGCTCGTGCACAGGCCCTATGTCGACGCAGATTTGCGCGCTTATCTTCGCCATCTCTTACCACTGGCGCCTTTCTATCAGGATGAGGCCTTGACGGTTTACGACCTCACGGCTCCCGCACTGGTCGCTTACGATGGCCTGCCTCATCCGCTCTCAGCACATGCCACGCTGCTTCACTTCAGTTTCGTACCACGTTCGGACGACAGCGAGTGGGAAGTGCGTGTGATCGCGCGCGCGGATGAGTCCCTGGCTTCAGCTACGCAGTGCGAGATCCGTCTCGCGGAAGGGGTGGAGGTAGTTGCACGCATCCCGCTGAGCCTCTTTCCTCTTCTCGATGACGACGGCACCTGGGAGCCGGGCGACCTGGATTACCAGGTGGCCCCACTGAGTCTGCCCGCTCCACTTCCCTCAGGACGTTATGTGACCACGCTCTCTTGTGAGGACAGTACCCCTTATCAACTCCCTGATGCTTTGGACGTGGACGAGTCCGGTTCTGCTGTGCATCGCCGTACAGCGACCGAGGTTGTTTTCGATGAGGATCTGCCTCTCGTCGGCTATCGGTGGCACGTGGAGGGCGCGGAGCTGAAGGTTACACTCTGGTGGCACCCGTTGGTGACGCCGGATGCTGAGTTGATGGTCTTTGTACATCTGCTCGATGCTGAGGGCAATCTCGTCGCACAGTATGACGCCATTCCGTGTGAGTGGCTGTGCCCGACCCAAACCTGGGAGTCGCAGAGCCTCATTGCTGATCGCGCAACACTGGACTTGGGCGCCCTTTCTGACGGCACCTATCAGCTTGCTGTTGGGCTCTACCACCCCGGATCGATGCAGCGTCTCACAGCGCAAGCCGGTAGCACGCTCTACGCGGACGGCTACGTACAACTGCCCGATTCCCTGACCATCAGGTGGATTGGGAAGTGAAGAAGAGCAATCCTATGGTGCTCTCAACCCACCCATAACAGCGACGGATATAATTATGTCCTTGCTTAAGAGGTTGCGCTGGACTATAGTCTCGAAGGAGCGTAAATGATGAAAATCACAGGTACTTTTCTCGATGAGATCACCCATGATATACCCTCCAACAATTGGGACCGTGACACGTGGGCTCGCGAGTTTGAGATCATGAGTGCGGTCGGCATCGATACGGTGATCCTGATCCGTGCCGGCTGTGGGCGGATTTCCACGTATCCCTCGGAGGTGCTTCGGCGCCACGTCGGGATCTATCCCGTCTATGAGGATCTCGTGGATATGTTCCTGACCTTTGCCGAGGAATGGCGTATGAGCTTCTTCTTCGGCACCTACGACTCCGTCACGTACGCAACGGAGTCACGGACCGTGCAGCAGCATCTCGACCTGGGGCGCGCCCTCATTGACGAGACCTGGGAGCGCTACGGGCATCGCCCGGCCTTTAAGGGTTGGTACCTCACGTTCGAGATCGGAGAGCAGGACCCGACACGGCTTGCGTGTCTGCGTCAGTTGGGCCAGCATTGCAAGCAACTCTCGCCCAACTTGCCCACACTCATCTCGCCCTATATCGCGGGGGTCAAGGCTGTGGATGATCCCATCTCCTTGGACGAGCATGCCGGCAGCTGGAACGAGATGCTCGCGGCCCTGAAAGGCGTAGTTGACATTGTCGCCTTTCAGGACGGGCACGTGGACTACAACGTGCTTCCCGACTTCCTGCAGGCCAACAGCGAACTCATCCTTCGGCACGGGATGCAGCCGTGGTCGAATGTGGAGTCCTTTGACCGCGATATGCCCTTCCGTTTTCCGCCCATCGACTGGCGTAAGCTCTGGTGGAAGATGGAGGCGGCCGAGGCTGCGAACGTGGAGAAGCTGATCACGTTCGAATTCTCCCACTTCATGAGTCCACAGTCATCTTGGCCTGCGGCGGCCCACCTCTTCCGGCGCTACTGTCACCACTTCGGCATAGATCCCGAGCCCTGGCTATAGCCGCGGGCGAGACCGGCTACGCACCTACGACCTCCATCGCGATATCTGCCCAGCGCCACAGCCGCTGTGGATCATAGCGCACGGTGCTGATATCTTTGAGGATTAACTCCAGAGGGGTGCCGTGCCTGGCGCACGCCTGACGCGTTTCCTCCAGGTCCTCCCGCACGGCATCGGGGTTGAACGTGTCCACCGCCAGGAAGGCGGGACTGGGCTTCCGAGAGAAAACAAAATCCTCGGCGATCCGTTCGGCACCCTTCTCGACGTTCACCCACGGGCTCATCGAGATCTTGCGCAGGTTGGGGATCTTACGGATAATGTCGAGCTTGTTGTCCAGCGGCTCGCAGCAACCGTAGTACACGAGTCCGAACCGTTCGTACCACCGGACAGCATAGTCCAGCTCGAATGTCTGGTGCATTTTGGGTGACACAGAGGCGAAAATCTGGGCCATGCCGGATGTCCATAGATCCTTGGCCCGCGGGCGCGCCGGATCGTAGCCGGCAGTGGGGAGCTCGTCGGTGTACGCGCCCGTGCAGTGAACCAGTGACTCCGGCTGACCGAGCAGCCCCTCCGCCTCAAGCTGATCCAACATCGTCATGTACCCATCGGTGACCCGCGTGAGCAGCATGTGGACGAATTCGGGTCGATCGACCAGATCTAGTAATGAACGTTCGACCCCGTGCCACTCTACAATACGGTCCCAAATAGCGAAATTCGGGATCATGCCCTGCATACGGACCGGCAGGATATCGTCGAAGATCTCGTGCGCCTGTTCCTCCGCCCGGGCTGTCCCAGCTTGATCAAGGTGGACCTGGGGCATGCGGATCTTCTCAAGATCTGCTTCAGTCTGGAGCTGATCGATATAGTAGTGTCCGACCACATCGTTGCTCGGATCCAGGACGGCACGATCCTCCACGGCTTGCATGCCCAGGTGCGCCCCGTTGATCTGCTTCGGAATATCGATCCAGGGGTCGATTACCATATCTACAGGCATGTGACGCCAGGCATACAGCTTCCTGCGCAACTGGCGCTCGATGCCCTGGCAGAAGGGGTCTTCGGTCCGCAGCACGAGTTCTTCATCCACATCCATCTCGTGCCAACAGACCTGGTCGATCATAACCATAGGGCGGACGGGCTGAAGGCCGTTAAGTGCCTTCCACATGCGGATCTTCTCTTGCTGCACGGGCAGAGCCGCGATTTCAGCGACCTGCTCGCCTAGCTCCTGCAGAACTTCTTTGTCTTGGATGGGTAGCGACATGGCTGCCTCCGTAGGTTATCTGAGCGCCTAGCCGGCTGGCCGCACGCTTTGGATTCATGATAGGGCCGAGCCCGGAACTGTCAAAGCTTCGGCTCGACGAAAGGGCTTCTGGGCGGGCGAGTCAGGTAGGTAACCGGTGGGCGCGGCGGCCCGCCCACCGGTCCCTGGAGTAAGGGATCGGCTGTCTCTTCCATCCACGCTTGTAGGCGAGCAGCGAGATCTTGCCTGACCTCTTGGTGTTTCGCGTTCCCCACCAAGTTGCGGGTCTCATTGGGGTCGAGCAGCAGGTCGAAAAGGGATTCTCTAGGCAGATCACGCTTGGCTAAACCGTGGTCCAGCAAGTACCGCTTGCTGCCGCCATCGTCGATATTAGCGAGGACCGGCCTTGTCAAGTTGTGTGAAGGGTTGTCGAAGCGACGAATGTACTTCCAGCGCGAGGTCCGGATCGACCGCAGCGGTTCGTAGGTAGCGTGATACGTGATCTCACCGAAGAGCGCGTCGTGGATCTCCGTCGCCTCTCCATTCACAAGGGGTACCAAAGAGGTCCCCTGAAGCCGCGGTGGCGGCGTGAGTTCCAGCAGCTCACAAGTCGTGGGGTAGACATCGAGATGTGAGACCATGCTGTCGATAACACGCCCGCCGGTGAACCCGCCGGGCCCTCGCAAGATTAGGTAGACACCCAGCCCGTGGTCGGTCAACGTGCACTTCATACCGGGAAACGCAATACCGTGATCTGTGGTGGCGATGACCAGCGTATTATCTTCGAGTCCCGCGGCAGCCAATGCATCGAGCACAATCCCGCAGGAGGTGTCCATTGTGCGCACCGTCGCGATGTAGTTGGCCAGGTCGCGGCGCACAGCTCGAACATCGGGCAGTGGCACCGGGGGCTGGAGACGGCGGGGTTGTTCTGCAGGATGAAGATCGGGCTGTGCGGGCGTGAAGGGCCGGTGAGGCATAAGAAAGCCTACGCTGAGGAAGAAAGGCGCTTCCGCAGCCGCGCTGGATCTCAACCAGTGCGCAGCCGCATAGGCCATCCGGCGATCGTGCCGTGCTGCCACGCGCGCCACCGTCTGGGATCCGATTTCCCGCGCGCGCAGATTCAAGCCTGCTCCGGGCTCGGAACGCAGTGAGCGAACGAGATCCCGCAACTGGGCTTGCGCCCGCACCTGAGCCTTGGGCCGAGCAAGTCGGCGAGTCCTTGCTATCCTGCTTAAGCGCCGGACCCCACGTGACCACAAGGTCTTTGGGGACGACACTGGGCGATGGCGGCGGCTCGGCTGCAGGACTTTGTCGTAGCCGATGCGCCGGTGCGCTCGCTGAGTCCGGTAGTCGATGATATGCTGAACGCCGCACAGCACCGTCGTGTAGCCCGCGTCT
>SLDA01000333.1 GCA_007125545.1 Thermoflexales bacterium | reverse complement strand
TCGCCCACCGCTTCCCGAATTGCGGCGGTATAGGCGACCTGCTGCTCGACCGCCAGCCGGTGATCGTGGAGATCCACATCGTCATAGTCGTGGAAGCCGCGGAAGCGAATCGCTGTGATCCCCCGAGCCGCGCGTTGCCGCGCTTGCTCGGCGATCTCCTCTGCCGACCGCCCGGTCACGTGCCCGTACAGGCGCACTTTGGTGCGCGCCAGCCCGCCGAGTAGCTGGTAGACCGGCATATCGTGCGCCTTGCCCTTGATATCCCAGAGTGCCATATCGATGGCGCTGAGGGCTGCCCCGGTTGCCGGGCCACCGCGGTAGAAGCGGCGGCGGAAACACGCCTGCCAGAGGTATTCGATCCGCTCCGGATCTTCGCCGACCAGGTAGGGTATCAGATCCTGGAGCATCCCGAACGAGGCCTGCGGCAGGAAGTGGTTCGTCGCCTCGCCATAGCCGGTGATGCCCGCGTCGGTCTCGATCTTGAGGAAGACGGCGTTGCTGCGCATATCCGAGGTGAGGTAGGGTTCCACATGGGTGATTTTCATTCGTGCCTCCTTTGGTGCTTCTATCCTAGCGCACCTGCCCATCCGCACAAGCAGGGTGCGCATCATTTTCCCGCATCAGGCCGCTGCCTCAGTTCTGTTGCGGCCGGTCTCGGCCCCGGTCTCTGACCGTCCGCAGTGCCGCGCGACCAGAGACTCTGTTGCGGCCGGTCTCGGCCTCGGTCTGCCGGGGCTGGACCCAGCCGCTCTGCTCCGCGGTCTCTGACCGTCCGCAGTGCCGTGCGACCAGAGACTCTGTTGCGGCCGGTCTCGGCCTCGGTCTGCCGGGGCTGGACCGTGCCGCTCTGCTCCGCGGTGGGACACCGGTCCGACCAGAAGCGGTTGCGGAGATCTGACGCGCACCCGCACAAGCGCGACCCCTTGATGCTCCGCATGATTTGTGCTATATTAAAGATCGCTGGCTGATAAATTAATCCGCTGGCGGAAAGGAAGGTCGCTATGTCAGAGAAGAAGGTGTATTGCGAAGGCACCACTGACTTGGTGGTGACCCGAGTCGTGGACGCACCGGTCGAGGAAGTCTGGCGAGCCTGGGAGCAGCCCGAGGTCGTGATGCAGTGGTGGGCGCCGCATGGCTATACGACGCCTGTTGCTGAACTCGACTTTCGCGAAGGGGGTACATCGCTCGTCTGCATGCGTTCGCCGGATGGCGAAGATGGCTGCGCCACCTGGCACTACCGCAACATCGAGCCGCATAAGCGGATCGAGTTCCTCGAAACGTTTACCGACAGGGAGCGCCGTCCCGTGGATCCTGCCGAGTTGGGTATGCCGGATATGCAGGCGGAGTCGCCAACCGAGGTCACTTTCGAGCCCTCGGCCGATGGCGGGACGCGCTTAACGTACAGGGCACAATGCTACACTTCAGAAGTGATGCTTCAGGCGTCGAAAGCCGGTCTCGAGCAGGCCCTCGATAAGCTGGAAGCTGCTCTGAAAAAGTAAGGGTGGGCGAAGACCCTCACACTTGGCACGTCTCTCTCTCGCCCCTTCCCATCGGCGAGGGGGAGACGTCATATAGCCCTATCCGAACAGCGTGCGCGGGGTCGCCAAGACCGTGGATACGCTGCGTTCTGACGCGGATGGGGCCTAAGCGCCTGGACACGAGCGCTGCCTCCAGCCCCAAAATCGGTGTATCATAGTCCTCAAACCGACACCCAAGGAGCTGCCATGCCGGAGCCGAAGCGACAGGAGGCTACAGATGACTGACCCATTCGATGCCACAGGGGCGGATTCGCCGGCGCGCACCCTCACTTGCGATCTCCTCGTGATCGGCGCAGGGGTGGCGGGGTATTGCGCCGCCATCCAGGCGGGGCGGATGGGATGCCGCACGATTCTGTTGGAGAAGGACGCCGTTCTCGGCGGCAACTCCGGGCCCAACCTTGGCGTCGGTATCACGGGCGCTGACCGCTACAACGCGTACGCTACCGAGACCGGGCTCATTCATGAGCTTCAAGAGACCGCTGCGTGGGTGCAGGCCTTTACTCAGGTGAGCGCCGGCACGATGCCCTACAACATCTCCCGTCGCTACGAGGCAGTGGTCCAGACGGCGTTAGAGCAGGCAGGCGTCCTCGTGCTGAAGCGCCACTATGCCCGCTCCCCGCTTCTCGAGGACGGGCCGGGCAGCCGCATTGTCGGTGTGATCGCCGAGGATTTGGCGGCGTTTCAAACTGTCCGCATCAATGTGACGCACGTCGTCGTTGAGGCGTCGGGCGATGGCGAGATCGCGATTTTGGCGGGCGCCGACTTCGACGTGGGCAGCGAGGCGCGGGAAGAGTTTGGCGAGCGCTCGGCGCCGCCGGTGCGCACCACAACCGTGCAGGGCACCAGCCTGGTCGCTATCGCGCAACGAACAGGCCGTGAAGTGGTCTTCATCCCACCGCCGGGTACGCGCCCCTTCGTGCCGCGGCTCTGGCATGGGAGCATCGGTTCGGCCGTCCGCCACCACAATGGCTGGCTCGCGGAGGGGAAGGACCTGGTTTTTCTCTACGTCACCGAGGCGGGCGGGACGCAGGATACTGTGCGCGATGACGGCGCCATTTACGAGGCGCTGTTGGGACAGCTCTGGGCTGAGTGGGACCATATCAAGAATGGCCCCCACCGCGAGGACGCGCGCTGCTGGGACCTCCTCTGGGTGAGCCCCAAGGCCGGGAAGCGCGAGAGCCGCCGCCTCCTGGGCGACGTCATTCTGACCCAAACCGATCTGGAGTCCGGACGCCGCTTTCCCGACGATGTGGCCTACGGTGGTCACGATCTGGATGATCACCAGCCGTTGAGCACAGGGGCAGGCAACATATTCGGGCACAGTATCCCGCCACTGTACGGCATTCCTTACCGTGCCTGTTATAGCCGGTCGGTGCCGAATCTGCTGATGACCGGACGGCTCATCAGCGCTACCCATCTGGCCCACTCCTCGACCCGTTTGATGCGTACCGGGGGTGCGCTGGGCCAGGCGGTCGGCACTGCCGCGGCACTCTGCTGCCGCTACGGCATAAGGCCCCGCGAGCTCTACTCCGGTCACCTCCACGAATTGCAGGCTCGCCTGCTATGCGACGACGCCGCCATCCTTAGCCGGCCCGTTTGCTCGGGCGTACATGCGGCCGGCGACGCGGCTCGAACGGAGGGACGTGACCTGGCGCGGACTGCTGTGCTCACGGCTACCAGCGAGCTGCGCTTCAATGATCAGGAACCTGGAACGGGTGCCGGTGGTGCCGTACCGCTTGTTGCGCCGGCAGGCGTCCTGCTCTGGGATTGGCCCCCGGCCCTAGAGGGCGTCGAGGTGTGGTTGCGCAATACCTCGGACCGGGCCCAACCGCTGCGCTTGACCGTCCGGCGCGCCCGCCGCGAGCCGCGCTGGACCACGGTCGATGGCTACGATCGTCATGGGCGCAACGACCTGCGCGACGAGGCTTTCAGACTGCTGGGCGAGACCGAGGCGCTGCTCCCCGCCGGGCACGCCGGCTGGATCTCCATTTCGCTCCCTGTCCCGCTGGAGATCGGCGGTAAGGACGCCGCCAGTGATGACGATCGGCTTCTAATCGGCCTGGAAGCATCTCCCGATGTCCACTGGGCGCTCGACACGCGGCGTCTGCCCTCCTCGCTGCGACTGGCCGAGATGGTCGAGCACAGTCACCACCTGCCCGAGTGGCGGCTTGTGGGTGCCTCGGCAACCCTGCGGCTCAGTCCCCCGCCACCCTTCGGCGAGGCCGCGCTCGCGGCCAATGGCTTCCACCGTCGCCTCAGCCGGGGGCCGTTGCACATGTGGGTCTCGGATCCGGTGGTGGCCTTGCCGCATGATCTGGTTCTGAGCTGGGACGCAGCCCAGACCTTCAACACGGTTAACCTCACCTTCGATAACCTGGTGGCAGAGCGGGAGGACAATCCCTGGGAGAGCGGTACTCGTGTCGCGCCCCACCTGGTCAGCGACTATGAGCTCGCTGTATGGGATGGGACTGGTTGGCAGCTATGGGCCAAGGAGGAGGGGAATTTCCATCGCTTCCGGCGCCACCAATCCGATCCCGTGACTGCGAACCGCTTGCGGCTGCGTGTCCTCGCCACGCACGCCGGGGAAGGGCCGGCGCGCGTCTACCAGGTACGCGTCGTGTTCAGCGGCGCTCGGGAGATGTAGCAGCCTCCAGAGCGTAGAGATAGGCCAGCGCGTCATCCGCGCTCTCGCCGCACATCTCCCGATTGGGGCGGAGCCTGGTGCAGACCTCGGGACGGGTGGGTAGCCCAAAGAGGCGACAGCGGTTGTCCGGCGTGAGTTGTGCGCAGCGTACGCCTGAAGGCTTGCCCACGCGCATGCCGGGGATGAAGGAAGAGATGGAGGGCGCGATGCAACAGGCAGCGCACCCGGCCCGACAGGTCATTGCCGGCGCCGTCCGCGAGGCAGGTCGCATTTCCATTCTGACACCTTAGCGGCGCTCAACCCGCGCGATTGGGTTGGCAGCTTCCCCGATCCTGAGGTCGGGGAAGCTGCGTGGAGGTGGCGGCTTCGGAGCCGGAGGTGGGCATCATGGAACCTACAGTTGGAGCGCTCAGACTTGCGGGATGTCGGCGAAGACGGACTCTGGTGCGTAGGCAACCCCAACCATGCTTCCGCCTGTGTGCGCGCCCAGCACCAACGACATAGGTCCGGTCGGCAACCACGTGCAGTCGAAACGCGCGTCGATCAGGTTCTGCAATTGCTGCGCACCCTCGGGGTTGTTCGAGTGCAGGACTTGGACTCGGAGCGAGCTTCCCGGTGCGTGCTCCTTTGCCATAATGTCGACCAGTCCCTGGAGTGCACGTTCAAACTTGCGGGCCTGGCCTAGCTGCTGGTAGGTGCCGTTTTCGTGCTCGACGCCGATCATCGGTTTGATCGACAGCAGGGATGCGACCAATCCTTTCATATGGCTGATTCGCCCGCCGTGGATCAGATATTTTAGCTCTGCAAGCGTGTAGATGCTGTTGCTCGCCGCGCGTATCTTTTCCAGAAGAGGCAGGATGCGGTCCAGTTCCCAGCCTGCTTTGGCTGCCCGCGCCGCCGCCTTGGCTTCCCATCCGGCCGCCGCTGAAAGGGTCTTGGTGTCGACGACGGTGACGTTGGCTTCCGGCACCATATCTGCCGCGGCAACCGCGGAGTTGTAGGTACCGCTCAGCCCGGAGCTGATGTGGATCGAGAGTATGTCCGGATCGGTGGCCGCCAGCTCGCGATACAGCTCCGCGAAGTCCCCAGCGGAGGGCTGTGAGGTGGTGGGCAGCGAGTCTGTAGCTTCGAGCAGCGGGTAGAAGTCGGCATGTTCAATGTCTATGCCCTCACGGTACTGAACCCCGTCGAGGGTGACCACGAGCGGGACAACGTGGATATTCAGTTCTGCAAGTTCTTCCGGCGACAAACCGACATCGGCACCACTATCCGTCACGATCTGCATGATTAGCCTCCTTGGCTCACAACTA
>SLDA01000588.1 GCA_007125545.1 Thermoflexales bacterium | reverse complement strand
AGGTCCTTGTAGACCGAAAAGAAGTGACTCACCTCGCTGAGGAAGTGTTGGGGGATGTCGTCGAGCGTGTTGTAGCCATCAAAGATCGGATCCGTCGCCGGGACCGCCAGGATCTTGTCGTCGAGCAGATCCTTGTCCTGCATGTGGAAGATGCCGATGGGGCGGGCTTCAATCACGCATCCGGGGAAGGAAGGCTCGTTGACCATGACCAGGACATCCATCGGGTCGCCGTCGTCGTGGTGAGTGCGAGGGATGAAACCGTAGTCGCCCGGATAGTGCAGCGATGAATAGAGGACCCGATCCAGTTTGATCACCCCATCCCATTTGTCATACTCGTACTTGTTCCGCGACCGCTTGGGTACTTCCACAACTGTGTAGATGACGTGTGGTGGCTCCGGCCCCGGTGGTAGGTCCAGCCAAAGATTCGCCATTTCCATTCTCCTTTACTAGCACGAGTCCCGCTTCCCTTCATTCTAGGACAAAGTTGTGAATTGCCCAAGATACTCGTTCCTCATAGTGGCGGAGAGCGCCCAGGCTGCCTCCGGACGGCTCTGAGCGCTTCCCGCGAGAGTGAGGCCGCCTTAGTCGTCCAGACTTACACTGCTCACGATCACCGGTTCTCCGAACGCCGCTTCGTCGATCTCGACGCCCAATCCCGGCCCTTCCGGAAGCTGCATCATGCCATCTTCGTCGATTCGGAAAGGATGCTTTATAAAGGATTGGGTGGTGAGCTCGGTCAGAACCGGCGGGTCGTAAGGGAACTCCACCATCGGGCAGTTGTCGACCGCAGCTATCGCGTGCAGGCTGGGGGCGAGGCAGAGGGGGAAGTTGGCTCCAGACAGCAGCACGTGGGGAATGACCAGCCTGCCCGACAGATCGGCGAATTCGGCCACCTTCCGTACACCCGTGATGCCGAGGTTGCCGCCCATCACCAGGTCGGGTTGCAGAATGTCGTAGGCGCCGTGCAACAGGTGCTCGCGCCAGTCGTAGACGGTGGGCGTGTGCTCGCCTCCTGCGATGAACATGTCGACGGACGCCGCGATCTCGGCGAGTCCTTCGATGTCGGTGCGCGGAAGAGGCTCCTCCAGGAAATAGACGCCGAGCGCCTCCAGCTCGCGAGCCATCATCAACGCCGTGCGCCGATCCCAGAACCGGTACCCTTCGGAGGCGTTGTTCTGGTTAGCATCAACCAATAGCATCAACGTATCGCCTGCCGCTTCGCGGGCGGCTTCTACCGCTTCGAGATCCTCCCAGGGATCCTGGCGGTGCAGGCGCAGCTTGACGGCTTTGAAACCCTCGGCCTGAAGCTCGGTCACCTGGCGCGCATGCTCCTGTGTGTCCAGGATGCGGCTGGTGGCGGCGTAGACCAAGAGCCTGTCAGTACGTGCGCCAAGGAGCTTGTAGAGAGGCAGGCCTGCGGCCTTCCCGACGATATCCCAAAGCGCGATCTCCATGCCCGATGCGTTATGTCCGGACTCCCCCGCCCGCCGTCCGCTCATATGCGCGGACCAGAACTCGCCGATGCGCCCGGGATCAGCCCCCAGGACTAGTGCGGGGTCGCCTCCTGTGTAAGGTCCGATACCGGTGATGCCCTCATCGGTGCTGAGACGATACATGCTGAATTGCAGTGTGGTGGCGGGCGTGCCATGGGGCTCCCGCCAGGCCGCACGCCAGGGCATTGGAAGCGGTACCGGTTTTTCACTCCGCACGACTTCCACGCTTGTGACCTTCATTGATCTGCTCCTTTCTCTTGTAGGAAACCAAGACCGGACGACGATCACCTCCGGCGCCCGGTCGATGTAGCTCGTTCCAATCGCAACTCTAGTCGAAGAAGTCCTCGTCGCCCTCGGGCAGATAGTCGCGAGCCTTCTCGTTAAAGGTGACCCCCAGACCGGGTGTGTCCCATACGTCGATAAAACTGTCCTTCACGATTGGGTCGGGCAGCCCGTCCACGATTTCATACCACCAATCGGGCTTGCCCACCGGGTACTCGAAGGCGATGTAATTCTCGGGCATCGTTGCCGCGACCTGGACCAGCGCCGCGAGCCCGATCAAGCCGTCGCCGGTACCGTGGGGTGCCATCAAGATGCCGTGCAGATCGGCGTATTCGGCGATCCACTTCAGCTCCGCAATGCCGCCCACGTCGGCGGGATCTGGTCCGATCACGTTGACAGCGTGCTTCTCGATCAAGTCCACAAAGTTCTGTCGCAGGTAGATCTGCTCCCCCGTGTGAATCATCGTAGAGGTACTCCGTGTGACCTCGCGGTAGAGGTCCGCGAGTACGTAGGGGGTGTAATCGCCCGTGACCATATCCTCCAGCCACATCACGTTAAGAGGCTCCAGCGCTTTTGCCAGTTTGATGGCATCGGGCACCGTCCAGCCGGGTCCGCAGTCCAGTGCCAAACCCACTTCGTCGCCCAGGACCCCCTTCATTGCTTCGACGCAGGCGATGACGTGTTTCAGCCCCTGTTCTGTCAAGAGACCCCGGTTAGGATGACGCCCGGCTCTATGGAGATCGCTGTAGAAGAAGTTGGGTACCTGGGAGGGCATTGCGCTGTGGAAGCCGATCCCTTGCTTGATAAGGCAGAAGTTCTCTTTCGATGCCTTCATCTGTGCCACGTTCTCGGCATAATCGTCGGGTGTCTGCCCCGACATAGGGAATCGCACGGCGCCGTTGTAGACCCTGACGCGGTCGCGGATCTTGCCGCCCAATAGCTTATACGCCGGTAATCCTGCCGCCTTCCCGGCGATGTCCCACAGGGCCATTTCGATGGCGCTGACCGCGCTGCCCCAGGGCTTGAAGCTGCCCATGCGACGAATCCTCAGCATAACGCTCTCAACGTTCGTCGGGTCGGCACCCAGAATCAGGTCCTTGTAGAACATAATATGCGGTACGAGATACGGCTTGTACGCCTCTACTTCCCCGTAACCGCTAATGCCCTCGTCCGTAACCACGCGGACCACAGGATTCTGTCCGATGACCGTAGCCTTCAGATCCGTTATTTTCATTGTGATACCTCCAGAAGCGTAGATAAGTGTGGACGTTACAGTGTGACCATAGAACCGTTTAGCGGATACGTCAAGCGTGCCTCTCGTGTGTGCCGCTATTGCCCGGCGTTTGCTGTTTCAGTCTTACCTCTCTCATCCTCCACATTCCGGTGCGGATCACAATCCGCTTTCTGTTTGAGTCATACTCCTGTTGTGCAGGGAGCAGTGTGCGCACCAGGGAGCGGAACCGCGTGTCCTTGGCTATCGGTCTGGTTTCCAGTCTCGGAAAATACTCTATAACTAACTTGGTTCTAGATCACCACTTTCACCAAGGAGGCAACTATGACAGAGCGCAAGACCCCGCATGTGCGTGAGATCAACCTTGCGGATCCGTTTGATGGCACCTTCCGCGGGCACATCCGCTCAATGGGCTACACCGACTTCGATATGTCGCGTCCTATCATCGGCGTATGCAACCCGTGGAGTGAGCTGAATCCCGGTCACTGGCACTTCCGCACGCTCGGGGAGGCTGTGAAGCGCGGAATCTGGGCTGCCGGCGGATTTCCCCTGGAATTCCCTACCATCTCAATGTGCGAAGTCTTTCACGACATCTCCACCCTGATCTATCGAAACCTGATGGCTATGAGCACGGAGGAGATGATCGCGTCGATGCCCCTCAAGGGTGTGGTCCTGCTGAGTACTTGTGACAAGGATGTACCGGCGCAGGCGATGGCGCTGGCGACGGTGAATAAGCCGGCGATCATCCTCACCGGCGGCACGCGGCTGGCCGGCTTCTACGAGGGCGAGACGGTGGCTTGCTCCACCGATACCCAGCGGTTTATGTGGGAGTACAAAGCCGGCACGATCGGTGAGGAGGAGCTGCGCGAGGTCGAGATGGATGGCTTCTATAACACTTGCGGTGCTTGCGGGGTGATGGGTACCGCAAACAGTGTTCAATCAATGGCCGAAGCGCTGGGCCTGACCCTGCCCGGATGTGCCTCGATCCCTGCCGTTTACGCCCAGCGCATCCATATGGCTGAGGCCACCGGCATCAAGATTATGGAGTTGGTTGAAAGAGACATCCGGCCCTCGGACATCCTGACCCGTGCAGCCTTCGAGAACGCCATCCGCGTGCAGATGGCCACAGGTGCCAGCACCAATCTGATGATCCATCTCATCGCCATTGCCCGGCGCGCGGGCGTGAATTTGACCCTCGACGATTTCGACCGCCTCAGCGCCGATACACCTTTCATCGCTGATGTGAAGCCCTGCGGGCAGGTCACGGTCGAGGAGCTCTACTATGCCGGTGGTATCCGTGCCGTGATGAAAGAGCTCTCGCCTCTGTTGGATACCTCGGTGATGACGGCGAGTGGCAAAACGATGGCCGACAACTTGGAAGGGGTACGCGTGCGGAACGCCAACATAATCCGTTCGTTGGCGTCGCCGATTCAGCCCGACGGCGGGCTACGCATCGTGCGGGGAAATCTGGCGCCTGATGGCGCCGTCATCAAGACAGCCGCTGCATCGCCCCATCTCCTCAAGCATACGGGTCCGGCGGCTATCGTGCCACGGAGTGGCACGCAGGAGGACATTGACCGGGCGCTAGCTCACACGACGCCCGGACACGTTTTGATCAACCGGTATTTGGGTCCGATCGGCGCGCCAGGCATGCCTGAGCGTGGACCGGCTGGCCTGCCGACTCACTTGCTACGCCAGGGCGTGCGTGACATGGTGCGGGTCGTTGATTGCCGGATGAGCGGCACATCCTACGGCACCGTGGTGCTGCATGTCGCGCCCGAGGCTGCCATTGGTGGACCGCTGGCGATCGTCGAGGACGGCGACATGGTCGCGCTGGATGCCGAGGCCGGCACGCTGAACCTGCTGGTCGATGAGCAGGAAATTCAGCGGCGGCTGGCTGGGTGGAGCCCGCCACCAGCCGTGTATGAGGTCGGCTATCGATCGCTGTGGATCGACCAGGTAACCCAGGCGCCTGAGGGGTGCGACTTCCGCTTCAACACCGATCCAGACTGGCGCAAAGGCAAGCCGGTGTCATAGCGGGCATGACGTAGGTGCGTTTCACGATGAGCAATGAGCCATCTATGCTCTTGCCATACTGTCCCTGCGCCATGGTGCCCCCATCGTGAAACGCACCCGGGATCAGCACTTTCTTGAGATGGGAGGGGGCTAGGCCTCTTGCGGCTCCAAGGGCTCAGCTTCCAGATCTGACGGCACGCCGGTCGGTTTGTAACCCCGCATATCGAAATCGAAGCGCTCGAAGACATCGCGGAAATCGGTCACAATCTGCTCGCCCGACAGACCCATCTCGTCCAGGTCGTACTTGTGGGTGCTTTTATAGCGCCGCTCGCGCACGGTCTCCCTGCGTAGATACTCAACGTATTCGGGTCGCAGCGGGAGGTCGAAATGGTTGTAGATGCGTTCTACTGTGCCGCGGACATCCGCGATGAGATCATCATAGCGGACGATGATGTAGCTTTCCTTCGGAGCT